>PGZD01000024.1 GCA_002843155.1 Gammaproteobacteria bacterium HGW-Gammaproteobacteria-3
CGCTCGGCAATCGTTTTGAATGCGGATTCGACTTCCCGAGAAGGGCGACTCCACTAAAAGTTAGGCCGCCAATTTTTATTGTCCGACAGGCTCCTAGGTGAGGGGGATTGTTGAATGTTATTCGCGCCTCATGGTCGAGGCGCTAAAAATACCGTCCTGATAGGCGGGATTAAGCCATTTTTTCCGGCAGGCAGAGGTATTCGGCGGGTAATGCCGCACGCAGTTCTTTAATCAGAAAACGTTTTAGACCTCGCCCCAAACGTTGCGTTAAAAGTGCAATAGCTCTTTGCTTGCTAACGAAAGTTGAGGGTTGTTTGCCTTCGCGATGTTTGGTCAGGGCTTTGCGCGCCTCTGGGCGCAGATAGCATTCCGTACCCGAGGGCAGTGTCGAATCCAAATCTCTTAGTAGATGGGGGGTTATTTTATTCATGGTATTCTCCAGTCTCCTCGCGGAGCGTTGGGTAATTCCTGTACCAGGAAAAGTCGAATTCCAAACCTGTTATTCAGAAAACAAATAACGTCATTAACTTAACAATTTCCAGCTAAAAAGCAATCAAAATTTACTGTGAAAGATATATTGCAAACAAAACCCAAGCGGGTGACGATAGACGGGATTGTATTCGTTATCCCTTTCAACGCTACCGAACATGCGATTTTTCCGCATACGGTGGTTGAAAATCCATGGCTTTCACTATAAAAACGCTAACGGTAACCTTCAGGATTTCCACTCTGCCAGCGCCAGGTATCGAGCATCATGGCATCCAGATTTTTTTCGCTACGCCAGTTTAATTCTTGTGCGGCCAGAGACGGGTCGGCGTAGCAGGCGGCAATATCACCCGCCCGCCTCGGCGCGAATTGATAAGCAATTTTTTGCCCCGTCGCCTGCTCAAAAGCCTGCACCATAGCCAATACACTGATGCCGCTGCCCGTGCCCAGATTATACGCCTGGCAACCGCCTTGTTCCGGCTGTTTGGCAAATAGCGCCAGCAAAGCTTGCAAGTGCCCTTTGGCCAGATCGACGACGTGAATATAGTCCCTAACGCCGGTGCCATCGGACGTTGGGTAATCGTTGCCGAAAATCGACAATTGCGGCAACTTGCCGACCGCGACTTGTGCGATATAAGGCATCAGGTTATTGGGAATACCGTTGGGGTCTTCTCCGATCAGGCCGCTTTCATGGGCGCCGATCGGGTTGAAATAACGCAGAATCGAAATTTTCCAGGGTGACGATACCGGATTGTTTTGATCGGCCTGAGCTAAATCCCTTAAAATTTCTTCTATGAACAGCTTGGTTCGTCCGTAGGGGTTGGTCGCCGACAAGGGAAAGTTTTCGGTAATGGGAACTGACTCAGGATCGCCGTACACGGTCGCCGAAGAACTGAAAACCAGGGTTTTTATGGCGTATTCGGCCATAGTTTCGGTTAAAACCAAAGTGCCGTAAATATTGTTATGATAATAAGCAAGTGGTTTTTCACACGATTCGCCGACGGCCTTGAGTCCTGCAAAATGAATGACTGCGTCGATTTTATGGCGGCTGAAAACTTCGAATAAAAAGTGCTTGTCCCGGATATCGCCTTGATGAAAAACAAGCGTTTTTTGCGTAATATGCTGTACGCGTGTCAAAGCTTCTAATTTACTATTGGACAGATTATCAATCACGACGACGTCATACCCTGCCTCCAATAATTCCAGACAAGTATGACTGCCAATGTAACCTGCACCACCGGTTACCAGAATGGTTTTACGCTTCAAAATAATCAACTCCCAGGTTTTATCGGGCGCCTTTGCCCCAGACAACGATTTCTATGGTATGCAAAATAATGCTCAAGTCCAGAAACAAGCTGTAATTCTTGACATAATACAAGTCATATTCCAGTTTTCTGACAGCATCTTCTTCGCTGGCGCCATAGGGATAGGAAATTTGCGCCCAACCGGTAATTCCGGGTTTTATGCGGTGCCTTTCCGCGTAATAATCGATACGCTCGACAAAGCCTTCAACAAATTCGGGGCGCTCGGGCCTTGGCCCCACAAAACTCATATCGCCTTTTAAAACATTAACAATCTGCGGCAATTCGTCGATCCTGACTTTTCTGATAAACGCACCCACTTTGGTTACACGGTTATCAACTTCTTTAGCCCATTGCGCGCCATCTTTCTCGGCATTGACCACCATGCTTCTGAACTTGAGCACTTCAAAAAGTGTATTGTTTTCGCCCACCCGAATCTGTCGGTAAAAAACCGGCGCCTTGATGCCATTTTCCAATTTAATAGCCAGCGCCGTGATTAACATGACCGGCCAGGTCACAGACAACAACAGCATACTGGCAATAATATCGACGATTCTTTTTTCCACCGCCCTGAAACCGCTTACCGCAAATCCTTCGGAAAATAAAAACCAGCTCGGATAAATATTGGCCAGTGAAATCAGGCCTTGCTCCCGCTCATAAAAAGTTAGCAGATCGATAACTTCAAAACCGGACATTTTGCAATCCAGTAAGTCAGTGATGGGCATACTGCGGCGCCGATCATCGATAGCCAGGACTATTTCATCGATAGAAAATTGTCGAGCGATGTCGTGCAATGTTTTTGCGGATTTAATCAGCAAGGCCGAATCGATTTGGGCAGCCTCATCGGGCAGCGGTACAAAACCGGCTATATTAAAGGATTTGTGAATATAACCGGCATTGATATCGACCAATTCCAGGGCTTTTTTGCCACTGCCGATGACCAATACCTGTTTTTTGATCCGGTTGAGTTTGGCGTAACGGTAAAAAACATAGCGCACGAGCATCATACCCGAAAAAGCGCAAACCAGGGCAATACCAAGGACGCTTCGGGCAATCAAAAACTCGGGAAAAACATAGTAAACGAAAACATCGACCAATATTGCGACGCCGAAGCTGAAACTGACCCGCGCCAACAAGTCGTATTCCTGAATGCCCAGATTGCGCCGGTACAAGCCCAGCGAGATATTGCTCAAAGTCAGAACCGCCGCGAAAATCAAACTGGCGAAAACAATATCCTGTTCGGAATACCAGGAAGGGTGATACAAAAACCGAATCTGACTGCCCAGGTACATCGCCAGATAAAAAACGCCCGCTTCGAAAAACATCAATCCTAAAAAAGCGGTGGAGATGTAGTGCCGGAAAATTTTAATCATAATTCAGGTGTAAAACGGCTTGAGTCAAAAGGATTCGTAACTATTCAACCTATCATCCTGATTGAGCGATGCGTTAGGGATGCGCTTACGCTTATCCCTACACTATTGGCGTTTAAAAAGCTCACGCGGGATGGTCTGACTAATGGACTGAATAGTTACAAGGATTATAGAAAAAAACCAGTAAATGGCCAGGTAGGTGTAGCGTATTTTGGCAAAACCGGATAGAGTTCCATGCTGCGTCACTATCTGCATTTGAGTCCATCACGGTTGCTTCAAGGGCCATTGTAAAGCAATGATAAATAGTGCTAACCAAAGTTTCGTGTCAATCGGGCTTTGCCTTGAGCGTTTTCAACAAATCCTGCAAATGATTGATCGGTATCGCATAAGTAATGCCACTGGGATTTGACAAAACGGCTTCTTTACTTTCCTTGACGAAAACTTTATTGATAATTCCCACTACCTCGCCGGATTCGACATCATATAAAGGACTGCCGCTGTTACCGGGATAGGCGGTCGCATCCAATTGAAAGACATTATAAGGATGGCGCAGACGTTTTATCATCTTGGGGTTTAATTGCCGCGTACTCAACTGCGGAATCGCCATGGGCGTAATGGCGGAAACAATGCCTCGGTGTGTGACCGGATAAAGCCCCAGTACCATGCCTATCGGATAACCGGTAAAAGCGTATAACCGACCTTCCTGCACATGTCCAACCACGCCCAATTTTAACGGCGGCAAACGCCCCGAACCGGACAATTTTAAAATCGCCACATCATGAACCGAATCTATCGCTACTTGCTTGACATAAGCCATTTCCGATTTGCCGGAACGCCTGACAAAAATGGCCATTTCTTCACGATGCGCGGCATCGAGACTTTTTGGCAAAACATGGGCATTGGTGGCAACCAGACTGCCGTTGCCAACAACAAAACCGGTGCCCAGAAAAACGCCTCTGGGATTGCGCGTGGGCATGAAAGTACCAACAGCGACAACACCGGATTTAAGTCCCGCCAAAGTCGCGGGGAGTTTTTCGTCGGCGATCGCCTCATCTTGAAAACCGGCAAAAAATACCAAGCCCAAGCCTAAGATAAAACAGGATATTATTTTCATTTAAAAAAAGACAGCAGATGAAAAACCAGGCTGATCACGACACTGACAACGAGCATGGATGTCAACGGTATAAAAATAATCTTTTTATCGTCCACGATGCGGATATCGCCAGGCAACCGTCCAAACCAGCTCAATAGCCACGGCGCGTAAGTCATAACCAGGCCCAAGGCCGCCACAACACAACCCAGCACAATCAGCAGTTTACCTATCGACATCATCACCCTTATGGCCCCAAAATCATAAATGCCGTTCGATGCCGTGCGCTTTCAAGCCCCAGGCCAGCAGATTTTCGATTCGGCTATTGGCGCTTTTCATCCGGCTCATCAAGATTTCGAACAACTTCTTATAAAACCGATAGCCTTGCAACGGATGCGTATCAAAATAAGCATTCAGCCTGGCGCCATCGATTTCCAGAACGCAGCCGTCGGCAATAGCGGTGACGGTCGCCGTGCGTTGGTGCGTTGCATTCAGGCACATTTCACCGAAAACATCACCGGATTGCAAATCCAGAAATCCGGGTTGGACGCGTTTGTCCCCGTTAAGCTCGACTTGTCCTGTCACACGCAAACGGCCTGCTTCGATATAATAGAGCGTAGCGCCTTCATCCCCTGCCCTGACGATAACATCTTTTTCATAAAAATCCCGTCGTCGCCAGGCCGCACTTTCCTGAAAGGCAGGATCATCGAGTATTTGACGTAAAATATCGTTCACTTTTTTGCCGGATTGATTCAATTACCATTTCTCTGCCTGATAACGCAGGATCCTTGATTTCCTATCGGACTAAGGGGTGGCCCGGCACCTGAATTTTTTCACAGTTCGATTATTTCCGTTTTAAACGGGACTGTGGATGCTCAAAAGACCGGATTCCTTAATAAGGAATTCAGGTGCTGGAAATCGGGTTCATCAATGGCCTTGATTTGGCATCTGATGGTGGATTTGCAGGCAGGCATTGGCCTGAAAAAGCGACCCGCTACGAACAACTAGCTACGAACAACTATATAATCGCACGGAATTATACATATAGATAGACGTGAAGTGTTTGGCGTTATTTTGGCGTCAACATGCCTTGTTCGATAATAAAATCCACCACGATGTCCAGACCTTCTCCGGTTTTAAGATTGCTGAACACAAAAGGCTTGGCGCCGCGCATTTTACGGGCATCCCGATCCATCACCGGCAAGGACGCGCCGACATAAGGCGCCAGATCGATTTTGTTGATCACCAGCAAATCGGAACGGGTAATGCCGGGGCCGCCTTTGCGTGGAATTTTGTCGCCGGCTGAAACATCGATAACGTAAACCGTCAAATCGGCCAGCTCCGGGCTGAAAGTGGCGCTCAGATTATCGCCGCCGCTTTCCACCAGCACGAAGTCGAGATTTTCGAAACGCTCACACAATTCGGCCACCGCCGCCAGATTCATCGACGCATCTTCGCGTATGGCGGTATGCGGACAGCCGCCGGTTTCCACGCCGACAATACGCGCTTCGGGCAATGCGCCGCTGCGAATCAGAAACTGCTGATCTTCGCGGGTATAAATATCGTTGGTGACCACACCGATCTGGTAGTTTTCGCGCATACGCTGGCACAAGGCATTCACCAGCGCGGTTTTACCGGAACCGACCGGGCCGCCGATACCGATTCTCAATATGTGTTTCTCTGTCATCGATGATCCTCTCAGGAACGGAACAATCGGGAATATTGCATTTCATGACGGCTGCTGGACAAGGCCAGGGCAAAAACACTGCCGCCTATCTCATCATCGTTCAGTTGCAATCCCTGCGCTACCAGCCCCGGAATTTTTGCCGCCAATTCATGCAACAAACGCTGCCCCGCCACCTGGCCTAACGGCACCAGCTTCACGGCGGCCAGCACTTGATTTTCCAGCCAACTCCACAAAAATCCCTCAAGCGCCGCCGGCCTTGGAATAGACCATCTGACGGCGGCAAAAGCGAACATAAGCGCCAGGGTGGTATTGGCGTTACGTTGCCAATACCGCGCTTCGTCCATGTCCATGGCGCTTAACAAGCTTGCCAATGCCTGCCCGGTTTGCCTGTCTTCCGTCCGGAGCTCAGAGGTTTCGCGCAAGGCCAACAGCGTAGCGCTCCAGTTTTCGGCCGCCGTCCTGTCATTCTGAACCCAGGCATCATAAATCCGCGCCAACACCGGTAAATCAACGCGTACCACGCAATTTTCCAGAACTCCCTCAATCCATTCGCCCGCGTCAGTGGCGCTGCTCACCCAAGCCTCATCGACGGCGCACTCAAGACCCTGGGAATAACTGTACATGCCGATCGGCAAGCCCGGACTCACCAATTGCAGTAAGCGCAACAAGGCCAGATCAGTGATCATGGCCTTGATAAGCGCCCGCTTCCGGCTCGAACGGCAAGCGTTCGTGCATCACCTTCAAGCCCAAGCCTTCCAGCATATGATCCAGCACATGATCCTGCAAATAGCGCAGTTCACCGGCTAAAATCTGCAACGGCACATGACGATTGCCAAGGTGATAACAAGCTTTGGCAAAGTGCGTGCAATCCTCGCTGCGCACTACCGAAACCGGCTCGTGCGCGGCTTTGATCTGTACCGCAAAATGATCGAAACCCCTGAGTATCATGCCGGAACGCAGTATTTGTCCGCGCGCCAAAAACAAGCCGACTTCTTTTGCATTATCGGTTCGGGCCGCCAGGCGGCTTTTTTGCCGCAACTCGAACGGCAAGGTCAGGACATCGTCAAACGCGGTTCCGGGCGGCGCAATTTCAGTTAATTTCAGCATGTTCAGAATAAAAAATAACGTTGCGCCAGCGGCAGACTCGCGGCCGGTTCGCAGGTCAGCAGCATACCGTCGGCCCGTACCGTGTAAAGCTGCGGATCGACTTCGATGACCGGCTGATAATGGTTGTGCAGCATATCTTTTTTACCGATGTTGCGGGTGTCTGCAACAATGCCGATCATTGAACGCAAGCCTAATACGGAAGGCAAGCCTGCGGCTGCCGCGATTTTCGGCAAAAACAGCATCGAAGTGGCATGACAGGCGCCGCCGTAAGCACCGAACATGGGACGGTAATGCACCGGTTGCGGCGTGGGAATGGAGCCGTTGGGATCGCCCATGGGCGCTGCGACAATCATGCCGCCTTTCAGAATGATACTGGGCTTGACGCCAAAAAAAGCCGGTTCCCATAATACCAAATCAGCCAGTTTACCCGTTTCTATCGAGCCCACTTCATGAGCCATGCCGTGGCTGATGGCGGGATTGATGGTATATTTGGCGATATAGCGTTTGATGCGAAAATTATCGTTGCGGCTGCTGTCTTCCGGCAAACTGCCGCGCTGGATTTTCATTTTATGCGCCGTTTGCCAGGTTCGGACAAGCACTTCGCCCACCCGCCCCATCGCCTGGGAATCCGAGGCAATCATCGAAAATGCGCCCAGATCGTGCAGTATATCTTCGGCGGCAATGGTTTCGCGGCGTATGCGCGATTCGGCAAAGGCCACATCTTCGGCAATACCCGGGTCGAGATGATGGCAAACCATCAGCATGTCCAGATGCTCGTCCACGGTATTGATGGTATAAGGCCGGGTCGGATTGGTCGAGGATGGCAGGACATTGGCGGCGCCGCAGGCTTTGATAATATCCGGCGCATGGCCGCCACCGGCGCCTTCGGTGTGATAGGTATGGATGGTGCGGCCTTTGAACGCGGCCAGAGTATCTTCGACAAAACCGGATTCGTTCAGCGTGTCGGTATGAATCGCTACCTGTACGTCGAAACGCTCGGCAACCGACAAGCAGCAATCGATAGCCGCCGGTGTCGTGCCCCAGTCTTCGTGCAGTTTCAGCCCCATTGCACCGGCTCTGACCTGTTCTTCCAGCGCCCCCGGCAAACTCCCGTTGCCTTTGCCCATCAGGCCGAAATTCATCGGGAAGCTGTCCAGCGATTGCAGCATGCGATGCAGGTTCCACGGCCCCGGCGTGCACGTTGTGGCATTGGTGCCGGTGGCAGGGCCGGTGCCGCCGCCCAGCATGGTGGTAATGCCCGACATCAGGGCTTCTTCGATCAATTGCGGACAAATAAAATGGATATGCGCGTCGATGCCGCCCGCAGTCAGAATCTTGCCTTCACCGGCAAGAATTTCGGTGCCGGGGCCGATAATGAGGGTGACACCCGGCTGGGTATCGGGATTACCGGCTTTGCCGATGCCGGTAATGCGGCCATTTTTAATGCCCACATCGGCTTTGACAATGCCCCAGTAATCGACTATCAGCGTATTGGTGATTACTAGATCCTGTGCTGAAACCGAATCGCATTGGCTCTGTCCCATACCGTCACGAATGACTTTACCGCCGCCAAATTTGACTTCATCGCCGTAGACCGTAAAGTCTTTTTCCACTTCCAGAAACAGTTCGCTATCGGCCAGACGCACCCTATCGCCGAGCGTCGGCCCAAACATATCGGCATAAGCTTGACGACTTATTGTACTCATACCTCAGCCTCCAACGGCGCCATGATTTGCTGGCGAAAACCGTAAACGGCACGCTTTCCGGCAAGCGCAACCAGGCGAATCGTGCGCGTCTGTCCGGGTTCAAAACGGATAGCGGTTCCAGCCGGAATATCGGGGCGAAAACCGCGTGTTTGCGCACGGTCGAATTGCAGCGCCGGATTGGTTTCAAAAAAATGGTAATGCGAGCCGACCTGAATCGGACGGTCACCGCTGTTCGCTACCATTATGCTGATGACGGTGCGTCCGGCATTCAGTTCAATAGCGCCTTCGGCAGTCAAAATCTCTCCGGGAATCATAGCCGTTCCTTATTCAATCGGGTTATGAACGGTCACCAGCTTGGTGCCGTCGGGAAAAGTGGCTTCTACCTGTACATCCGGCAACATGTCGGCAATACCTTCCATGACCTCATCGCTATTGAGTAACGTGCGGCCATATTCCATCAATTCGGCCACGCTGCGGCCATCGCGCGCGCCCTCGATCACCGCCGCCGAAATATAAGCGACCGCTTCGGGATAATTCAGTTTAAGGCCACGCGCCTTGCGCCTTTCTGCGAGTAAAGCAGCAGTAAAAAGCAATAATTTATCTTTTTCTCGTGGTGTCAGTTGCATAAGCTTTCTCTTCTTTCAGGTTGCCCAAATTCTCGGTGCATAGTCTTCGCGCCGAACGATTCGTAAGCGAATGGCGGCGCGGAAGTTTTGAAAAACCTGTTTGATTTGTTCCGCATTATCGCCGATACAGCGACAGATCAATAAATCATCGATCAAGGTAACGCCCTGCCCCGCTGCATCGGCGATCAGATGCCTGACCGCATCCAGATGCTCGGCGGTGGCAGGACACGCGAGCAGGGTGCCGCAGCACGAGTGCCCCTGCAAACCCCAGCGGGCGGCAAACGCCTTCGCATCCAGACGCATTTTCTCTAAAAACAAGGGCTTGCCGTCACGCAAAATACGCCAATCCAGCAGCGTCTCGCCGGAGCTGAATCCTTCACCGGCGGCGGGCCTGCCCAAAACCACTATATCCCAGCCGATAAAACGGGCCGTGCCGGCCAACTCAAGCGTCACTTTCGAAGTCAATCGCGCGCCCTGGTAGATGATAGCTTCCTGCGGCAGCCATTCCAGCACCGCGTTTTCTTCAATTTTCAGGACGACGCTCTGGCAAGCCCTGGCTCCTGTGCTGCGGTAAAATTTTCCGGCGCCCGGCGTGGTAATCAAGGCTTCGGCATCTGCCGCGACCGTTACCCCGATCGCCAAGCGGTCGCCCGCCACCACGCCGCCCGGCGGATGCAGTAAATACACATGGCACATAGCGCCTTCGGGATAAAAAGGCCGCTGCACCGCCAACGGGCCGCGTTGACGCCGGTGCGCCAGCACTGTTTTCGCTGCCCGCCGGGCAAAACCCAGCGTCAGTTCGGCTGCCCAGCCCGGCTGAACGCCGCTGTCCGCACACGCTGCGCCAGCGCCCGGTTCGGCATACACGCGCTCAGGCTCCGGCCAGCAAGAGTACGCCGGTCAAGGTACAAAGCAACGCCATGACAGTGCCCAGTTTTTTTAACACCAGCGGCCCGAATAAGCCGGCCATCATGCCAAAAGCGTGCAAGGTCAGGGTCGCGGTCAAAAATCCCAACGCATAACGCGCGGCATTGGCGTCAATGCCCATGTCGGCGCCATGAACATAGCCGTGTCCCAGACCAAACGCGGCCACCAGCGCGATCGCCGTCCCCCGGGTAAAGCGCCGTCCAAACCTCAACAAAAAACCCAACATCAACACCGAGAACGCCACCCAGATTTCGGCGTTATCAACCGCGACACCGGCCCAATCGAGCAGCGCGCCGCCAGCCATGGCCAGCAAAAAAGCGAGCGGTAACAGCCACGGACGCCGCCCGCCCAGCAGCACAGCCCAAAGACCTATCGCCGACATGACCAGCAAGTGATCGATACCCGAAAAAGGATGGCTGAAACCTTCGGCAAAGCTCTGTATCGAACCCATGCCGGTGTGGCCATGAGCCGAAAACGACAGTACCGACAGCGCCGGCAAACTGAAACCCGCTTTGATTTTGACTATGTTCATAATGACCTCTTTAAAGTTATACCGTTAAATAGTGCTTGACCATGGTTTCGGTCAATTGGGACATTGCGCCCGCCACCACATTGCGCCCCCGATCCATGATACAGAATTGATTGGCCACTTTACGCGCGAAGGGCAGCTTTTGCTCGACCAGCAGCACGGTAACGCCCATCTCCCGGTTGATTCTGGCGATGGCGTCATGGATTTCGGCTTTGTTTTCCGGAGCGGCAGGCGCCGGAATGCCCCGCCCCCGGTTCAGACGAATAATCACATCGCCGATTTCACTGACGATATTCGGTTGAATGCCTTCGGTCGGCTCATCCAGGATCAACAATTTCGGATTAAGCACCAAGGCCCGGCCAATTGCAAGTTGTTGCTGCTGACCGCCGGACAAATCACCGCCGCGTCGTCCACGCATGTGTTTGAGTACCGGAAAAATCTCATATATCGTTTCCGGTATTTTTTTGATACCCAGTTTACGGACCGCGCGCAATCCGGTTTTCAGATTTTCCTCGACCGTCAGTAACGGGAAAATCTCTCGCCCCTGCGGCACATAACCCACGCCCATTTGCGCCCGCTTTTCCGCAGTCATGGCGGTAATCGGCTGCGTGTCGAGCATGATCGAACCGCTCTGTACCGGAATCAAACCCATGATGCTTTTCAGTAAAGTGGTTTTGCCGACGCCGTTACGCCCCATCAGACACAGGCAGGTGCCGGTCGGCACGTCCAGGTTCAGATCCCAAAGCGTGTGGCTTTGGCCGTAAAATTGATTTAATGCCGTAATCGTCAACATCAGTCCCCCAGATAAACCTGAATGACACGCGGGTCATTCTGAATTTCGTCCATAGTGCCTTCGGTCAATACCGAACCCTCATGCAAAACCGTGACTTTATGGGCAATCGAGCGCACGAATTCCATATCGTGCTCGACCACGACTACCGAATGTCTGCCGCGCAGCGACAGCAACAATTCCGCCGTGCGCTCCACTTCCTGATGGGTCATGCCCGCCACCGGTTCATCCACCAGCATCACTTTCGGCTCCTGCATCAGCAATATGCCGATTTCCAGCCATTGTTTTTGTCCGTGCGAGAGAAACCCGGCCTGTTGCCGACGATGCAGGGATAAATCGATAAGGTCCAGGACCTCATCGATACGGTCGCGTTGCGGCCCGCTCAATTCGGCAAACAGCGTCGTCCAGGCGCCTTTTTCCGCATTCATGGCCAGTTCCAGATTTTCAAACACCGATAGTTTGTCGAAGACGCTGGGTTTTTGAAACTTCCGGCAAATACCCGCCTGGGCGATGGCCGGTTCATCCATTGCCAGCAAATCGATGTTTTGCCCGTAATACACCGAGCCGCTGTCAGGCCGGGTTTTGCCGGTGATCACATCCATCAATGTGGTTTTACCGGCGCCATTAGGCCCAATCAGACAACGCAGCTCGCCGTCGTTAATATACAACGACAGATTATTCAAGGCTTTGAAACCGTCGAAACTGACGCTGACCTCTTCCAGATACAACGCTACGCCGTGTTTGACATCGACAGGGGCGGAGACGACCGGCCCCCTGACAAAATCGAACGTATGGTAACGGTCAATAAAAGCGTTGTTCATAGGCCGGCCCTCCCGGTTTTACGCAACCATAAACCCATCAAACCATCCGGCAGCATAACCGTGACCACTATGAACACCGCGCCCAACGTGAATAACCAGATTTCCGGTAACAGGCCAGTCAGCACGGTTTTGCCGTAATTGACCAAAATAGCGCCGATAATCGCGCCGTACAAAGTGCCGCGACCACCCACCGCCACCCAGACCACGATTTCCAATGAATTGAGCGGCGAAAACTCACCCGGATTGATGATGCCGACCTGCGGCACATACAAGGCGCCGGCAATACCGGCCAGCATCGCGGCAAAAACAAAAACCCATAATTTGAACATTTCCACCCGGTAGCCCAAAAAACGCACCCGTGATTCCTGATCGCGCAAGGCCGTAACCACACGACCCAGCTTGCTTTGCATCAGTCGGCGGCAAGCCAGGAAAGCCGCAATCAGAGCCGTACCGGAACTCATCAACAGCATGATCCGCGTGCTATCCGCTTGCAGGTTGAAGCCCAGCAGCTCCTTGAAATCGGTCAAACCGTTGTTACCGCCGAAGCCCATTTCATTCCGGAAAAAAGCCAGCATCAAGGCATAAGTCAAAGCTTGCGTGATGATGGACAGATACACGCCGGTCACTCGGGAACGGAACGCCAGCCAACCGAAGACAAAGGCCAGCAACGCGGGCACGGCCAGCATCATCAACAACGCGAAAGGGAAATAATCGAAACCCAGCCAATACCACGGCAATACCTGCCAATCCAGAAACACCATGAAATCGGGCAATAGCGGATCGCCGTAGACGCCGCGTGTCCCAATCTGGCGCATCAGATACATGCCCATGGCATAGCCGCCCAGTGTAAAAAAAGCCCCCTGGCCCAGTGCCAGAATACCGCAGTAACCCCAAACCAGATCCAGCGACAGCGCCAACAAGGCAAAAGTCAGATATTTGCCGATCAAAGAAACGCTGTAAGCGGAAAAATATAAAGGCGAACCCGGCGGAAAAATCAGGTTGCACAAAGGAATGATCAAGGTCACGGCAGCCAGCACCGCTACGATGGCAGCACTTTCTGAATCGTTGGCAAAAAATTTAAGTCGCATATCAGGCCTCCGCCGCGCGACCTTTTTGCGGAAACAATCCGCGCGGCCGTTTCTGAATGAACAGAATAATAAACACCAACACCAGAATCTTGGCCAATACCGCCCCGGCAAAAGGTTCCAGCACTTTATTGGCAATGCCCAGTATAAAACCCGCCACCAGCGTGCCCCAAAGATTGCCGACACCGCCGAACACCACCACCATGAAGGAATCGACGATATAAGCCTGGCCCAGATTCGGCCCGACATTGGTGATCTGGCTCAGCGCCACGCCGGCAACACCGGCGACTCCCGAACCCAAACCAAAAGTCATGGCATCGACCCGTGCGACAGGAATGCCCATGGCCTTGGCCATGTTACGGTTTTGCGCCACTGCCCTGACTTCGAGCCCCAGACGGGTGCGCCTCAAAATCTGCAACAGCAGCGTGAACACCAGTAAGCAAAAAATAAATATATACAAACGGTTCCAGGTTAACGACAGATATTCGTTGACTTGCCAGGAACCGCTCATCCAGTCCGGCGCGGTCACGCTTCGGTTTAACGGTGAAAAAATGGAACGCACGGTCTGCTGCAAAAACAGGCTGACGCCGAATGTCGCCAATAATGTTTCCAAAGGCCGTCCGTACAGAAAACGAATAATGCCGCGTTCAATCACGATACCGGTCAGACCGGAAATGATGAAAGCCAAAGGAATCGACAACAACAGCGCCAGCCCCAAATAATTCGGCAAAATCTGCTGCATTACATAAGTCGTGTAAGCGCCCAGCATCATCAATTCGCCGTGCGCCATGTTGATAACGCCCATGACACCGAAAGTAATGCTCAATCCGATTGCTGCCAAAACCAGCACCGCGCCCAGGCTCAAGCCAAAAAATACGGTCTCCGCCGCCGCATAAAATTGCAGGCGGGCCTCTATTTTGACCAATGCCGATTTTGCCAGCTTGAGCACCTGTGCGTCCTGTTCCGGATAGCCGCCGTTGGCGTCTTTTCGGGTCAATGCCCGCAAGCGGTTCAAAGCCTCCGGACTGGTTTGCCGATTGAGTGCTTCGAGCGCCGCGAGGCGTAAAGCCCTGTCACTGCTGTCCAGATCCTGCAAGGCAAAAGTCAGTTGCAAAGCCTGTTGGATGGCGGCGTCGTTTTCTCGCAGCGATTGGTCTTTGAGCAAGGATAAGGTTTCATCGTCCGGGTTTTTACCCAGATCCCTGACTGCATTCAATCTGATTTCCGGATCTGTAGCCTTTAATTGCAAAAGGGCGATGCTCATGCGCAGTTGCGAGCGCATTCGGTTGGTAAGATTTATCCTGTCAAGCCTTGAAGATTCGACAGCCGCCAAACTGTCGCCGGTATCGGCTTGCCAAAGCCGATAGCCGCCATTTTCTGTTTCACCGATAACGAGCCTTCCGTCGTTTTTCAAGACGAAAAGATTGCCTTTCAATAAGGCCTGTAAAACGGTGAGCGTTTGCGGATGCCGAATCTGCGCGAAGCGTTCGATGGCCCGGCCGCGTTGCGATAAAGGTGAATCTTTCAAAGCTGTCAAGGCCTCTGAAAATGACGGCACGGTAACGCCCGGCTCCACTGCCTGTGCCTGGGCTGCAGCCGATAGCGCCAATGCCGGAAAAATCAATAATTTCACTATGTTCGCCAGTAATCGATGCAATTTCATAGCGGCTTCCGAATGATGAATGATGGCGGCCGGAACCTGACTTGCGTATTGCTCCGGCCCGGTGGGTATCAATAATTTTGACCGGAACACTTTTTAGTTTCGGTGTTGTAGTTGCCGCAACTGATAGGCGCTGTCCAATCGGCTATAATCGGCTTACTTTCCGGCAGAAAATCCGACCAGGCATCGCCTTTAACCAGGGTATTGGTTTGCCAGACGGTCAGAAATTGTCCATCCTCCTGAATTTCACCGATCAATACCGGTTTGCTGATGTGATGATTCGGTAGCATTTGCGCCACACCACCGCTTAAGTTAGGCGTTTTAATTCCGATAATGGCTTTTTGTACGGCTTCCGGGTCGGTAGTACCGGCTTTTTCCACAGCTTTGACCCACATGTTGAAACCGATGTAATGCGCCTCCATCGGGTCATTGGTGACCCGTTTCGGATTCTTGATATAGTCATGCCATTGCTTGATAAATGCGGCATTTTTAGTGGTATCCACACTCATGAAATAATTCCAGGCGGCCAGGTGACCGACCAATGGCTTGGTATCCATGCCGGAAAGCTCCTCTTCCCCGACTGAAAAAGCAATGACCGGAATATCCTCCGCCGACAAGCCCTGATTACCCAGCTCCTTGTAGAAAGGAATATTGGCGTCGCCATTGATGGTGGAAACCACAGCCGTTTTCTTGCCGCTGGCACCGAATTTCTTGATCTCGGCGACGATGCTTTGCCAGTCGGCATGACCGAACGGCGTGTAATTGATCAGGATGTTCTTGGCATCCACGCCTTTGGCTTTCAGATAAGCTTCCAGAATCTTGTTGGTGGTGCGCGGATAGACATAATCGGTACCGGCCAGCACCCAACGCTCGGCCTTGATGTCATTCATCAGATAATCGACTGCCGGAATCGCTTGCTGATTGGGTGCGGCGCCGGTGTAGAATACGTTTTTGGACGATTCTTCACCTTCATATTGCACCGGATAAAACAGCAAACCGTTCAATTCTTCAATAACCGGCAACACCGATTTGCGCGACACCGAAGTCCAGCAGCCAAAAATTGCCGCAACTTTGTCCTTGGTCAGCAATTCCCTGGCTTTTTCGGCGAACAACGGCCAGTTGGAAGCGGGATCGACGACCACGGCTTCGAGTTTCTTGCCGAGCAAACCGCCTTTTTTGTTCTGCGCATCGATCAACATCAGCATCGTGTCTTTCAGTGTAGTCTCACTGATCGCCATGGTGCCGGACAGTGAATGCAGAACACCCACCTTGATGGTGTCTTCAGCGCTTCTGGCAGATCTCATGCCGACAATGCCGAGTGCGGTAATCAATAACAGTGCCCACATAGCACTGGATACGCCGGTTTTGCGTAAAAAGTGTGTCATTTCAATACTCCTGAAAAGTTAAACATTAAATTTGCCATTGGAAATTCAGATTGATGGCGTTGACTTCGTCGCCCGAAGCGGTGGACGTGAAATCCTGGCCTTTGGTCAGCAAGTCGCCGTATTGCCAGCTCATCGACACGCGGGCATTGTGGCCGTCTATCACATAGTTGACGCCCGCCTCATAAACATCACGGTTGGAACTGGTGTCAGGCTTGACATTGACGTAGCGGACGAACGGTTGCACCTGGCCTATCCACAGCTTTTGCGGAAACAAATACATGCCGCTGACATCATAGGCATCGCCGTCGAAAATCTGGAAGCCGCCGCCCGCATCGCGGGACGCCTGACTGAAACCGGAAGAAACCTGGTAATTTTTATATTCACCGTTGAAGGTCAGAACACCGTCATTAGCCAATACTTTTTCCAGCAAGAAATCGACCGTGGTACCCCGAAAATCGCCCGCATCGGCCTTCGTACCGGCGCCATCTTCCTGATACTGATTCGAGACCGCAACGGTCAAAATATCGCCGCCTTTGCCGTAGTAAGTGCCCGAAGTGTAATAGCCGGGGTTTTTCTCCACTTCCCAGAAGTTATAGGCAACTCGTTGAGCATAAAGAATATTATCATCGACATTGGCGCCGTCGCGCAGGCCCCGGAAAAAACCGACGGCATATTGCAGCCTGCCCGCAAAAAAAGCACCCCAGATGGTGGCGCCGTCGTCACGCCCGAAAGAACCGGCGGATGTGCCGTCGGATTTGATGGTCAGACTAGAATCGGCCGGTTCAAACGGCGTACCGGAACTGAAAATATTGTACACGGCACTGTAGAACGGCCCGTTCATTTCGCGGCGCTCGGCCGGCACCAGCATGCGCCCGGCCCAAACATTAAACATCGGGTGTAACTCGAATTTACCGATGGCATCCAATACCCGCACTTCACCGCCATCACTACAGGTCTGGCAATCGGTGTTGAATTCCACTTTGATGTATTCGTGGATTTGCCCGTTTAAATACAAACGAATATTATCCAGATTGAAGTCATTGCTATATTTATCCCCGGAAGCCCCGGCGCTGTCTTCGATGGCCCGAAAACTGGTACGCAGTCCGACGCCGATACTCAGCCATTTGGTTTCATCGATTTTAAAAGTGGCTCCGGCCTCGGCCAACGGCGTGTAAGCACTCACCGCCGTCAGTGCGAGCAGCGACAACGGTTTCAAATAACGCCGGTTCACGGCGCACTGTGTCAATTTACTCATGATTGGAAATCCCCCCGAAAATTCAGCGAAGCCCATGAAGAACATGGGCGACCAGCCCCCGGCTTTTGACTAACAGCGCCGGTTGGGAGTGATTATTTTGGCTACGGGAATTTTGCACAATGCGTCATCTGACTGATCAGTCAAATGACGTATAGTCAAAAAAAGCGGGAAGATTTAGAGTGATCCTTACACAAAAAGGAAACTTGACCCATGCGATTAATACAGCTTAAGGCTTATCCAATGCGCTCACTGAAAGCGGCTTTGAAGTTGGCGATGCTGGCTTTGGCCCTGACCGGCTGCGCCACGACAAGCGATAACAAAGCCGGCGGGTTCGAGTCCGATAAAGTGGGCCTTATGCTGTTCGATTTCAATCCGGGCGCGCCATTATTTGGCGTGGCGGTACCGGAAAAAGCGGTATCTGCACAAGTTGCCGACAATCTGTCGGCATCGGGTTACGCCATCACAACGTCGGACAGTGAAAACTATAGTCACATTGTGACGGTTAAAATGGGTTCGATTGGACACGGCCCGACACCGACAGGCTTTTCTTTCAGCGCGGGCAATTCCGACCCGCGCGCCATCGATTATCAAAAAACCGATGTTTTACCGATGACTTGTGTACTAACGTCAAAAGATCAGCTGCAACAACACGCGGAATTGACCTTGTCCTTTGGCGCCGAAGATTATTTACGCGCACTCAGACAAACCGCGCCATCCGAACAATGGCTCAGCCAGTGGGCGGATGACATGAGCACGGTTTGTTTTAATCTGCTGAGCCAGTTGCATCTGGCGACACCGCGTAAACTTGAAGTTGAAAAAAATTCGACGCCCCACTGGGCACCCGCCATCGAAGTGGAAATTGAAAATTCCGCGCCGCAGGCAAAACCCGGCGTCCATGCGACCGAAGAACAAGCCGTCGAAGACAAAAAAGTGCTGTCCGAACCCCGCAAGCGCATCATTATTCACAATCAAGGCTCGCCGGTTATTTTTACTTTCGGTCACGAGCGAAAATAAACGCCGCACTCGATGGGTGCAAAAAAAACAGGCTCTGCACACTTATTGGGCACGCGCGCGGAGTCCCTGCGCCAATGCTTCAGGAGAAGCCTCGCCGCAGACACAGCTTTGCATTCAGGTATGAATTTTGCCTGTTTAATGTTTTCACCTTCATCAGTGACTTTCATTCCCTATGGCTTTTGCCGTTCATCAACGCGTCTCGAAAATCCGCCGCGATTATAATGCCTGGGTGGCCAACGAAACGCTGGAAGATTACGCCTTGCGCTTTGCCCCGCGCACATTCCGCAAATGGTCCGAATTTCAGGTTGCCAATACCGCATTCGGTTCCACCTCTTTTCTGGTGCTTGAAGCCATCGGCGGTTTTTTGTCCGTTAACTACGGCTTCACCAACGCTTTTTGGGCCATCATCACGGTCGGCCTGATCATCTTTATCATCAGTTTTCCGATCAGTTATTACGCCGCCCGTCATCATATCGATTTTGATTTACTGACGCGCAGCGCCGGTTTCGGCTATTTAGGCTCGACACTTACGTCGCTGATTTACGCTTCTTTCACGTTTACGCTGTTCGCGCTCGAAGCTTCGATCATGTCGTTGGCCATCGAATTGTATTTATCGATACCGATCGCACTGGCTCATGTCATCAGCGCGCTCATTGTCATTCCGCTGGTCACTTTCGGTATTACCACCATCAGCCGCTTGCAGCTCTGGACCCAACCCGTGTGGTTGCTGCTGCTGTTTATTCCGTATTACGCCGTCATCACCCAGGAACCGGAAGCACTGCTGACGCTTAAAGCCTATTTCGGCATTGTCGGCAGCGGCCAGGGTTTTGACTGGCTGTTGTTCGGTAGCGCCGCTACCATGGCTTTTTCGATGGTGGCGCAAATCGGTGAACAAGTCGATTTTTTGCGTTTCATGCCGGAAAAAAAAGCCCACAACCGTTTCCGCTGGTGGGCGGGCACCATTATCGCAGGTCCTGGTTGGATAATTTTCGGCATGGCCCGGCAACTGGGCGGCGCATTGCTCGCTCATCTGGCCATTCAGCAGGGCATCGCCCCCGAACACGCGCACGAGCCGACGCAAATGTATTTCGTCGCTTACAGCAAAATAATCACCGATCCCGGCTGGGCATTGGGAATAACCGCTGTCTTTGTCATCATTTCCCAGCTCAAAATCAATGTCACCAATGCTTATGCCGGTTCACTGGCCTGGTCCAATTTTTTTTCGCGTCTGACCCACAGCCATCCGGGGCGCGTCATCTGGCTGTTATTCAATGTCGCCATCGCTCTGCTGTTGATGGAATTCGGCGTATTCGGGGCGCTGGAAAAAGTTCTGGGGCTGTTTTCCAATGTCGCCATTGCCTGGATCAGCGTGGTGGCGGCGGAATTATTGATCAACAAGCCGTTGGGCCTGAGTCCGAAAGTCGTGGAATTCAAGCGTGCTTATTTGCCTGACCTGAACCCGGTAGGAACGGTCTCGACACTGTGCGCGTCGATTATTTCGATACTGGCGTATATTGGCGCTTTCGGTCACTATGCCCAGGCTTTTTCCGCTTTTATTTCTTTGGCGCTGGCCTTCATGCTGGCGCCCGGCATCGCTTGTTTGACGCATTACCGGCATTATCTGGCTCGCGCCCGCCATTACAAGCATGACGTTTCGCCGCGACAGTGCAGTATTTGTGAAAACCATTTCGAACATGAGGATATGGCCTATTGCCCGGTCTACAGAGGCGCTATCTGCTCACTCTGCTGCTCGCTGGATGCGCGTTGTCTGGATGCCTGCAAGCCTGGCGCACGGCTGGATGATTATCTGGAAAAATTCGCCCGTTGCTGCCTGCCCGCATCGATGCGGCTGAGTTCGAGATTGCGCTTACTGCGCTTTGCTTTATCGTTTGTTTTTTTAAGCACCTTGACGGCCATTTTTATCGGCATTATCTATTACCAGGATTTACTGTACGCGCGGCAGCACCCGGCATCGTTTCATCTGTTATTCGATAATTTTTTCAAAGTTTATTGTTCACTGCTGGTCTTTATCGGTTTGAGCACCTGGTGGTTGATTTTAAATCACGAAAGCCGACGTGTGGCGCATGAGGAAACCGCCAGACAAACCCAGTTATTGCTGACGGAAATAGAAGAGCACAAAAAAACCGACGCCAAATTGCAACAGGCCATGAAAACTGCGGATAATGCCAACAGCGCCAAAAGCCGTTTTTTGAGCAATATGAGTCATGAAATACGCACACCGCTGAACTGCATTGTCGGCTATTCGCATATTCTGCATAACGACCCTTCCTTGCCGCAACACCGGCGTGAGGCGGTGACCATCCTGAAGCGCAGTGGCGAGCATTTAGCCGCGTTGATCGAGGATATTCTGGATATTGCGGGCATTGAAGCGCGCAAATTCGATCTGCGCTACGCGGCCTTTGATTTTCCGGATTTTATAGAGCATCTGGTCAGTGTTTTCAAAACTCAGGCAGAAGACAAAGGTCTGAGTTTTCATTGCCAGGCGGACACGCCCCTGCCGAAAAAAATTCGCGGCGACGAAAAACGTATCCGGCAAATACTGATCAACCTGCTCAATAATGCCGTCAAATTTACCGATGCCGGTGACATCATCTTGCGCATTGGCTATCGCGGTGAAGTCGCCACGTTTCAGGTCATCGACAGCGGCGAAGGTATCGCTGAAAAAGAACTCGAATTGATATTTCAGCCTTTCATCCGGCTGGGCCAGACAGCAGGCAAGTCCCAGGCAGGCAGCGGTCTGGGACTGACTCTCAGCAAGATTTTAACCGAATTGATGGGCGGCGAATTGACTGTGGTCAGCCGCCCCGGGCACGGTTCGACGTTTACCGTGCGGTTACTGCTCGCCAATCTGAAAAACATCGCAAAGCCTTTGCAAGAAGCCAATATTATTGGTTTTCAGGAGCCGTCCAGGAATATTCTGGTAGTCGATGACCAGCCTGAACAACGCAATCTGCTCGCCGCTTTGCTGGAGCCTTTGGGTTTTCATGTAGCCCGCGCCGAATCAGGCGAAGCGTGTTTACTGCAAGTGGCGCATACTTTGCCTGACCTGATTCTGCTCGATTTGACCATGGCAGGCATTAGCGGCATCGAAACCGCCAAAAGGCTGCGCCGACAAAAGCGGGCGATGCCGATACTGGTAATCAGCGCCAACGCTTATGCCGGTGATCGGCAAGCCGCAATTACTGCGGGCTGCAACGATTTTTTGGCAAAACCGCTGCAAATCGGCGAACTGCTGGGGAAACTTAAATTACACTTGCATCTGAACTGGATTTATGAAGACAAAACATTTGAACCCGTCAAAACACCGACAAGCGGCGCAATGATCATACCACCGCCCAACGTCATCGCCCAATTGCTGGACCATGTACAAATAGGCGACATACTGAACCTCAAGCTGTCTCTCAATGAACTGATAAAATCCGAATCCGGTTACCGGGATTTCGCGCTTCGCATCAGAAACCTGGCGACTGAATTTCGTATCGCAGACATTAAAAAAACTCTTAACGCCCACATTGCAGCGGACGCCCTTTATCGGGACAAACCTGCCATCCCGGTGACTGACAAGGGGACAAGCTGAAAATGACTGGAAACAAGCCGCAGGTGAAGGCTACCGTTCTGATTGTCGATGACACCCCGGGAAACCTCGCGATGCTGTCCGATCTGCTGTTCGCTGAGGGTTTTCGCGTTTTGGTCGCCACCGATGGCGAATCCGCCCTGGAGCAAATTGACGCACTTAAACCGGATATTATTTTGCTGGATGTAATGATGCCCGGAATCAACGGTTTTGAAACCTGCCGACGCCTTAAAAACCAGTCAGCGACCATGAGCATTCCGGTTATTTTCATGACCGGTTTAAGCGAACTCGATAAGCTGTTGCAAGGTTTCGGCGAAGGCGCGGTCGATTATATTGTCAAACCGTTTCACCCGACGGAAGTCCTGGCCAGAGTCCGCGCGCACACGGCACAGGCCCGGCATTTACAAAGGGCGCAGACAGCGCTGAATGACGTCGTTTTTGCCCTTCTGGCATTCGACAGTTCCGGCTTGATCACCTGGCTTACACCCAGCGCGGTCGAGGTATTGGAACAAAGTTATGCCGAATTTGATAATTCGGTTCATAACCTCTCAATTGGCGCTTGTCTGCCCAACTCTTTACACTGGCTCAAAGCACGGGCATCGGCGTCCGGCACGGCTCATCAAACATTCAGTATCGGCAACGATTTTTCCGGCAGACTATTACCGAGCCGCAACCAGGACGAATATCTGTTGCTGATGCAACAAGTTTCCAGGCACTGGAATCTCGGCGTCCTGAAAACGGCCTATGGTCTGACTGCCCGGGAAGCTGAAATACTGACGTGGATTGCCAAAGGCAAAACCAACAAGGAAGTGGGTTTGATACTGGCAACAAGCCCTCGTACCGTCAACAAACATCTGGAACACATTTTTGAAAAACTGGGCGTTCCCACCCGAACCGCAGCGGTCGCCAAAGTGCTGGACAGCGGGTAAGACGTGAGGCGGATTCGCCGATAGGCAATCCGCCTTAGCTTTGGAAGCGTGTTGACGTTTTGCTGTCGCGAAAACGCCCTACAGCGCTACATTTAAGCTGGGTTAAGTTTAAAACGGGATAAATACAAAAGCGATGACATCGTTGCTGTAATTATCGCAGGTTTTATATTCCCGATAGCCTTGCGACACCGCCATGCCCAGGACATAATTGACGCCGTTGAATTGAATGACTTCAGAGCCGCGCTGGCCGTTTTTCAGGGTAAAAAAAGCATCTGCTATCGGTAATGAGTCACCCACGCTAAGTTCCGGTTGATTGGCAAGGGCAATAATCATTTTCTTCCGATCGGTGAAAACCGCAAAACAGCCCGCGAGCAGTTGCCCTTGTTGATCGTTCGGCAGTACCTCGGTCAGCATGGACGCAAACTGGGGTTCGCTGTCAAACACGATACCGATGCCGCCCAGCACCTCGTCTTTGTGCTGTAAATGGGTGATCGCGGCATTGTAAATATAAGTATGCCGACCCTCATAGAGCGAAGTCCTGACAAAAGCGGAAACGCTGTAGCGCTGCGAATCGCTGTTTCTCAGCACAGCAAAAGCGCCTGTCTGCTCATCGACCGGCAGGCCGATAATGCCGCGTTCTTTAGGATTGGAAACGGCCAGGATTTCGCCTTTTTTATCGTAGATATAAAGATTCGTGTAAACCGTATACAAGGCATTGATGTACTGAAGAATTTCCGTTATCTGATGTTTATCCGAAGCGGACACGACCGGCTGCGCAGTTAAGCGCCTGAAAGCCGAAGTCAAAGCCCACCAACGGCAGTCGTTGGCTCTTTCATAGAGATTTCGGTCCATGATATCGACCGCCAGCGCCGCTAAAAATCCGGCATTGTTGAGATGCGAAGACATCACCGTGACTTCTTGCAAACTATTGACCGAAGCGGTAAAGATATTGGCGATATCGGAACCGATTCGTTTGATTGCTTCCAAAACCGGCATGAATTCCGCCGCATTTTTTCGGGCTGCGGCAATTTGTCCGTTCAATACCAACAATGCCAGATCCGCATTAATATCGCTGGAAGCTTTCCGAATATCTTTCAACTCTTTCGGAAAAGTGCTGGCCTGATCCATAATATCGGCATAATCGGTGTTTGACACCGAGGCGCTCTGCTGCTTGAAAGCCATATCCAGCGGCGTTATCATCTGCCCTCGCCAACCCAGGCCATAAAAACCCTGGTAGCCGTGAGTCGTTCGGGTATTGACGATATAATCACGGCGCTGATGGGAAACGATACTGAGCGGATCGGCTCTATTGAAAGAGACATTTAACGGAAAAGCCTGTTCATCGCTGCTGGCGATGACTTTACCGTCTGCTCCCAAGACCATTAAAACGCCGATGTCATCAGTATCGAGAAGATTTTGAAAGATTCCCGCCATTTCGTCGTCAAAACGAAAACACAAGCAGATCACCCCCAATATTTTAGAGCCCTTATTGTTGTTCTGTGTGATCTTGCAGGAATAAATCAACGAATGCCGCCGGTCGGGTTGCAGATCGGAATACCGAAAAGTTTCGACATAATCATCCACTGTAGCCAGCGTTTGCGCCAGTAGTGGATCTTTTGACCGGGTCACCGGATTGTTTTGATTCAAATGGGCCTTGACGCGTCCGTGTGTATCAAACACTAAAATTTCATCGTACACGCTATATTTTTTGACATATTCATCGAGTCGCTGTTCGATAAATTTGACGCTATCCGTAGTCGGTTCCTGCTCTGCCAAAAACGCCCGAATATCGTCGTCGGTGGCGAGAAAACCAACATCGGCGGTGCGCTCGAATAAATTACGGATCAATAAATCAATGCCGACTTGTGCCTTGGACGCGTTATCCAAAACCAGTTTTCGTAAATTTTCAACGAGCAGATTATGTGTGAGCTTTTTTTGCAGTTCGCCGAACTTATTTTTGGTCAGGCTCATATCATCGAGAAGGGTCGACGCGATATTGTGACTGTTTATTTTGCCGATCAGGGATATTTTTCCCCACCAATCATTTAACGACGCCAGGCGGACTTCATTGCTTTCGACCATCGGCATGGCGGACAACAGTTTACTTTTGTGAGTTTCCAGAATCGTATTCATTAAGGCTCTTTTTGTGATTATCGGAAAAAATAATGCTCAAAAACCTTTCGCGTTACTTGTAACCTGCTATTGAGGCGAGAATAGTCGGCAGCACGCGGCACGGTTTGCCTCATAGCACAGGCAATATTTATTCCATTTACCCGACACAATCGATAAATTGCGAAATCAAACACCACCTCGGGCATTAAACGCTTAAATACAGTGCGATCAATGCTCCATGTTTGGGCAAATCACGCCATGAACAACCCCAGAACACAGGAAAAAGCTGAAATTTTGTCGGTTTTGATATGTACTTCGCGCGGCCGAAGTTTGCGGCTTTTATGACATAAGCTATTTTGTTCGACGCTTACAAGGAAGTAAGTAGCAGTGCAAAAGTCACTTAACATTTCCTCAAGCAAATTGGATACCCTGATAGTTTAACAGATTTATTTGTTCCGAAGGCGGCTTTAGCCCGCACGTATGTGTCGTAGCCCGTGGTTTAAAACCACCGACTTTCAGTCGTCTTCACTTTAGTCGGCGGTTTAGCCCGCCGAAACCAAACCCACCGGCTTTAGCTGGTGGTTGTTTAGTTGTTAAAATATTTTTTAGTTATTACTTACCTGTCAAGTCCCGACCGGCAACATCAGCTCAACCAGTTTGACCCAGTAGGCGGCGCCCACGGGTAAAACAGCATCGTTAAAGTCATAATGCGGATTATGCAACAGGCAGCCGCCCGCCGATGGGCCATTGCCGAGCCAAAGATAACAGCCCGGCTTTTCCTGCAACATAAAAGCGAAATCTTCCGAGCCCATGCTCGGTGTCGGCGCGCTATTGACTTTCTCGCGCCCAACCACGGCAATGGCGGCGGCCAATGCTGTGGCCGTTGCTTCTTTATTGTTTACCGTCACCGGATAGCCCGGATTTTCCGGATTGAATGTGACTATGCCGGTCATACCGAAAGTGGCGCAGACCGTTTTGACCATGTGCCGGATTTTATCGGCCATCAAATGCTGAATTTCCGCCTTGAAACACCGGTAAGTACCGCGCAGCGTGACTGTTTCGGGTAACGCGTTCCAGGTATGCCCGCCCTGAACCTGGGTAATGCTGAGGACTGCCGCTTCAGCCGGATCGACACTTCGGCTGACGATGGTTTGCAAAGCCATGATCAATTGCGCCGAGGCCACGATCGCATCACTGCCCTGGTGCGGCATAGCGGCATGAGTGGCGCTACCGGTCACGCTGATTTCAAAGCAATCGAAGGACGCCATCATGGACCCGGGCCTGACGGCGAAGTGCCCTGCCGGAATATCATGAAAATTATGCAGACCGAACACATAATCGGCTGGAAACAAGCGCAACAAACCGTCATCGAGCATACGTTTCGCCCCGGCGCGCCCTTCTTCGGCCGGTTGAAAAATAAAATACACGCTGCCGTCGAAATGACGATTTAGCGCCAAATAGCGCGCCGCGCCCAGCAACATGGCCGAATGGCCGTCGTGACCGCACGCATGCATCTTGCCTGCGTGCCGGGATTTATGCTCAAACTGATTTTGCTCTTGAATGAACAGCGCATCCATATCGGCCCGCAAGGCGATTTTTGCCGCGCCCTTGCCCGCCGACAAACTGCCGACAACGCCCGTGCCGCCAAGCCCCTGATGCACATCGAGGCCGAACTGGCGCAGTTTTTCGGCAATAAACCGGGCCGTTCCGGTCTCTTCGAAAGCCGTTTCGGGGAATTGATGCAAATACCGCCGCCATTGGCGCATATCGGCATGTAAATCGGCCGTGGCAAGCACTGTAGACATAAGGCTCCAAAACAAAGTATTGACGAAGCAAGCCGTTTCTTATCGAAAGTATATCCCATGCAACAATTTATAGCGGTAGATGATTCGAAAATGTTATAACTAGCACGATTATCCGCCACGAAGAACAGGGCGGGGTTAAGCTTCAATAATAACCGGCAACATTTTTTTACTGATGGGAATTTTATGATCAAACATCTCCATATGCTATTCGTTGCGCTGTCACTGGTCAGCTTTATCAGCCGAATCCTGCTGGCCGAATTCAACCCTGATGTGCTCAAACAGAAATGGCTCAGGATTGCCCCGCATGTGATCGATTCCTTATTACTGCTCACCGGTTTTGCCCTAGTGATTATCGGCAGTTGGTTTTCGGCCGATTATGGCTGGATTATCGTTAAATTCATTGCTTTGATAGTTTATATCAGCTTAGGCGTAACCGCCATGCGCAGCCAGGGGGCCAAGCGCTGGTCGTATTTTGCAGGCGCTCTGTTATGTTTTGCCTACATTGCAACTGTGGCGGTCACCAAACAGGCACTGTTCTTTTTATAAAAAATAATCGGCGCCCATTCCCTGCCGCAAATGTGGCCGCGCGAAGTATATATCCCAGACAAAAACCGACCCTACGCCAAGGTAAAATCATTGCCGACAAAAAGTTTTTTATTGGCCTGCGAGCCGCGCTGGACGGTAAACCGCCAGGGCGCAAGGCATGACTTACCGCCACCTGTGCAATCGTGGATTTACGAGCCTGGTTCAATCACGCAACGCTTGCGCAGTTATTACGGCGCGGCGGTTCAGGTCGAGATACTGTTCCATCGATGGCGGGTGCCGTTTTTAAGCGAACGCAAATTGCTCAAACTCAAAACCAGCCGTTATGCTCTGATTCGTGAAGTTTTACTGCATTCGAACGGAAAACCTTTGGTTCTGGCGCGTACGATTATTCCCATCGCTACCGTTAAAGCGGCGCGGCGCAATTTGGCGCATTTGGGCAACAGGCCTTTGGGCGAAGTGATTTTTTCATACCCCAAACTGGAGCGTCTGGAAATGGATTTTACTTTGGCGGAACCTGCCATCTGGACGCCTGCCGCGCTTCAAAAAATGTCAAACGGGCAAGCACTTTGGGGCCGAAGAACGATTTATGTCATCCGCTCCCGTAACATGCTGGTCAATGAATTCTTTTTCCCCGATGCGTTGAAAATTTAATGCCAACAGCTTCAACCTTGCTGCGATAAAATTCTTGCTAATGACCGTGTATGGAGGCTTCATGAAACCCGACAGCAACACCATAAAAAAACGTTACGACCTCCTGGCACCCTATTTTGACGGCCTGGAAGCCGTCATGGAAGGGCTGTTTTTAAAAAAATGGCGTCAACGTTTATGGAGCCAGACGCTCGGCGAACATATTCTGGAGGTGGGCGTCGGAACCGGAAAAAACTTTGCTTACTATCCCCCTGATGCGCGCATGACGGCCATTGATTTCAGTAAAAAAATGCTGGAACAGGCCGCTCAAAAACGCGAACGCAAAAGGGTTCCTGTCGATTTGCACTTAATGGATGTCGAATCACTGGATTTCGCCAATAACAGTTTCGACACGGTTGTCGGCTCTTTTGTCTTTTGTTCGGTACCCTCTCCCTGCAAAGGCTTGCGCGAACTTTACCGGGTTTGCAAGCCGGGTGGACAGGTGTTGCTGCTGGAACATGTGCTGAGTTCAAAACCGTTTGCGGCGCGCTTGATGAATTGGCTCAATCCGCTCGTAGTCGGCTTGCTGGGCGCCAATATCAACCGGCAGACCGTCAAAACTGTCCAGGCCTGCGGCTTTTCCAGCGTTCATATCGATGCCATGAGCAGCGATGTCATCAAGCTGATCCGGGCGCGTAAATAAAGCGTAAAGACAAACATGGCGTCATGACCCGGATATTTTTTAATCGACACCTCGCGCGTCAATGTTACAATCGAACCTTTAAACTACATCATTGCTCAGGATGTCTGTCGATACCCAATCCCTCCCGCTTGACGACGCATCGCCTGCCCGGCTTCGCGAAATTCCCTACAACTATACTTCTTTTTCCGACCGTGAAATCGTCATTCGCCTACTGGGTGGAGACAACTGGCGCGTACTGGATTCATTGCGAGACGAGCGCATAACCGGACGTTCCGCCAAAATGCTGTTTGAAGTATTGGGCGATATTTGGGCGGTACAGCGCAATCCCTACCTCGAAGACGATTTGCTGGACAACGCTAAGCGCCGAAAAGCCTTGCTGGACGCATTACGGCATCGTCTGCGGCAAATGCAAAAACGTCACCTCGAACTTGAAGCCGAACGCCCTGATCGGGCCAGACGGGTTGCGTTGTTGATCGAAGCTGCAGGGCAAGCCGTAGATGCGTTTGCCACCCATTTTGACGATACCCGGAACATGCGCCGCAGAGCCTTGGCTTTGCTGTCCAAACACACACGCAAGGACAATATCCGTTTCGACGGCTTTGCCCGCGTGTCGCATGTCACCGACGCTACCGACTGGCGCGTGGAATACCCGTTTGTAGTGCTCTATCCCAACAACGAAGAGGAAGTCGGCCATCTGGTGCGCGATTGCATTAAACTGGGCCTGACCATTATCCCGCGCGGCGGCGGTACCGGCTACACCGGCGGTGCTGTGCCATTGACGCCTTATGCCGCCGTGATCAATACCGAAAAGCTGATGTCCATAGGCGCGATAGACTTTGCCAGCGACTTGCCCGGCGTCGATCAAACCTATGCGACGATTTATACCGGCGCCGGTGTGGTGACGCGTCGGGTCATGGATGTCGCCGATAATGCCGGCCTGGTGTTTGCCTGCGATCCGACATCAGCGGATGCCTCGTGTATCGGCGGTAATGTGGCGATGAACGCCGGCGGCAAAAAAGCCGTGCTGTGGGGAACGGCGCTGGATAATCTAGCCTCCTGGCGCATGGTGACACCCGACGGGCTGTGGCTGGAAGTCGAACGTCTCAATCACAATCTCGGCAAAATCCACGATCAGGAACAAGTCAGTTTTTTATTGAAACGTTTCGATGCCAAAGGACGGCGGTTATTGTCCGAACAACGTCTCGATATTCCGGGCGCGCATTTTCGCAAAGGCGGACTGGGCAAGGATGTCACCGACAAATTCCTCGGCGGCCTGCCGGGCATACAAAAAGAAGGCTGCGACGGCATCATTACCTCGGCGCGCTGGATTCTGCACAAAATGCCAAGTTTTACCCGCACCTTTTGCCTGGAGTTTTTCGGCCAGGTTCGGGAAGCCGTGCCCGCGATTGTCGAGATTCGTGATTTTCTGCTCGCCTTGTCTAAAGGCGGCGAGGCGCAAGTACTGCTGGCAGGACTCGAACATCTTGACGAACGTTATGTCAAAGCGGTCGGCTACGCCAGCAAAGCCAAGCATCAGGGACGTCCCAAAATGGTGTTGATCGGCGACATTGTCGGCGACAACGATCATCAGGTCGCCCTGGCGGCCTCGGAAGTGGTGCGCCTGTGCAATGCCCGTGGCGCCGAAGGCTTCATTGCCGTCAGCGCCGAAGCGCGTAAGTCTTTCTGGCTGGACCGGGCGCGCACCGCCGCCATCGCCAAGCATACCAATGCCTTCAAAATCAATGAAGACGTCGTGATTCCGCTGCCGCGCATGGGCGATTATTGCGACGGTATCGAGCGTATCAACATCGAGCTGTCGCTGCGCAATAAATTACGTTTGTGCGACGCCTTGAGCCGCTTTTTGACCGGCGACTTACCGTTACGCGCTTATGAAGACAACGCCGATAAAACGGAATTGATCGGCGACCGGCGCGACTTGGCGCGTATTGCTGTGGCGCAGGTGCGCGAACGCTGGCAGTGGCTGCATGACAATCTGGATTTACCTCTGCAACAAGCGCAAGCCCGATTAAACGACTTAGGCGTAAAAGTCTCCCCGCTGCGGAGCCTTCCGGGACAACCGACGACGCTGTTCCATCGCTTGCAAGACCGCTCGCTGCGGGTATCCTGGAAACTGGAATTGCTGCCCGCGTTAAAAGAGATTTTCGAAGGCGACAATTTTCGGCCCGTCCTTGAGGGCATCGCTGCGGTACATAAGGAAGTTTTGCGTGGCCGCGTGTTTGTCGCGCTGCACATGCACGCCGGTGACGGCAATGTCCACACTAATTTGCCGGTCAACTCCGATCATTACGACATGCTGCGCGAAGCCAATGAGGCGGTAGCGCGCATCATGGCGTTGGCGCGCTCACTGGGCGGCGTGATTTCCGGTGAGCACGGCATCGGCATTACCAAATACGAATTTCTCAGTGATCTTGAGTTGGCGGATTTTCATGCCTATAAACAGCGCATCGATCCGGAAGGCCGCTTCAATCGCGGCAAGTTGATGCCGGGCGCCGACTTACGCATGGCCTATACCACATCATTCAGCCTGATGGGTTATGAGTCGCTGATCATGCAGCAGAGCGACATCGGCGCAATATCAGACTCGGTTAAGGATTGCCTGCGTTGCGGCAAATGCAAGCCGGTGTGCTCCACGCATGTGCCGCGCGCCAATCTTTTATACTCACCGCGTAATAAAATCCTGGCCACTTCATTATTGATCGAAGCTTTTTTGTACGAGGAACAAACGCGGCGCGGCATTTCCATCACCCATTGGAAGGAATTTGAAGACGTGGCCGATCATTGCACGGTGTGCCACAAGTGCTTCAACCCCTGCCCGGTCGATATCGATTTCGGTGATGTGTCGATGAATATGCGCAATCTGCTGCGCAAAATGGGCAAACAGAGTTTTAACCCGGTGAAAACTGCGGCCATTGCCTTTTTATCCACCGGCAGACCGAATAGCGTCAAAATCCTGCGCAAGCTGTTGATCGAATGGTCTTATAAAGCCCAGCGCCTGGGCAGCTTTTTGCTAAGGCCCTGGGGCCGGGCGCAGCTTGCACAGCCGCCGTCATCAACCGGCAAACCCGAATTGCGCGAATATGTGATTCATTTCACCAACCGGAAAATGCCGGGCAAACTGCCGTCCAAAACTGCCCGGGCACTGCTCGGTATCGAAAGCGATCGGATCGTGCCCATCATTCGTGACCCAGGCAAAACCCGCAGCGATTCCGAAGCGGTATTTTATTTTCCGGGTTGCGGTTCCGAACGTTTGTTTTCACAAGTGGGCCTTGCGACGCAAGCCATGCTCTATGAGATTGGTGTACAAACGGTGTTGCCGCCGGGTTATTTGTGCTGCGGCTTTCCGCAACGCGCGGCGGGCCAGTTCGACAAAGCGCGGCAAATCACTACCGATAATCGCATATTGTTTCATCGGGTCGCCAATACCCTGAACTATCTGGACATCAAGACCGTTGTCGTGAGTTGCGGCACTTGTTTTGACCAGTTGCTCGATTACGAATTCGACAAGATTTTCCCTGGTTGCCGGATGCTTGATATTCACGAATACCTGTTGGAAAAAGGCGTCAAGCTCGATGGCGTCGAAGGCCAGCGTTATCTTTATCACGATCCCTGCCACAGCCCGATGAAACAACAGGACGCGATGAAAACCGTCAACGGCCTGCTCGGCCAGACGGTAAACAAATCCGAACGCTGCTGCGGCGAATCCGGAACCCTGGCGGTGGCACGGCCGGATATTTCAACGCAGGTGCGTTTTCGTAAAGCCGAAGAATTGCTGAGCGACACGGCCAGACTTCGCGCTGACGGCTATGACGGCCCGGTTAAAATGCTGACGTCTTGTCCCTCGTGTGTACAGGGTTTACAGCGCTATCAAGGTGAAGTGGAGCAGTTGGAAGTCGATTATATCGTAGTCGAAATTGCCCGTCATGTACTCGGTAAAGACTGGATGAAAAGTTATATCAAGCAAGCGGCAAAAGGCGGTATCGAGCGGATTCTGGTTTGAATTGCAGCCTTGAGCCGGGTTCTTGAAGCAGGAAGCTGCATCGTGCCGGGCCCTATCGCCAGGTAAATCGAGCTTCTACATGCAAAAAAAGCCAGCCAACGCCCACCACCTAAATTAGCTATAATTTTGAATCATAGCCAATGACCTATGTAATTTAGGTTCTGGGCACATCCACGCCCGATGAACGGGCTCCTACTTGACGACGCGTAGCTTCGGCTTGGCTCTTGGCTTGGGTTTTTGCGGTGGCGGCTCGTCGTCCTGAATTATCTCTTCTTGGTCAAAGACCATGCCTTTGCCGTTTTCTTTGGCGTAAATAGCCATGACACTTTCAATCGGCACGACGATATGCAGCGGTTTACCGCTAAAACGCGCGTTGAATTCAATGAATTCGTTACTCATGTTCAAGCCTTGAATAGCTTCGGGGCGCACATTCAATACTATTTTGCCGTCCTCGACAAATTCAACAGGCAAGATAGCATCGTTCGCTTCGGCGTCAACCAGCAAGTGCGGTGTGAGTTCGTTATCTAAAATCCATTCGTAGATCGAGCGGATCAAATAAGGTTTTAATGAGATCATTTGGGCAATTCGTTCATTTCCCTTTCCGCAGAGCTTAAGCTTGTGGCAAAAGCCGGTCTTCGGAATAAGCGGTTGGCGTATTTATTGAGCGCGTCGCCTGCTGTGGCAGGCTCTATACCTAAGCTGGGCAAGCGCCATAACAACGGCGCAATAGTACAATCGATCAGCGAAAATTCATCGCTCATAAAAAAAGGTCGTGCTTCAAAAACCGGCGCGGTCGACAACAGACTTTCTTTCAGCAGCTTTCTGGCGCGGGACGCCTTTTTTTCTCCCGAATTGATAATTTCATCCAGCAGTGAATACCAGTCCTGATCGATGCGTTTGATAATCATCCGATCGTTGGCTCTTGAAACCGGATCCATCTGATGCAGCGGCGGATGAGGAAAACGTTCATCGAGATATTCCATAATGATACGCGCGTCATAAAGCACCAGGCCGCGTTCGACCAAGGTCGGGGAAATACCGGTCGGATTGAGCTCCAGCAAGTCTTCCGGGGGTTCGTTGACGTCATAATAATCAATTTCCGCCGTTATGTTTTTTTCATGGAGAACCAGGCGAGCGCTATGGCTCAAGGCGCAAGTGGGGGACGAAAAAAGCGTCATAGCGGATTTACGGGTACTGGTGTTTGCCACGAATCACAACCTCTTATAAGGGTATACACATCGGTAAAATAGGAATTATAACATGGAAAACCAGGCTTTTGAGTGATTGTGTTGTACTTGACGCTCGGCAGTGATTAAAAAACATCCCTGTTTTTCGGTTCAATTTTTAATGTATGTCCTTCCAGTATTCCCTTTTCAGCAGATAAGCGATAATCAGAAACATAAAAATAAAAAACAGCACATATTTTCCCATGCGTTGCCTTTCCAGTTGCACCGGTTCGCCCACATAAACCAGAAAATTGACCAGATCGTTTACCATTTTATCGAATTGAGCTTCCGACAGTTGCCCAGGCTCTTCCATAACCAGACGGCTAATGACCTGCTTGCCGTCAATTTTTTCGTAGAGCGGTGCTTGCGACCCTTGCTGTTGCCAGAGGATATTGGGCATCGCCACATCTTGAAAAACGATATTGTTGACGCCATAGGGTCGGCTTTTATCGGTATAGAACCCTTTCAGATAAGTGTACAACCAGTCAGCGCCCCGAGAACGACCAATCAGGGACAGATCGGGCGGCATGGTGCCGAACCATTTTTCGGCGTCGTGCGCATTCATGGCCGAGTGCATTTTGTCATAGATAGTAGCGCCTTCCGGGGCAATTTCACTCAGCACTTTTTCTTTTTCCATGTCGAAGTCAAGGGCGATACGCAAATAACGGATTTGTTTGGCGGAATGACAACCCAGACAATAGTTGACAAAGTGTTTTGCCCCCCGCTGCAAGGATGCGTTATCGGCGAGGTCGATGTCCGCGTGTTGAAGTTCTATGCCGCCGCCCGCCAAGGCGCCGAATGGCAGCATCAATATTAATAAAGTATTGAGTAGATTTTTCATATTAATCCAGGCTGCTTTTTAATTTTTTTACCAGGCGTAAGGCAAGATTTCCGAGGCCCTTGTAATCGGGCTTTCTTCTGAGCCAGATCGAAGCGTTATCGGTTTTGACGGTGATTTCGTCAAATGTCTCAAGCAAAGCCGGTATCCTTTCTTCGAGACCCGGCTGATCGGTCAGACGCTCAGGTATGGGTTTGGTTTTTTCCCAGCGGGTATAAATCGGCATGAGCAGGAAAAACCCAAAATAAACCGCCGTTAAAACCCGGGCCACTGTCGTGGCGCCGGATGTCGCAGGCTGTGTGCCCAAATAGCCAAGACCGATGAAACTGATGACAAACAGCAGTAACGCTTTTTTGTAAATACCCCCCCGGTAACGGATCGACCGGACTTCACTGCGATCGAGCCAAGGCAACAGGAACAGCACGAAAATAGCACCGCCCATGGTAATGACACCGGCAAATTTATCCGGTACCGCGCGCAGAATGGCGTAAAAAGGCGTGAAATACCAGACCGGCGCGATATGTTCCGGGGTTTTCAGCGGGTCGGCCGGAATGAAATTGTCGTGTTCAAGAAAATAGCCACCCATTTCCGGCGTATAGAAAATAACGCTGGCGAAAAAGAGCAGGAATACACCGACTCCCGCCAGATCTTTAACGGTGTAATAAGGATGGAAAGGAATGCCGTCCAGCGGGATGCCGTTGGCGTCCTTGTTTTTTTTGATGTCGATGCCGTCAGGATTGTTGGAGCCGACTTCGTGCAACGCGACGATATGCAAAAACACCAGCAATACCAGCACCAGCGGTACGGCAACGACATGGAAAGCGAAAAACCGGTTCAAGGTCGCGTCGGAAACCACATAATCGCCCCTGATCCAAAGCGATAGCTCATCGCCGACCAGCGGAATGGCGCTGAACAAGGAGATAATGACCTGGGCGCCCCAATAGGACATCTGCCCCCAGGGCAACAGATAGCCCATAAAGGCTTCGGCCATCAGCGCGACATAAATCAACATGCCGAAAATCCAGATCAACTCGCGTGGTTGCTTGAACGAGCCGTACATCATGCCCCTGAACATGTGCAGATAAACCACAATAAAAAAAGCCGAGGCGCCGGTCGAGTGCATGTAGCGCACCAGCCAGCCCCAGTTGACATCGCGCATGATGTATTCGACCGAATCGAAAGCCTGATCCGCATCAGGCTTGTAATTCATGGTCAGCAAAATGCCTGTCAGAAACTGAATGACCAGCACCAGCAGGGCCAGCGAACCGAAAAAATACCAGAAGTTAAAGTTTTTGGGCGCATAGTAATGCGCCATGTGCTCATTCCAGAGCTTGGTCAATGGGAAGCGATCCAGAATCCAGTTGCCACAGGCAGTCCAGCGATTTGTTTTCATGCGGCTTTCTCCACGGGATCTTCACCAATAATGATTTGTGTATCGGATACAAAATGATAAGGCGGTATTTCCAGGTTGGTCGGCGCGGGAACGCCGCGATAAACCCGTCCGGCTAAATCGAACCAGGAGCCGTGACAAGGGCAAAAAAAGCCGCCATGCCAATCCTTACCCAAATCGACCGGTGCTATTTCCGGACGGAACGTCGGCGAACAGCCCAGGTGCGTGCATAACCCCACGGCGACAAATATTTCAGGCTTAATCGACCGGAGCGGGTTTTTCGTGTAATCCGGTTGTTCCGATTCATTGGATAAGGGATCTCTGAGTTTGTCGTCCAGAGTTTTCAAAGTTTCCAGAACTTGCGGGGTTCTGTTTAAAAGCCATACCGGTTTACCGCGCCAGGCCACACGAATCAATTGCCCCGGTTCCATTTTACTGATGTCCACCGTCACCGGCGCACTGGCCGCCATCGCTTTTGTGCTCGGTTGCATTTGTGCCAGAAAGGGAACGGCTATATAGCCTGAGCCAACGGCTCCCACTACGGTCAGAGCCGATGTGAGAAACTGGCGTTTAGACTTATCGACGCCTTCATTATTCATTAGGTCACTCTCCTGGTTGAGGTTAAGCATCGGTTGGCGCTCATTTTTTATAGTTTTATGCAAATATACCACTACCGCCGGTAATATTTGAAGCATTTATAGTATGCTGCACATCCACTTTATCAGTTATCTAGTTGCCTGTAACCGGCTCGTGGCTGTCTGTTCCCGGCGCAGCCCAGCGTTTACTTTCGCCTGCGCCGAATAAAATGATTTGACCCTAAATTCCGTACTTGTGAATTTTCCAAACGCGTCAACACAGATTGCTTATACTTACAGGGAGCTTAAGTGTTGCATTTATCCCTGACCGTATCGCCTTATTTAAGACTCAATAGGTTGAAATAGTTAAACTTAATACTGAAATTTACATGAACTACAACGATTGATACAGCCTGATATCATACTGCAGGCAGCTACTCGGCGACAGTGCTTTTTCTACCCGCTGGACATTGTCGAAAGATTATTTTTCCCACGCCGGAGGCGAGAATGAATACATACAACCCAATTGGCCCTCAGGATGAGGGCGAAGTATATAGGCCACCTGAAATTTAAGGATTAAACATGGGAGTTATGTTTCGCCGTACCCCTGACAAGAAAAATAAACAATTTTTCTTCAGCCTGCTCTGGAAGACTATTGTGGCTGTTAGTTTTGCCACTTTTCTGGCTTCGGGTGCTATTGTTCTGTTCGGTAAATTGACCCTGAACAAGAATTATGAACAGGAAAGGATTCGCGTTCGAGGTGTTTACCAACAAGCATTTGAAGGCATCCTCAAGCGCATCAAAAGCGACAGAATCGATATCGGCTGGCTGATCCCGACGTTTCTTGACATTTCACTGTCGGACAACAACGCTCTGCTGGCAATTGCAGACATCATGAAAAAAAACTGGTTCAAAATCGAATTGCAATCCGATATTGAATCGGCTTTTCTTTTCAACAAAGAAGGCCGGTTAATCGGTGAATGGGGAAGTATTTCATATCAAGGCCAGTTTTCACAGTGGCTGGACTATGTAAAAAAAAATGAAACGACTTTCGATAATATTTTGTGTGAAGAACGCTGCGTCCATTTCCATGCCACACCGTTTTTGCATAACGGCAATTTCATAGGGATTTTTATTTTTGGTATCGACCTGACGGACACTGTCGTACAGATGAAAAATATAACCGGCGCGAATATCGGTATACTGACGCACCAACAATATCCATCCAACCGTGATCCTTATAAAAATATACCGCCTTGGGCATTCAAAATTATAGCGTTGACGGATTTCGAGAAAAGCACCGCTTTACTGAAAGCATTTAGTCAACAACATCCTGCTGGGCCGCCTCAAAAAACGTCTTTGTTTGAATTTAAAAACAAGCATTATGAACTGATACCCTTGCCTTTCAATGGTAATAACAAGACTTTGTTGTATATCATAGAGGACATCAGCCGGGGCCTGACTGATGTCCAAAAAGCGACAGCGCTTTATGCAATCAATGGTCTCCTCAGTCTGGTACTGTCCGGCGGTGTTTTATTGGTTTTATTGATAAGGCCGACTCGAAAATTAAAAAACCTTGTGGCGCTGTTCCCTTTGATTGCCAGAAAACAATACCTGATTACCCATAAGCCTCAGCTAATTTGAGCAACCGCCCTGGCATGGGTGGCGTGTTCGCCGCAGCGATGAGAAACCTGGGCATGATGGCTTG
>PGZD01000098.1 GCA_002843155.1 Gammaproteobacteria bacterium HGW-Gammaproteobacteria-3
CAGCAAAAAATCTGTAGTGCCAACCGACAGTAGTTAAAATTTTTAACTGATTGAAATGGCGGGGAACTTCGTTATTAGGTGACGAAGTTGGGCTAAGTGTAGGGGCTTGCAATCGGAAATGAGCAAACCAGTAATCAGCGCAATTTTCGGCCAGGATTAAATACAACTGGCGGGCGCTCCAACCGGGATTATTTGCAACTGAACCTGCAATCATCCGCCGTAAACCGACATTGTTTGCAACTGAAATATGTCGCTGGCCATCGGCGGCTATCGGCCAACAACGGACGATCGGATTGATTTAGTCCAGTCCCGATGATTTTGGGGACTGGATTGTGGCATTCCTTGCAGGAAAATAACATTTGATGCAACTAAATATTAAGATAATATACAAATACAACACTAACGAATAAGGTCGGATTGTGCTTCGCTTTACGCTCACAATCCGACCTTATTTCGTTGGATTTATTTTGTCGCTGCCGGTGCAGGTTCGGTTGTGGATTTGTCCGCAGCCGCCGGTGCAGGTTCGGTCGCGGGTTGCTCTTGACCTGCTTCGATGGAGTCATTTGACTCGGCAGGCGCTTTGGTTGTTGCGGTATCGGCTGCTACGGCTTGAGCTTTTTCAGTAACGGGTTCGAAAATTTCTACTTTCGCCTGTGTGCGCAGTGCTTCGAGCATGTTCTGAACTTTTTGGCGTTGCAGGAAGGGTTGCAATTGTTCTTTAACGGCTTCCATGGCTGGAACCGCTTGCGCCCGTGAATCTTCCCTCAGAATCACATGCCAGCCAAATTGGGTTTGGACCGGCTCCAGGGTATATTTGCCGTTTTCAAGGGCGATAACCGCTTCCGAAAAAGGCGCGACCATCTGACCTGCGGCAAACCAGCCGAGATCACCCCCTTGAGGGCCGGAAGGCCCGGTCGAATTTTTCTTGGCCAATTCTTCAAATTTGGCGCCGCTATTGAGTTCTTCGATCAGTTTTTTGGCTTCTTCCTCGGTTTTAACCAGAATGTGGCGAGCTTTGTATTCCTGGCCGTTTTCACCCGCGACGCTTTTATCGTATTCGGCTTTAATTTCTTCGTCGGTCACAGGGTTTGATTTTAAAAAATCCTGCAAGTCTGCTTGCGACAACAATGAACGTCTGGCCTGCTCCATCCGCGCCTGAAAATCGGGACTTTTATCGAGCTGCTTGTTCAGCGCATCCTGAACCAGCAACTCGCGTCGAACCAGCTCTTCGATCAATTTGTCTTTAGGGAAAGTCTGACCGTGACTGCGTTCGGCAATTTCATTTTCCAGCAATTGTAACGAGTCTTTGCTGATATAGCGGCCGTTGACGACCGCGACAGCATCCTCTTTTTTAACAACCGGAGCTGCACTACCTGATGTTTGATCCAATTTATCACAGCCTGCGATCAACGCGGTGCTGGCCAGTAATAGCGGAATAAGCTTTTTGTTCATTTAAAGTTCCTTTGAATATTCAGTGGGGGTTATGGCATTGATGCCCAGGGCATGAATCTGTTGTTTCATCATATCGCCCAATGCCTTATAAATCAGTTGATGGCGTTGCACCAACGATTTGCCTTCAAAAGCATCGGCGACGATAGTGACATGGTAATGGCCGCCGCCGCTTCGGGCACCGGCATGGCCTGCGTGAGCGGCGCTGTTATCGATAATTTCAATTTGCTCGGGATTTAAAGCCTCGTTTAACAGCTTTTTGATTTGTTCGGTGATCATTGCGGAAATACCTTCTTGAAGGGTTTAACGGAAACAGATGTATAGACGCCCGCCGCGACATAAGGGTCGGCATCGGCCCAGGACTGAGCCGCCTCCAGGCTCTCAAACTCGGCGATAACCAGGCTGCCGGTGAAACCCGCGTCGCCCGGGTTTTCACTGTCTATGGCCGGATGGGGGCCTGCCAGAAGCAGGCTTCCTGCCTCCTGTAGCTGTTGCAGGCGCTGCAAATGGGCGGCTCTGGCGGGGATTCTTTTAGTCAGGCTATTAGCCACATCCTGGCTGATAATGGCGTAAAACACGGCTCAGTCCTCGGCGTCGGGCAGATATTTGTATAGGTAAAGCATTTGCAGTGCAATAAAAACCACCATCAGACCCGGCACCACAAAAGTTTTGAAAGTAACCCAGTCATCGGTATTGAAATTGAACATCACATACAAATTGATAAAGCCCACGCTGATGAAAAACAAGGCCCACATTAGGTTCAGCCGTTTCCAGACCGCAGGCGCAAGCGTCAGATTGGCCGACATCATGCGCTCGACAAAAGGTTTTTTGCCAAAAAACTGGCTGCCCAAAAACGCCAGTCCGAACAACCATTCAATAACCGAGAGCTTCCATTTGATGAATTGTTCATCCTGAAAATAAATTGTCGCCCCGCCCATCACCAGAATCAAACCCAGCGTTATCCATTGCATGGTTTCGACTTTGCGGAATCTGAACCAGGTATAAGCCACCTGAACAATAGTTGCGACTATGACCACGGCGGTAGCGACATAAATATCGTAAAGTTTAAACGCGATAAAAAATAAAATGATGGGGAAAAATTCAAAAAGTGCTTTCATATTTGAAAAAGTGAGGGTTATACAAACAAATCAATGCCGCTTACCAGGCGTCCGCGCTGCTCCAGCAAAGGCTGCCGGCTTTGGTTGGCATAGGCATTGATGGCGTTGAGCCTGCGAATATCGACAGGGGGATTGATGGTTTCGGGTGCGGTTAAAAACCGGGGTAATCCTGCATCCGCCAGAATTTTTTCAACCTCGTCCGGCGCCTGGCCGGATGGAGCGAATGATTGCTGCTGCCGGGCGTCCTGATTTCCGTCCTGGCTCGGTTTTGAGACGGCAACAGGCTTGCCCGCAATTTGCGGACTGGTTCTGAGTGCGGAAAAATTTAGTGACGAGCCATGGATTTCCATATTCAGAGCGTTACGGGATGGAAATAAAATTGGGCGTATTGTAAAATTTTTAACATTGATTGTACATGCTTAAGTTAAGCCTTGCTGTTAGAATAGCTCAATTTTGGGTGTCGAGTATGGATAAACAAACACAAACAGAACTGGAAGCCGCTGCATTCAGGCGTTTGGTGAGTCATTTACAAAATCACACTGAAGTTCAGAACATTGATCTGATGATATTGGCCGACTTTTGCCGTAACTGTCTCGCTAAATGGTACACAGCCGCCGCGCAAGAAAAAAACCTGGAACTCGATTACGAACAGGCACGGGAAATCATTTACGGTATGCCCTATCAGGACTGGAAAGCAAAGTACCAGGTCGAAGCGACGCCGGAACAATCAGCCGCTTACCAACAAAAACAACAGCAATAACATGACCGATGCAAAAGAACGCTTTGATGCGATGTTTTCCGGCATCATCGGCCTGGATTATGACCAACTCCAACTGATTTGTCCTGCGGCAACTCAAATGAGCCGACGTGTCGGGCTTGCTGTCGGCTGCTATCCCAAGCCATCGGAACGCACACTCAATGTCGTCGAACTCGGCGGCGGCACCGGCATCACCACGCTGGCTCTTCTGACATCGGGACAAAAGCTCAGCATTACCAGTATCGATAACGAACCGACTATGCAGAATCAGGCAAAAAAGCATCTGCGCACCTGGGTCGATAACAAACAACTGACGTTTTGCGCGAACGACGCCCTCACCGCCTTGAAAGACAGGCAAACGGACAGCGTCGATATTGTCGCCAGCACCTATACTATCCACAATTTCGAAAACAGCTATCGCGCCGATGTCATTAAAGAAATTTTTCGCGTGCTGAAGCCTGGCGGACAGTTCATCAACGGCGATCGCTACGGCCTCGATGATATTACCGCGCACACCCGCCTGGTACAGAATGAAATCAGCGATTATTTCAAAGTTCTGATCCGGGACAACAAGCCCGATTTGCTGGAGCACTGGATCATTCACCTGTTCAACGATGAATCTCAAAATCATGTCATGCGCGAAACGGCCTCACTGCAACAACTAGAAGAAGCCGGTTTCCAAAATATAGCATTGAGCCGCTACATAGCCGTCAATGCTCTGGTGACAGCCAGCAAACCGCCGCCGGTCTGACCGTTTATGACAGCCAAAACCAAATATCAACATCCTTCTCCCGAAACACAGGAGCAATCTTTAAAAATCGCGCGCGCCACGCAGCGCCCCGGACAAACCAAAGAACAGACCAAATTGATTGCCCAAGGCATTCAGAAAGGTATTGAACACTACAAGAAACAACAAAATGCCAAAGCCCGGGAACTGGATAAACAACTCAAAAAAGTATCGGCACAGCGGCAAAACCTGCAAAACCAGGATAGCGCAGGCAATGACCTGAACGATCAGGAAATCGGCATAATCTACAAACAGGCACGGCTGCCCTGGGTTTTGTTGACGCTCACCTGGGTGGGTATTGGCGCTTATCTGGCCTATAAGCTGTTCCTGATTTAATAGTTGGTATTCGCACCAAATAAACACAGAAAATTTGACCTCAAGCACCACATAAGTGCAAAAACCACACCTGCCTGCCGCACCCGCCGGATTTTATCTCGGCCAATCAACCCACGACTCAACGTCAAAGTGTCGTCATCAGTCTGAAATCAACCCGGCTTCAAACGGGCTGAAAGGCTCGCTATTACGACTCTGCCGCCAATCGTTTTCCCGCAATCCCTGTTTTCACTGTCAATAATTCAGAACTTGGAAAATATATTGGCACAAATGCTGCTGTATCTATTACAAGACGTTCTCCTCGTGTGCTGTACCTGACCTGGGCGCTTTTTCTGAACAAGAATTAGCGCCCTTTTTTAAGGACTTCCCAAGACGCCGGTTTCAATCGCTTCATTTCATTTTATCGAGGGTATGCACTATGACGACATTATGGGATCACTACGCACTGACCACGGCTTATGATGAAATGCGCTGCCCGGACAATCTTGCCCGTCCCTCCAGCGACCGCTTGAGCCAATATCTCGATAATCTGGACAGCCACGCCCTGGACGCCCGTAAAACTGCGGCGGAAATGGCGATCATCGAAATGGGCATCACTTTCACCGTTTACAGCGACGAAGGCAATATCGACAGGGCCTGGCCTTTCGATATTATTCCGCGCATCATTGAATACCGGGAATGACGGCGCGTGGAAACCGGCCTTAAACAGCGCCTCAAAGCGCTAAACTGTTTTATCAACGACACCTACAACGAACAGACTTTCATCAAGGAAGGCCTGATTCCTGAAGAAATTATCGCCAGTTCAAAAAACTTTATCAACGAATGTATCGGCATCAACCCCAGGCATGGCGCGTGGGCCAATATCTGCGGCAGCGATCTCATCAGAGGCATCGACGGCACTTTTTATGTACTTGAGGATAATTTGCGCGTGCCGTCCGGCGTATCTTACATGATCGAAAACCGGGTCATCACCAAACGGGTATTTCCGGAGCTGTTCCAGGATTTGCATGTGTTGCCGGTGGATGATTATCCTGCGCATCTTTTTGAAATGCTGGTTTCCATCGCACCGGAACGCAACAATGTGCCGCGCATCGCCGTATTGACGCCGGGAATTTATAACGCGGCTTATTTTGAACATGCCTTTCTGGCGCAGCAATCGCTTACTGCGGCATTTGTTGACCGATATTACCGGCAACACGCACCGCGCGGAATTTTGCATCGACAAGTTATATTCGCCCGACAGCACCACCGGACGCTTGGGCATTGTTGAATTACGCTCGTTTGAAATGCCGCCTCACGCCCGCATGTCCCTGGTGCAAATGCTGTTACTGCGCGCGTTGATCGCCTGGTTCTGGCGAGAGCCTTATCAACACGACCTGGTACGCTGGGGCACCGAACTGCATGATCGCTTCATGCTGCCGCATTATGTGCGTCAGGACTTGCAGCAGGTGGTCAAAGACCTGCAACGCGCGGGTTATCCCTTCGAATCGGAATGGCTGGAACCGTTTTTTGAATTCCGTTTCCCGCGCTATGGCGCCGTCCAGGTCGATGACCTGGAACTGGAATTGCGGTTTGCCATTGAACCCTGGCATGTACTCGGCGAAGAAGTCAGTCGCACCGGCACGGCGCGTTATGTCGATTCATCGGTTGAACGCTTGCAGGTCAAGGTCACAGGCTTTACCAAAGGCCGTTATGTACTGACCTGTAATGGCAGACGCCTGCCGATGCGAGGCACCGCGCGTAAAGGTGAATATGTCGCCGGTGTGCGTTATCGCGCCTGGCAACCACCTTCCGCGCTGCACCCGACCATCAGTCCGCAAGTACCGTTGATATTCGACGTCATCGACACCTGGAACGGTCACGCTATCGGTGGCTGCACTTATCATGTCGTCCACCCGGGCGGCCGCAGTTACGATGTTTTTCCGGTCAACGGTTTTGAGGCCGAGGCGCGGCGCATTACCCGTTTCTGGGATTACGGACACAGTCAAGGTGCGGTGATACGGCCACCCCTGATCAATACCGTATCGGCATCCGACGAAACCATCCCGTCGAATACTTTCAGTGCCAACGACGCCCCGCCAAGACCGATGGCGCCGCCGCCTGAAGAATTGAACGCGGAATATCTCTTCACGTTGGACCTGCGCCGCCGTGGCGAATGATCGATTCGGACTATCGCGTGTCTGATCCGAACCCTGTTACCGGAGGCATAGGCGCCCAGTCTTACGCGACGCAACTTGGCAGTTACGATGAAATGTATGCGGCCGAGCAGAAAGTGCTGCCTTTTTGGGAGCGTTTCATCACGGCGCTCGAAACGCTGGGCCACGAGGAACTGGAACGCAGACGCCGCGAGGTTCAGCGCTTATTGCGTGAAAATGGCGTGACTTACAATGTCTACGGCGATTCGGCGCAACTCACCCGCCCCTGGCAACTGGATCCGGTACCGTTACTGATCAGCAGCGAACAATGGCAGCTTATCGAGGCGGGACTCAAGCAACGCGCCGAGCTCCTGGATTTGATTTTACAGGATATTTACGGCGCGCAGACCTTGTTGAAAAAAGGCTTGCTGCCGGTGGAGCTGATTTTAGGCCACCCGGGTTTCCTGCACCCTTGCGTCGGCGCCTTGCAAAACCAGCGGCGGCATTTAACGATTTATTCGGCGAACTTTGCGCGCGGCCCGGACGGCCGCATGTGGATTCTGGATGATCGCACCCAGGCGCCTTCCGGGTTTGGTTATGCTTTGGAAAACCGCAGTGCGGTGGCCCGGGTATCGACCGATATTTTTCGCGCGACCCAGGTACGCCGCCTATCGGGCTTTTTTAAAATGTTCGGCCAGAGCCTTGCCGCTATTGCCGGCCAGAATAAAGACAATCCCCGCATTGTGGTGCTGACGCCGGGACCTTTTAACGAAACTTATTTTGAGCACGCCTATTTAGCCTCTTATCTGGGTTTCACGCTGGTTCAGGGTGATGATTTAACGGTTCGCGACGGCCGGGTCTGGCTGAAATCGCTCAAAGGCTTACAGCCGGTCGATGTCATCTTGCGCCGGCTGGACGATACTTTTTGCGACCCTTTGTCATTTCGCAGCGATTCCCGGTTGGGCGTGGCCGGCTTGCTGGAAGCGGTGTTACAGGCCACCGACAGTTTGAGCATTTATTTGCGCCGTTATCGTGCCACCATTCAGTTGCCGATGGTACTGAAGTTACTGTTGACCGATACCACCCATCCGCGATCAGTCGTGTATCAGTTGGGCCAGCTTTCCGCCCATATCGCCGCCTTCCCGCGCGAGCATGGCGAGCGCCGGTTACACGAAGAAGAAAGGCTGATTTTAAAAGCGCACACGGATTTACGGTTATGCGATGTGCTGGCCTTACTGCAAGTTCGCGATGAGGGCGGTGTCTATAATGAACTTGACGATCTGTTATCCGGCACCGCCCAAGTACTCGGACGCATGGCCGAAGTCATTGCCGAAGCCTATTTCAGCCATTCCCAGAGCGCGCAACTGTTGCAGGCGAATACGGTGCACGAGGATGAGCTATGAAATATCGCATTACCCATACGACCATTTATAACTACAGTCAAGCCGTAGGACTGTGCCAAAACGAGGCGCGCTTGCAACCACGGGATTTTTGGCGGCAGCAATGCCGGTTCAGCCGTTTCGACATTAGCCCGACACCGACGGATTTTCAGGAACGGCTGGATTTTTTGGGTAATCGGGTGGCTTATTTCGCCATTCAACAAGCGCATAAACGCCTGATCGTCAGCGCGCTCAGTGAAGTCACCGTGTTTCCCAAATCGCATGATCAGGATTTGACGAATCCATTGGCCTAGCCCAACTTCGTCACCTAATAACGAAGTTCCCCGCCATTTCAATCAGTTAAAAATTTTAACTACTGTCGGTTGGCACTACGGATTTTTTGCTGTT
>PGZD01000025.1 GCA_002843155.1 Gammaproteobacteria bacterium HGW-Gammaproteobacteria-3
AACAGCAAAAAATCCGTAGTGCCAACCGACAGTAGTTAAAATTTTTAACTGATTGAAATGGCGGGGAACTTCGTTATTAGGTGACGAAGTTGGGTTAGGACGATATCCGCGTAACCCGCGATTACGGGTTAACTCACGGCTGACCGTACCCTCAGAGACACCAATAATCTCGGCGATCTTTTTATTTGTCTGTCCCGCTCTCAATAAGGCGGCAATCTGGTATCGTTGTGCTTCGGTCAACTGTTTGTAGTCTGTCATCGCTTATCCATCTTTGGTCGGATTGAGAAGGGGTGGCACTATAACAGTTGACCCCTTCTTAATCTTAATCACTCAAAATGAATTGCACTTGTTAGTTGAATCTGCGGTTTTCACCTTTATATAAAAAGCACTTTTATGCGCATAAAAGTGTGCCGGGGGATTATAATGGCTTTATTTATGATCTCTAGGAGCTTGTCCGGTAATTAACGTTTAACTCATTCCACATCAATATGTCGTATCTATATATATTGTGCTTAGGAAATTGAGACAGCTATTCTCGGACAGGCTCCTAGGAAAACGAAGCGCGCGGCATTGGTATTGAAGGGTGAGCAGCGAGCAATGCTCAAGGCACTGCCGGGGCCAACAAGGACTTCACTAACTGAGGCGAGTTCTTCCACGATGACGCCGTCGCGGTGCCGATCATCGACCGGGGCATCCACCACTCGCACATCTTTATGCTGGGAGGAGAGGGCTATCGACTGAAGCAGAAAACAACGAGTTAGACGACACACGGTGGGTCAAAATAGATGACCATTGACACTCGTAAAAGCCATTGCAGTTTTGAAAAAAGCTGTAGCCCCTGTGCTTGCCGTTTTAGAATACCGACAATATGGACACATCGGTTCATATATCACCCTCATCACTCAGGAGCCATCATGTCATCAGAATACCAATTGTCACTTGAACCCGTCACACTGGCCAGCGCAGGCCCGGAAGTCAAAGACACCCTGGCAGGCGCAAAAAAGAACCTGGGCTTTGTTCCCAACATGTATGGCAATATGGCCAACGCCCCATCATTGCTGAAGTCTTATTTACAAACCTATGAGTTATTCAGAAAAGAGTCCACCTTCAGCGCCGCCGAACAGGAAGTTATTTTTTTAACGCTGAGCCGGGACAATGGCTGCACTTACTGTGTCGCGGCACACAGCATGATTGCCGATAAAATGTCCGGCGTACCCGCCGACGTAACCAAAGCGATAAGAAAAGGCGAGGCCATCCAAGATTCCAAATTCGCCGCCTTGAGCGAATTTACCAGAATTATGCAGGCAACGCGGGGACTGCCTTCAAAAAAGGCAGTCGAAGCTTTCCTCGCTGCCGGTTATTCGGAGCGGCATATTCTCGAAGTCATTGTCGGCATTGCGGTTAAAACGATGAGCAATTATTCCAATCATCTTTTTCATACCCCGGTGGATGCCGCCTTTGCCGATTGGTCATGGCAAGGCCAAACAAAATAACAATTGCAGCGGTAAAAGAGCCTTGGCGCTGAATAATTTGATCCAACCACGATACGGCAAAAAGATGCCGAGCACATCCCGCCATTTCTGCATCATATTCAGGTCGGTATGCCGTGCTGAAGATTAACTCTACCTTTTCATTAAACGCATTGATTCGATTCCGGGCTACATTAAGCCCGGAATACTTTCCCGTCGGCTCACCAACAAAACGCGTATTTATCGCTCCGGCTCGATGCAATCTCGTTTTTTGATAAAATCCTTGAGCATAAATACAATCCGGAGAGAAATATGTCTCAGTATGCTGTCATTGGTTTAGGCCGTTTTGGCATAACCCTGGCATTACAATTGGTTAAGATGGGCAATGATGTCATTGGTATCGATAGCGATAGAAAAGTGGTTGAGAATATCGCCAATTCATTGACCCATGCGGTGATTGCTGACGCCACGGATGAAAACGCCCTGATCGAGCTGAGTCTCTCTTATTATGACGCCGTGGTGGTCGCTATCGGCGAAAACATGCAAGCCAGCCTGATTTGTGTGGTGCATTTAAAAAATATCGGCATTAAAAATATTTGGGTCAAGGCGACCACTGATGAGCATCATCTCATTTTAAAAAGTTTGGGCGTCACTCGCATTATTCATCCTGAAGAAGAAATGGGCATCAGAACCGCGCGCTCGCTTTTCTATCCCATGATTCGGGAATACATGTCACTGGGCCACAGGCAATATGTGGTGGAAATTCCGGTTTTCGAAAAACTGGCGGAAACATCCCTGGGCAATTTGTTGATTGAAGTCGAAGGCAAAGTATTCGGCTTATTGATCAAGCGGCAGGAAAAATTATACCCTTGCCCTCATCCGGAGTTTGTCCTTGAGCAAGGCGACATGCTGATTCTGGCGGGAGACAGACTCTCCCTGGCGGCGCTCGAGCCCCGGCTGGTATGATTCGATGATCGGCCTTACCAGATTATCCCGTCATATCAAAAAAAGCCAGCTTCAGCTCACCCATGCCGTTTTTAACATCAGTCCGCCGGTCATTCTGACTTGCGGCTATTTGGGCCTGGTTGTTGTCGGCACGCTGCTGCTCAAACTTGAGGTCGCCACCTATAAAACGATCAGTTGGCTGGACGCTCTTTTTACCGCGACATCGGCGCTTACGGTAACCGGTCTGGCCGTGCTCGATACCGGGAGCGACTTTACCGTTTTCGGGCAAATGACCATCGCCTTACTGATTCAGGCGGGCGGCCTGGGTTTTATGACCTTTGCCCTTCTGACCGCGATGAGTCTGGGTAAACGAATCGGGGTTAAACATCAGTTGCTGGCGCTCGAGGCACTTAATCAAACCAGTTTAAGTAAAATCTGGGAAGTCGCTGCCGCCGTATTTTATTTTGCCATCACCATCGAGGCCGTTGGCTTTGTGTTGCTGACTTTACTCTGGAGCGAAGAACAGGGTTTTGAACGCGCGGCTTACGAAGCTTTTTTTTATACCCTTTCGGCTTTCAATAACGCCGGTTTCGGCTTGTCGGCGAACAGTCTGAGCCGTTATGCGGGTGACATCCCGGTCAATCTGGTTATCAGCGCGCTGTTTATTATCGGCGGCCTGGGCTTTGTCGTACTGTCGGACTTGTGGCAGGTGCGTGGCTGGAAAAAACTGCAGCTTTACAGCAAGGTCATGATCAGCGCCACAATTATTGTCAATCTCATCGCCTGGTTGTTGGTATGGCTGTTCGAACGGCAGAATCCTGCCACTCTTGGTCATTTTTCTCTGCCCGCGCAATTGACCGCCGCCTGGTTTCATGCGGTTACGCCGCGTACTGCCGGGTTCAACACGCTGCCGATCGAATCATTGACCGACTCGACAACCTTGCTGACGCTGTTATTGATGTTTATCGGCGGCGGCTCGTTAAGCACGACCAGCGGCATCAAATTAAGCACGGCTATTGTCATTTTCACGTCAACTTATGCTTTTCTCAGAAGGCGGGATGAAGTGACCTTGATGCGCCGCTCGGTGCCACAGAATATCGTCATGAAAGCATTTGTGATCAGCGTCATTTCGCTGGGCATGGTGTTTGCCGGAACGTTGCTATTATCCGCTATGGAACATGCGCCTTTGATCGATGTGTTGTTTGAAGTCGTATCCGCCCTGGGTACGGTAGGTTTATCCAGAGGCTTGACCGGCGAGCTGTCGGATGCAGGACGGTGGCTGGTTATGTTGTTGATGTTTGCAGGGCGTCTTGGCCCGCTGACTTTTGTTTATGTCATCGCCACCCCCAAACAGCGGCGCATTAAATATCCGGGCATGGATATTCCTGTGGGCTGAGGCCACACGCTGTTTATTGGTGTTTTGGATCAGAATTGCCAGCCGTTTGTTGCCGGATGGTTTGGTCAATTTGCCGGGCAAGACGGCGGACGCCTTTAGGTGTGATCTTGTGCTGCTGACCCTTGATTTCTACTGAATAATCGGCTACCCAGCGTTGGGTTCGTGTATTGATTAAATGCGCCTTGAAATAAACAAACAAAAAACTCGCTTTATGATTGCGTCCGGTAATGATCCAATCGGCGCCGACTTTCCGGCCAAGCCCGGCAGCAATATCCGGGTGATCGAAAAGATAACCGAAGCCTGCGTTTGCAAGAGCCTCTGACTTTGCATCAATGGCCGCTATCCTGTAATCGCCCAGTTCTACCATGGCCTTTTCCAGCAAAGGCTTAAGCGATGCCGTGCGCGCCATTTCTTCAGGATTGACGGCATTGGGCGCCAATTTGTAGGTTAAATCGTTCAGCTCAAAATCTACAATTGCGATGCTTATGGGCGCAGCATAGACACAGGCATTGAATAACTGGCTCAATAATGCAATGCGTAAAAAAATTTTAAAGTAGGCATCAAGGGTATTCATCTGTGCTTGTTCCCGTTATTGATGTGGCAGCTTATCGCCTCAGTCAGACCGGCAAGGCTGTTCAGGGTAAGGCTTGGCTCTATTTCCCACGGATCGAAAACGGCATCGGATGAGCGCTGAATCCACACCGCTCGCATACCTGCGGCAACGGCGCCAAGCACATCGAAAGGGTTGCCCGATACCAGCCAGGTATCTGTGTTCACCGCGTTGGACCGGGTTAAAAAGTGCTCATAGACCGCAGGATGAGGTTTAAAGGTTTTGATTTCGTCAACACTGACAATAGCAATGAATAAATCCCTGATTCCGGCATGCGTCAATAATCTTGTCACGGCATCTTCCGTGCCATTGGAAAAAGCAAACAAGCGAAACCCGGCGGCTTTTGCCTGCGTCAAGGCGGCTTTTACTTCGGCAAAGGGCGGCAAGCGACTATAGGCGTTTAAAAGTTCCTGTTTGGCCGCCTGGCTCAGCGGCGTTTTGCAGAATAAACAAGCGTAATCGAGAGCATGGCCGGTACAGACAGCAAACGTTTCATAGCGTTGCATCAGGCCTCGGCGAAACGAATATTCAAGCTGTTTTTGCCGCCAAACGCTCGAAAACCCGGAAGCTTTATCACCCACATGGTGTTGCAAATGTGTTTCTATGCCGCCGGTATCGATAAGCGTGCCGTAGACATCAAAAGCCAGCGTAATGGCCATACAGCTTCCTTTTGTTTTAAACAACTATTGGTCTTCAAACACAGCGGCCAGCGTTGCGGCATCCAGAATGCGCTCACTCCATCGCTCCAACTGGAGCGTCGAGGCATCTTGTAACCGCTGCTGAGCCCAGCCAGGTAACGCGCCAAAACGCTTAACCAACATCCGGCCCAGCAACAAGCGCTCGCCTTCTTGCCGACCTTCTTGCCGACCTTCCTGCTGTCCTTCTGCAAACACGTCCTGGTAAAAGCGGGTTTGCTTGAGTTCTACATTCAAAATATCGCTTAACATTGCTCTGACCTCATCCCGCGATAGGCGGGGTAGTTTGTAAACCAGCAGGGTTTCCAATAATTCCAGCCAATCGCGCCTGCTTTCTTGAGGACTGGCGGTAATGGCGGTTTTGATGCGCGCCAGTTGCTGCGGGATACGGGCATCATCGATTTCAATCAAGTGAATTAATTGTACACCCAGACCTTCCCCATGTTGCGGTAATCTATCGAGATAAACCACTTGGATGCGGCCGCTGTCGAAAAATTCCCGATAATGCGCGGGTTTGCCAGGGTCGCTGGCCAGATCGGGAAAAATAACCACCGCCCGCCAATCATGCAAAGGTGTGTTCTGGTACAGATACAGCAAAATTTCACTGAGCAGGCGGGCATATATCTTGGGATCTTTTTGATATTGCACTTCGGCGAAAATCAACGGGCATTCACGCTGTTCGGCCAAAGGCATGAAGACGCCGTCAATCCGAAAAGCCGCTTGTTTCAGTTCGACCGATTGAAATCGATAAGGCGCCTTTTGGTACGCGGGAAAATCTGCCAGGTCAAAAATCAACTGTGGCCGCTGTAAAAACAGGCGATAAAATAAAGTATCGGTTTTCAAGCTATTTTCTCTACCGTTTCCAGTTTTAAAGCCCTCGCCGCTAAAATCCGGTCGGGATAAATAAATGCTCTAACGCCGTTCAAATAACGCAATCGATTCCACATGCGCGGTTTGTGGAAACATGTTCATGACCCCGGCCTTGACCAGCTTATAACCCAGTTCATTGACCAGAATACCGGTATCGCGCGCCAAAGTCGATGGGTTACAGGAGACGTAGACAATCTGCTCGGGCCGCCACCTGTTGAAATGCCGCAATACTTCCGCAGCTCCGGCCCTGGAAGGGTCGAGCAGGATTTTGTCATAACGCCGCGCCGCCCAGGGCAAATCTGAAATGCTTTTGCTTAAATCGGCGGCGTGGAATTCGACATTGTCCAAACCGTTCAAACGGGCGTTGTCCTGTGCGTGCCTGATCAGCGGCAAATCGCCTTCAACGCCGACCACCCGCCCGGCGTAGCGCGCCATGGGCAGGGTAAAGTTGCCGAGACCGCAAAACAAATCCAGCACGGTATCGTTTTCATTCAGCGCCAGCGTTTCGATGACGCGGTTGACCATTTGCCGGTTGATGGCGTAATTGACCTGGGTAAACATGGCCGGCCTGAATCTGAACACGATGTCGTGCTCCGGCAGCGCGTAAGTTGGCAGCACTTCCGGCTCGCCGTCCAGCGGCACGATTGTATCCGGGCCTTTGGACTGCAAGCACAGGCTGATGCCGTGCTGATGGGCATAGCCGCGCAGCCGTTCTTTATCTTCGGCGCTCGGCGGCTCCAGTACGCGCACCGCCAATACGCATTCATTATCACCTATCGCCACTTCGATTTGCGGGATTTTATCGCGGATGCTCAAGCCGCCGAGCATGGCCGACAAATCCATCAGCTTGTCGCCGACTAAAGGATGCATGACTTTGCAGCTTTCGATGTCAGCCAGATAAGGTTGCCGCCGTTCCCTGAAACCCACCAGCACCCGGCCTTTTTTGGCCACATATTTGACGCCCATTCGGGCCTTGCTGCGATAGCCCCAATGCGGCCCGTCCAGAGCGGGCCAGATTTCAGGCAATGTCACTTTAGCCAGATGTTTGAATTGGTCCACCAGCAAGCCTTCTTTGATTTTGATTTGCTCGGACGAATCTACATGCTGAAAACTACAGCCGCCGCAAACACTGTAATGCGGGCATTTTGCATCCACCCGCCGAGGCGACCGGCTCAATAATCTGACCACCCGGCCTTCGGCATAATCGCGGCGGTTATCGGTGTAAACAAATTCCACCGTTTCACCGGGCAAGGCGGCATCGATAAAAACCACTTTGCCTTCGACATGGGCGACGCCGCGCCCGTCATGCGTCAAAGATTCTATGGTGACTTTTACCTGCGTTTCCGGCATTTTTCCGGGGCTTGATTGTCTTCGCCTGGCCATACTTATTTCTGCTTCCAGCTACCGTTAGAAGATTGATACCACCAGCCGCCCTGGGCATTGCCGACCCAGCGTGCGGCAAAAGTCGCCTTGATTTGCGCCGCCCATTCCGGGTGACCGTTGGCATTGGCGATAGCCTGATATAACTGGTTGCGATTGGCATTCTCGGCGGCAACCAGTTGTGTAGCCTGATTCCTGTCTTTCAACGCGACTTTACCTGCGTCTTTCATGACCAGTAACCCGTCCGCACCAATGCCGACCGCGCCTGAATCATAAAAAGGTTTGAGCGCGGGAAAGCGGCTTTGCATTTGCGCCGTCAATTTTCTGATTTCGGCCGAGTCGATCGACAAATTGGCCTGCTGGGCCTGAGCCGGCGTGATCACAACATTTAATGTCCGGTCGAGGATTTTGTATAAGGCCTGTTGCCAGTCCGATAAACCGGCTTTGGGTTCTGTACTCTCTGCGGCAGGTTTTTGAATGTCCTGAATGATTTCATCGGCCGCTTTTTCGGCGGCGGCGGCAGGAAAATACACATTAATGGTCACACAGGCGGTAAGCAGTAAGGCACTGTAAAGCGATAAACTTTTCATCAGGGTCTCCGGTTTATTTGATAAGTACCTCGTCCGAGGCGGTGATGCGCTCCAGACGTTTCAGTAAAACATTCCAGTCAATCCGGGTATTATAGCCGATCACATCGATTCTCGGCAGGCCGCCGCCTTTGACAATATAATAACCCTGTTGCGCAGGCGCTACTCCCATAAGTTGACAGACACCGCGATTCAGATAACAACCGAGACCGAGCCGGTCATAACCAAAAGTATCAAAAAACCGCAACAAGGTTTGCGACAGCAAGCCCGCAGCGCCACCGCCGCCGATACTGGCCAGATTCTGCACGGCTTTTTGGCTGATGCGATGCCGGGAATCATCCTCTGACGGCGTTCCCAGCCAGGCATAAAAAGTCATCGGCCGCCAGTTTTCCAGATGCAGATCATGAACAAAACCGGATAAGCGGCCTTCGATGCCGCCGACTTTGAATTTACCGGTCAAAGCGTCCAAATCCAGGTTATCGAAGCTGATATCGCCGTAAACTTGCGGAAAGTCGCCGAACAAACCGGATGAGGCCAAATCTTTGATTTTTATTTCGCCATCGAATACCTTGACCGTCAATTCACCGGCCAAAGTCAGTTTTTTATCGCGGTAATCGACACCGGGAATGATGCCGCTGATGCTGCCCGTCAACGGCGTCCAATCCAGGGCTTTAGTCAGTTGCGCCAAGGAAATGGACTCCACCGCGCCGATAAAATGGACATCCGGGTCAGTATCGAGGTTTGCTTTCCAGTTGAAGCGGTCAATGGCCAGATAACCGCCGAGTAGCGGCAGACGGGTTTTTTCCAGCAAGCTGAGGGTTTTTGCCTTGGCTGAAAATGACAAGCCTGACGGCCCGATAGGTATGCCTGCCACCTGTAATGCCCGCCAGGCAATAATTGATTCCCTGGTAAAACTCTCCTCCTTTGCCCAGTCAATGCGGCCCGCGCCATCCTTTAAACTGAATCGCTCCTTACCCTCGTATATATCCAGGTTGGTAAAACTTAACCCGATTTTGCTTAATGCCTGCCGATGCAGAGAAATATCGGCATTCAAGGCTCCTTCTAGCAGCAATCCTTGAAGTGCCGTCCCAAACAGAAAAGGTTGCAGATACACTGTCGATAAAGTCTTTACATCGGTCGCAGTCAAGGCAAGATCGGCCTGCTCGACAAAGAGGCCGGGCGTTAAAACAACCGTTCCCGAACCGTTCAGAACGGCTGCCTCGGGATGGCGAAAACTGAAATAGCCGATGTCGGCGCGCCGGAAGTTGCGGTCAACGGACCCGGCCATATTCAGCGCGAAAGGTCCCTGTGCCGCATCCAGAAACAGCGGCTCGACATACACTGCACCGCCGTTAAACTCGACACGGCTCAGCCATTGCCACTGATCTTGTTGCCGCAGCAATCTGAGCGATAGCGCCAGGCCTGCGTTCTCGGCCGCGATACGGCCGTCCAGGCTTTGCCCCGACAGTTTATTCAGCGAGGCTTTGAAGCCCAGTTTTTCTGGCCCCAAAGCCGTGCCCTGCGCGTTAAAATCAAAACTCAAAACGCCTTGACTGAGCTGATAGGCGGCGGGCAGATAAGGCCTGATGAGACGGCTGTCGATGCCCGTCGCACGCCCTTTTAAATACCAGCCGTCAGCCGCCTGGGCGCCCTCAAGCGTCATTTGGCCGCCTCCCAGGCGCAGTGGATCGAGCTGAAATTCGCTTCGCTTCGGGCGAATATGAAACGAAAAGGTGACCGACGGCGACGCCAAGATATCGTTGTGGATTTCAGCCTGGCCTTGCCGGCAGATCATTTCGTCATCTCCCCAGCTAAAATCCAGGCACTTGACATTAATCAGATCGATTTGATTGAAAGGCGGCGGCAGCATCAGCTTTTGCGCGGTCAGGGACAAGCGGTGCGGCGGATGGGTCAATGCCGACACACTCAATACCAGCTCTTCCAGGTTAAAGCCTTGACTCTCTATCCGGCTGATGTTCAATATAACTTTATCCAGCGCTGGTGCAGCTTCTGCGGCCAGTAGTAAAACCAGGCTTGAGACGATTCTCAAAGGTTTTCGGCAAACCCTGGCCGAATCGGGTTTAACCGGGAAAAACACCGGTCGATAAATAACGGTCGCCACGATCGCAGATGATGGCGACAATAACCGCATTGTCGAGTTCGGCGGCCAATTGCAAGGCCGCAGCCACCGCGCCGCCCGATGACACGCCGCCGAAAATGCCTTCTTCGGTCGCCAGTGCGCGCATGGTGTTTTCAGCAGCAGATTGACCCACTTCGATAATTCTATCGATGCGCCCGGCATCGTAAATTTTCGGTAAATACGCTTCCGGCCAGCGCCGGATACCGGGAATTTTAGCGCCATCCTGCGGCTGCACGCCGACGATTTGTATCGCGGCATTTTGCTCTTTCAGATACTTTGATGTGCCCATGATGGTTCCGGTCGTCCCCATCGCGCTGACAAAATGCGTGACCGCGCCTTGGGTATCGCGCCAAATTTCAGGCCCCGTGCCTTCATAATGAGCTCTCGGATTATCCGGGTTGCCGAATTGATCGAGAATTCGGCCCTGGCCTTTTTTCTCCATGGCGCGCGCCAAATCAATCGCCCCCTCCATGCTGCCTTCGGCCGGAGTCAGAATGATTTCGGCACCGTAAGCTTTCATTGACGCCCGGCGTTCCGCGCTCATATTATCGGGCATGATCAGGGTCATTTTATAGCCTTTGATCGCCGCGACCATCGCCAAAGCAATACCGGTATTGCCGCTGGTCGCCTCGATCAAACGGTCGCCCGGTGTTATTTCGCCCCGCGCTTCGGCGTGCTTGATCATGCTCAGCGCTGGTCGGTCTTTAACCGAACCGGCCGGGTTATTGCCCTCAAGCTTGACCAGTACGGTACTGCCGGTTGACCCCGGCAAACGCTGTAATCTGACCAAAGGCGTGTTCCCGACAAAAGATTCAATAGTGGGGTAAATCATGAACAAAACCTGTCATCTGTCTGTTGTAATGCAATCAAGCCATTATCGGCAAACTCAAGCAAGCCGTTATAGACTGCCTTTTTTATTACCGCTCTGATGATGTCGGGCTTAATGTTGAGATAATCATGCACCAGAGCATTTCTCATGCCGATGATTTTACGCCATTCTACGTCATTGACCGCCTCAACGCCTTGCTGAGACAGTTTTTCAAACGCAACATACGCATCGGCAGGCGCCGTTTTAAACAGGACATAATTCCAATGTTTGGCGATACCGATGCAAGCTTCTATGAGAATTTGCAAAGTACGCTCGGCGGCTCGGTACTCATAGCGGCTTAAATCACGTTGGTTAAGTATATCCGTCAAACCTTGTAATTCATTTTTCAGCTCTGCAAGATGCTCCCGCATCGAGAAAATATAAGTATTATCCATTGATGGTCTGCTGATGCCGGTAATGATAAAGGTAGTCTATTTCCCATTTCGACATAATGCGTTGCTGCTCCTGGAACTGTCTGGAAGCATTTTTACTGAGCAATAATTCGCCGTTTTTCAGCACCGACATGGCAAGAGGAATAGGGGCTGCATTGATATCTAAAATACTTAATTTCCCCTCGGGCAAGTTTAATTTATTTTGCCAGTCCAAAGCGAGTAACTCCGGCCTTAATCGACGTTCAATAACATCTTTTTCCCAGGTTTTAAAGGCAACGGCCAAATCAATATCGCTCATTGTATGCGCACTTTTTTTTGCATACGATCCGTATAGCCAGAGTAATTCTATAGCGTCGTCCGATTTTGCCAACCGAACCAACCGGGCTTTTATCCGTTTAAAATTCATGATTATTGTTTTTTATGAACCCGGAAATCCGACTTTTGATAATCAGAAGACTTTGGCACTCATAGAATCGATAGCACAAATTTTCCACCTTAAGACTATACGCCGCGCGGCCAAAACTAATTGTCTGACTGCTTTCTGGACAATACTATCATGGCGTCAATTTTGTAGAAGTGTTAATTTTTCGCCAGTTTGCAGGTTCTGAAAAATCATGCGGTAAAAATGATTGAAGCTGCCCGTATCAAAACACGACAGGGTAGCGGCTCGCGAAAAGATGACGGCATTTCACTGTTTGACGCAGTTTTTCTTTCAGATGTAATGAAAAAATAAATCTTGAATGCTCTGCTATAATTCAATCAATGCTTATGGGACAGTTAAATGTTTTGCCTGGTTTTTAAACGTATGGCTGTTTTAAATGCCCCCTCTCAATTTTCAATACTAACAAACGGAAATCACCATGACACACATTCGTTTTATCGCGCCGCTATTGTTCACCGGCTTGCTGACCACATCGCCCTGGGCATTATCCCAAAGCACTTACATGACAACCAACAGCCGCGACAGTTACGCTCTCAATGCGGTTGATTCGACCAGCTCTTTTGCTCCGGGTGGCAGTTATGGTGATAAAGTGGGTAATAAAGCGTTGAACGCATTCAGCAATTTAACGACAAGCGTGCTGGAGATTCCCAAAAACATGATTAATGTTTCCAACCAAAGCAACTTCTTTTACGGTGTCACCGGCGGCGTTTTCAAAGGCTTGATTAACATGTTGGGTCGAATGGGTGTGGGCGTTGCCGATCTGGTGACGATTCCGCTGGCGACTCGTCCCATCACCGAACCGGTTTATGTATGGGATAATTTCGATCAGGACACTCTTTTCGGTCCGGCATTCCGTCTCGATGAGTCGCCCGAATCCGCCCCACCGGTAACGGCTGTGGAAGCTCCGGCGCCAACGCCTACTGTAGTACCGGCACCTGAACCGGCAAAAGATTATTCGCAGCAATATGAGCAAAACTACCCCAATCCCAATGAACAGTTGGATAAATATTTCAAAAAAGAAATGATGAAATAGTCACGATTTGAACTTTTTCCTGATGGTGCGTCGTCCCGGCATAGACTGCCGGGGTTCAGGCGTCATGAATTCAAACCGACAGGCCCAGTAGAGCCTTGTATTTATAAATACCGGCAATCCATGTCGGTATGACGAGCAAGTCACCTCAAATATACCTTTCGCACTTCAAATTTCGGCACCGCTTTAAGGAGGCGGCGGGGTGTTCGGCCCCTCACCTAACGCTAGGTGAGGGGCCGAATTCTGATCTACGATGAGTATACCAATGCCACATTTTCGAATGACGCTGACGGTAATTTCCAATCGTTCGCCGAAGTCTTTTATACTCTTAAACTTCAAAAGCCCCCGCTCCATATTTCTTGCACATTTGAACCTGATAATGGCGCATACAGTCAAGGGGAATGAACCGGTGCATAAATCCATACGCGTCAAATTGTTTTTGACTTTTCTGCTGACGATATTGCTGGTTGTTGCCGGTATGTATATTTTCATGCGCGGTTCGCTGGATCGGGGATTTACAGAGTACATTGAAACGCGGCAACGCGTGCGGGTGGAAAATCTGATCGAGGAATTGGCTCAATTTTATGCCGATACCGGTAGCTGGGAAAAACTGGCTGGCAATAAACGCCAATGGATAGCGTTATTGACAGAATCCGATAATCATCATCACCGGCATTCTTCGCCCTGGCTGCAAAAAGCTCTGACCGAACCGCAGGACAGATGGCCTCCGAACTGGCCCGCAATCCGCACTAACAGACCTTTCACGCCGTTAGTGCTGCGGGTGATGTTGCTGCGTGCCGATAAGTCAATTATTTTCGGGCGCCCGGAGGCGGTACCGCAATTAACTCTGCACCCTATCACAAGGCAAAATCAGGTCATTGGTTTTTTGGGCTTGCTGCCCGGTAAAGCGATTAATCAACTCGGCGAACTTCGGTTTATGGAGCGGCAAGCCAAAGCCTTTATCTGGATCGCGTTATTGATGATCGCCCTGTCCGCAGGGCTTGCACTGTTACTGGCTTATTTACTGGGCCGACCGCTCAAGCGCATTACCGGGGCGGCCAGAGAATTGGCCGTAGGCCGTTACAACATTCGCCTACCGGTTGAATCCGGCGACGAGCTGGGACAATTGGCGCAGGACTTTAACGAGATGGCCGCCGCCCTGGAGTATTCGGAGCAGGCCAGGCGGCGCTGGGTTGCCGATATTTCGCACGAACTGCGCACGCCGCTGGCGGTATTGCGTGGTGAACTCGAAGCTTTGCAAGACGGCATACGGCCACTGACTCTCAAGGCGGTCGATTCCCTGTTCGCTGCTGTCATGCGGCTCAACCGCCTGACCGAAGACCTTTATCAACTGGCTTTATCCGACCAAGGCGCTTTGACTTACCGAAAAACAGTGATCGACCCTTTGGCTATCCTGACAAAAGACCTGGCCGCATTGCAGCCGGAATTCGACAATAAACGGATCACCGCGCAATTAATCAACCCTGTCGCCGACACGGTCAGGATCTATGCCGACCCGGACCGATTGTCGCAATTGTTCCGAAATTTACTGACCAACAGCGTCAATTATACCGATACCGGCGGACGTCTGAATATCACCGTTTCGCAAAGGGAAGGCCTGTTACAGATCGATATGGCCGATAGCGCGCCGGGAGTAGCGACACAGGATCTGGTCAGATTGTTCGACCGTTTTTACCGGGTCGAAAGCTCGCGCAACCGGCATCATGGCGGCGCGGGGCTGGGTCTTGCGATTTGCAGTAATATAGTGGCGGCGCATCAAGGGTATATTAGCGCCGAACCCTCGTCTCTGGGCGGGCTGCTTATCCATATAGAATTACCGGAACAGGCATGAACATGAACATGAACGCGTCAAGCCGTATTCTGATTGTTGAAGATGAAGAAAAACTGGCTGCACTGGAAGCGGATTATTTACATAATGCCGGTTTCGACACGACTATTTTAGCGGATGGCGATGCGGTCATTGCTTGGCTTAAACAACAAAACGTCGATCTGGTTTTACTCGACTTGATGCTGCCGGGTCGTGACGGCTTGTCTATTTGCCGGGAAATCCGCAGTTTCAGTACGGTGCCCATCATCATGATCACGGCCCGGATCGAAGAAATCGATCGCTTGCTGGGGCTTGAGCTGGGCGCCGACGATTATATTTGCAAACCTTTCAGCTTTCGTGAAATGGTGGCGCGGGTCAAGGCGGTACTACGGCGCTTACAGGTTCAAGGCGCGGATTATCGAAGTGAAAGCTTGTTATTGGATGCCGACAGTTTTCGCGTATCCGCCGAAGGCCATGATATCGAACTAACCACGGTCGAATTTCAGCTTTTGCAGGTTCTCTATAAACAACCCGGGCGTATCTTTTCCCGATCGAAGTTGATGGATCTGATTTATCAGGACAGTCGCATCGTTTCCGACCGCACCATCGACAGCCACATCAAGAAACTGAGAAAAAAACTGGCCGGATTGGCGCCCGGGCAGGAACTCATCCATTCCGTCTACGGCGCAGGTTACCGCTACGAGCCGTATCGGCAGGATGCCGGTTAATTTGCACACTGTTTTCACAATTGCTTCAAATTGTTTGCAAGTTTGGTCGTTAAAGTAGCTCCCGAGAACGGAAAAAAGCCGTTTGACCCACCCTTAAATCAATGAGAGACTAAAAATGAACAAAAAAATTGTAACATTAGCAATAATACTGGCCCTTCCCTTGACTGCAGCCGCGTGTCCTGGCGGCGACGGGGATGGATTTCACAGAAATCGAGGCGATAGGCTGGAGCGTTTGACCCAGGAGCTGAATTTATCTACCGAGCAAAAAGATAAACTGGACGTTATTTTTAAAGAACAGCGGCAAAAGGCCAAAGCCATTCATCAGGAAACTCGCCAGCAGATACAGGAAGTATTAAACTCGGAGCAACAGGCTCAATACGAAGCGTTAAAAAAACAACGCCACGAGCAATGGCAAAAACGCCATGATGAACACTGGAAAAACAAAAAAACACAGGGCGAAACGCAGGAATAACCTCGCTTTGCCGTAACCCGCAAGATTGTGGCGGCACCTAAGGATGGGGCCGCAACAACTGGAAAATAAGGAAGCCTAAGATGAACTCACTGCTCCACAAAACACTGTTTTTAATGGGTTTGGTCATGCTCCTGGGACAACAACCCGCTGTTGCCGATAACCTTCGGCCATTCAATCAGGGTCGATCTCAGTCGAATCGCGCCGCGCCCAATGATAACAGGGGGCATTCCAACCGGGACAGCTCGCGCTCACGACAAGCCGCCCCGATTCAACCGTACAGACCCGTGCACGGCTCTGAACGCTCCCGTGCGGAGAATCGGACGGAAAGACATCATCAAGCCCCCGCACCTGTCTATCAGCATTATTATCAACCCGGGCACAGGGTTTACCCCTTGCCTTACGGTTACAGCAGAATCCTGATTGATGCCGCCGAATATTTTTTTTATGACGGTTACTTTTACCAGCCTTCCCGCACAGGTTATGTTATTGTAGAGGCACCGCTTGGCGCGATAGTGGCCGCGCTACCGGCATTACACCATAACGTTTATTGGCATGGCCGACCTTATTATATTGTCGGCAATACTTTTTACCGCAAACATCGCAGAGGTTATGTCGTCGTGCCGAATCCAGGCATAGATTACCGGCGCTAAGGAATGGACATGAAATAACTTGGGCAACGGTGCTGGGTTCAAGGCGTGCAAACTTAGCGATAGTGAACTATGTAACTATTTACACAAAGCGCCGCTCTTGGCTTACGCCCCTACATGCCTGTAGGCAACGCAGAAGACGGACAAAAAGACAAGTCAGTTGCACACGTTATAAAATGCACGCTCCTAAGTATCCGGTTTTTTAGAGTCATCCGCCCAGAGTCAAACCAAAATGGAACATCGTTCGCCCGCTATTGAATTTATCAACGACTCAACGCAGCCGCGACCGCCCGTTTTCAACCCCACGCCTTGGTTTCGTTCGCGCCGTTTTGTTATTTTCATGGCGGGGTATTTGCTCTGTGCCCTTGTGGGCCTGATCATCAATTACAGCCGTCCCGCCATTTATCAAAGCAGCGCCACCCTTTTAACCTCGGCGATGACTGCAATTGACCAGGTGAGCGACGCCGCCGACATTCAACACGTTGCCATACAACGGCAAATTCTGCTGGGACAGGAACTGCTCGACGAAACCTTATCGCGCCTGAACAGCACACATCCTGCAAACCAGCTCGGCATAGCCGCTATCCGGCAGATGCTGCAAGTCAAATCGGTCAGCGAAACCAATCTGGTGGAAATGTCGGCGGAAGGCCCGCAGCCTGAAATTTTATCGGCGCTGATCAACACCCTGATCGATGTTTATCTGGATGCGCGCGCGGCGGACATCGCCCAAAACAAGGACCGCACGACAGAGAATCTGAGAAATGAACTGCATGATCTGGATATTAAAATAGAAGCCGCACGGCAAGCGCTGAACCAATTTCGTAATCAACACGACATCACCTCGACACAGCGCGATGAAAACACGGCGCTGACCCGGCTGAAAGGCTTGACCACCGCTCTGAACAATGCCAGTGAAGAGGAAGTGAAAGCCAAGGCGCGCCTGGATGCCGTAAATAATGCCATCGCCCGTGGCCAGGCAGTGGTGCCGACTCAGGATCAACGCAGTCTGGCCGACCTTGAAAAAAGACTGCAGAATCTGCGGGAAAAACTGGCCGAGTTCGATCGCCGCTACACCCGTGAATATATGGCCTTGCAACCTCAGTTGAAATATATTCCACGGGAAATCAAAAACCTCGAACATCAAATCGAGCAAATGCGCGATTACGGAAAAAATATTGTCCAGACCGATGCTGAACAAAACTATGAAGCTGCCCGGCAGGCAGTTCAGCAAATTCGTCTGCAACTGGAAGAGCACAAACAGCAGGCGGCGGAATTCAGCGCCCGCTTTGCCGAACACGAAACGCTGCAAACCGATCTGGCAGGATTGGAAGCCATTTACCGGCAAACCCAAGAGCGGCTGGTACAGATAGAGACTCAAAACGCCGACAGATACCCACAAGTAAGTGTCATCGAAAGGGCGTTTTTGCCGCTTGAGCCGGTACGGCCTCATTATGGCCGCGATACGCTGCTGGTGCTTGCAGGCTCTGTGCTGTTTGGCTTGTTTTGCGTCTGGATTGCCGAATTTCTGACCCGGCAACCGCCGGAGCCACAACCCGGTCTGACGCTTTCAGGACTGCATGTCTACAAAGATATTGATTTAGACAGGCTTAAAGCCCCGCAAACGCAAACCGACAGCAAGAATTTACCACAAGATGGCAATCGGACGCTCGCACCGCCGCCGCAATACCGGGAATTAAGTGATACCGAGTTGCAGACATTGATTGCGGCCACCAACAGCATGGGCCGTCAGCTTATCGGCTTGCTGCTGAGCGGTTTGACGCTTGAGGAGGCGGCCGCGCTCAACGCGGAAAACTTTGACCTGAGCCATAACACGATCGAAATTTCAGGCTCAAATCCGCGCGTCATCCGTATCAGCGAACCTTTAGCCGGGCTGTTTGCCCGCTACAGCGAGCCGCCGATTTGGCGGAGTCCCAAGTCCCTATCGGTCAATGACCTCGGCGCTCTTATCAGTCTGGCGGCGATCAATGCAGGCCTCCCTTATTCCGAAGGAATAGATGCTGAAACAATCCGGCATACTTATATTATTTATCTGGTTCGGCAGGGCTTGCGACTAACCGAGCTGCCAAAACTTGTCGGTAATTTAGCACCCGCCGAACAACTGAGTTACAAACATTATTCACCGCCAAGTCCCGGCTTCGGCTCCGAATCCATTGAATGCATCCATCCGGCAATGAATAATGACGCGTGGTTTTAGCGTTATCCTGAAATAAAAAAGCCCCCAAGATAAAACATCCAAGGGGCTTGAGGAAGGGAATCAGCCCATTAAGAGGGGGAGGGGGGATATGGGCTGATTCAACGTCCATTGCAGACGCGAAACTATGAGAGTGAAAACGACTTAAAAGTTCCGTAAATTTTTATATCGTTCCCACTATCCACGTTTAGCCCGCAAAGGCCGAATATCGAACCAGCCCGCAATCAGTAAATAGAGAGTAAGCCCCAAGGCACCGCTTGTTGAGGCCCCCCAATGATAATAGGTTATCAAAAAATACTGGCCGCCGTATAAAAACAGCCCCAAACCAATATAGCCGGTTATTTTGCCGATATGGTAAGCCACGGGGTAAAAACGCCTGCCCAGCAGCCAGGACAGGCACACCATGAACAGATAGCTGGCCAAAGTCGCCCAGGCCGAACCGTAATAACCCCAGATGGGAATCCACGCGATATTCAGTGCGGCGGTCAAGCAGGCTCCAGCCAGGGAAACCCAGGCACCGAGGCCGGTACGGTCGGTCAATTTGTACCAGATCGACAAATTCACATAAATGCCCAGCAGCAGATTGGCCAGCAATAAAACCGGCACTACGGGGAGACCCGCACGGAAATCACGGCCGATGAAATATTTGAAAAAATCGATATACAGCGCGACCACCAGAAAAATAAACACGCCGAACAAAACAAAATAATTCATCACCAGCGCATACGCCTGTTTGGCATCGGCCCGCCCTGCGATACTGAAAAAAAACGGCTCTCCGGCATAGCGAAAAGCCTGTACAAACAAGGTCATGAGTATCGATAATTTGTAGCAGGCGCCATAAATACCCAGCATTTGCAAATTAGTCGACAGATCATAAGGCAGCATGAATTTGAGGATGGCGCGATCGAGCATTTCATTGACCATCCCGGCAAAGCCGATAATCACCATGGGCAGCGAATAACTCAACAAGGCGCACAAAATACGCGGGCTCAGATGAAATCGCACCGTCCTGAATTGCGGCAGCAATAACAGGCTTTTAGCAACACTGGCCAGTACATTGGACAGAAAAATATATCCGACACCAATGCCCGGATCATAAAGTCCGATGAAGGGGAGATCAGGCCAAAGCGCTTGCAGCTCCGGGCAGACCAGCAGAAAAAAAAGATTGAGACCAATCGTCAGAAAAATTTCCGTCAATTTGATGCCGACAAAACGCCAGGCGCGGTTTTCGGCGCGCAAACGGGCGAAGGGCAACGCGGTGACCGCATCCAAAGCCAGAATAATGGCGAACCATAAAACATATTCGGGGTGTTGCGGATAATGCAGCCGATCGGCCAAAGGCTGTTTTATGAGCAGCATGGCAGCGATAAAAATCAAATTGATCAGCACCAGAAAGCTCAAGGCGTTGGCATAAATTACTTCAGTGTCGAAGCCCTCTTTCTGACGGAATCTGAAATAACCCGTTTCCAGACCCCACACCAGCAGCACCGCGAAAAAACCGGCATAGGCGTAAAACTCCGAAACCACACCATACTCACCCGTCGAGAAGGTATAAGTATAAAGGGGCACCAATAAATAATTCAGAAAGCGGCCAACGATACTGCTGAGACCGTAAATGGCGGTTTGGGAAACCAATTGCCGAAGAGGGTTCAAAATAACTAATCCCGTATATATATACTCCGCGCGGTTATGTTTGCGCGGAGTATAATGCAAAGTCAACGTCCGGCTCAAGTTCAGACGGCATAATCCGGCTTTGAAAAGGGCGCTCAAAAACTACGCGCCATCCTGAAGTGTTTCAGGTAACTATACAAAACCTCACTGTTTTTAGATATTAATAAAAATGACTTTGGTAAATGCGAACGCTTATTTAAACCAGACAGAATCTCACGCCCTGGCGCAATGGACAGAATTGTTGCGTGATCATGAGATGCCGATATTTTCGGATACGGCGGGAAGCATCGATGCTATTTTGAACGACAGCAAAAAAGGCGCGATGGAGCTTGCGGCTGTTATTCTGCAAGACCCGAACCTGACCGCCAAGCTGTTGAAAATGAGCAATACCATTTATTACAATCCGTCCCGGCAAAAAATGATCACGGTATCACGCGCGATTGTGGTGCTGGGTTTTAAGGTTATTCGCGAATTGACCCTGGCTTGTTCTTTTTTTGAATCCATTTTGTCGCCGACCAATAAACAGCGCGCTAACGAGGAAATTGCCCAGGCTATCCACGCCGCAGTTCAGGCCAAGGCCATTGCGATTGCCGCCAACGACCCGTCACCCGAAGAAGTTTTCATCGCCGCCTTACTGCATAATATCGGCAGCATTTCTTTTTGGTGCTTTTCCAACGAAGAGGGCGAGCGCATACAAATGTTGATGGCGAACGAAAGCTATACAAAAGAACAGGCTGAAAAAGAAGTGTTGGATTTCAAATTATCGGAATTGGGCGTTTCGTTAAGCAACGCCTGGAATTTGGGCGGCCTGATCAAAGAATCGATTCATAAAACAAAATCAAACAAGAATGCCAGAGTGCAACAGGTTCGTTTGGGTTATGAGGTTATCGAAGCATTGAAAGAAGGCGACTCTTCAAACAAAATGGAAACTTGTCTGAAAAAAATAGCCAGCATTACCGGACAACCGATACCCATCCTCAAACAGCAGATCCGGACCAGTACGGATGTCGCGGCTACCCTTGCCGATCATTTTGGCGCGCACGAAGCATCAATATGTATTCAACAGGAGCATCACTCCGCCCCCGTATCCGAAGCGGTAACAACGCCAACCTACGATAAAAAGCAATTGCAGTTCCAGATTATACAGGATATAGGCGCGCTATTGAGCGGTAAGATAGACATCAATGTGCTGCTTGAAATGGTACTGGAGGGTATACAACGCGGCATTGGCATGGATCGGACTATTTTTTCCTTACTGACCACCAATAAAAAGAATCTTATCGAAAAAATTTCCCTCGGCTGGCGCAAAAATAGTTACGCGCAAAAAATTAAATTCAACATAAGCACCTCGCCAAAGAATGTTTTTGCCAGCGGCCTGGACAATAGGCAGGGCTTGTGGCTGGACGCCGTTGCCGACGCGGCCCTTTATATAGCTTCCGACATCGATATTATCGGCAAAAATGCCTGTTTTTTAATGCCCGTGTGTGCCAACAACCAAGTCATTGGTTTGATTTATTGTGATCGTGTGCTACATCAACAGCCGCTCAACGAAGATGATTTCAATGTTTTTAAATATTTTGTCCAGCAAGCCAACATTGCGCTGACACTATACCGGATACAGCATTAACTCAGTTTTAATAAATGTAGCGCCTACGTCCTATGCGATTGAAATAAAATAATTAAAGATCATATCGAATTTAACTTGTCTGTGCCATAAAATTTATTTTTCAAAATTTTATGATTTCAAAATGTTAAGGCTGGGGGGTTATGTCCACGCAAAACCCGATTCAGCGACAAACCCGCCGGATTGATTTTGGTATCATAAGGGTTTTCGTATTTTCCAGGAATCACGATGTCAATCCGCAACAAACGCCAGCGTGCCAACACCGATCTCAGGCCGCACTGGATTTTGACCGCCACTGCCGCAGCGATGCTTGCGCTTTATCTCTATCTTTGTCATTACCCGCCAGCACAATGGCGGCAGCACATTCCTGCTGTGCAACTGGGCATGATCCGGGCAATTTTTTACAGTTTGGCGATTATCGCTTTTCCCCTCACTAATTTGATTCGCCATATCCAACTGCGCCTGAATCAAACTATGCCGGGCGATAAACCGGCCAAAAGCCGTTATCTTTTTACCCTGATGATTTCAATGTTGTTTGCAGAAAGTATCGGGTTTATGGGTTTTGCGCTGTACTGGATGGGGGATGATTTCAATACACTCTATATCTTCTCGCTATTGTCGGCCTTGGCGATTTATTTATATCGGCCTAAAACACAAGAGTACAGGACTATTGTGCAAGCGTTGAGTGAAACGGAAAACGGCAAACCCTGAGTTTCTCTGACATTGTGCTGAATCTGTCATTTTCATGACCGATAAATGTCATTAAAAGTTGAATTCGTGCGTCGGTAAATTCAAAATAGTGCCTATCATTACGCCTTATAAAATCCATTCCACCCCTTAGCTTATGACTAACAACGGCACACTTTATATAATTTCGGCGCCGTCAGGAGCCGGAAAAACCAGTTTGGTCAAGCAAATGATAACCGATATCAAGCACCTGACTGTTTCAGTATCACATACGACGCGGCCACAACGTCCCGGCGAAAAAGAAGGCCGGGATTATTTTTTTATTTCGGTTGATGAGTTTAAAGTCATGCTGGACCGACAAGCTTTTCTTGAACAAGCCCGGGTCTTCGACAATTTTTACGGCACGGCACAAAAGACAGTCGAAGACAACCTGCAAAAAGGCATCGATGTCATTCTGGAAATTGATTGGCAAGGCGCCCAGCAGATAAAAAAAATACTGCCGGGAAGCGTGTCTATTTTTATCCTGCCGCCGTCAACGGCCATACTTGAGCAGCGCCTGCGCAACCGGGGGCAGGACAGCGAAGCAACCATTGCGCGCAGGATGCGTGATGCCGTCACCGAAATAAGCCATTATCCGGAATATGATTATCTGGTGGTCAATGCCGAATTTGCCGAAGCGCTGGCCGCTTTAAAAAGCATTATTCTCGCGCACCGGATGCGCATTGAAAGACAGCAGCAGGCATTGTTGCCTTTGCTTGAACAGCTTTTGGCTGACGCCTGAGTCCAGGACGCCGGGCATCGCCCATTTCTAAAAAACAGGATATAAAATGAATGCCAATGCAACAACCCAGGATTTCGATCATTATCTGCCGCAACGCAATTCTTTATTAATCCGTGGCTTGCTGCTCGCTTTGACCGGGGTCTTCTTGACGATTTTTTCCGTCTTCGAGCCGGATGTGCAAATCATGTCGCAATCGAGCTCATGGCTGCCTCTGGTCGCGCTGGTGATTCTGGCCACCGGTATCATGGCCGGCTTGGATGCCTTCATATCGCGGCATTCCAAAGAGTTTTTCAGTAATTTGCAAATGGCTACTTTGGATTCAGTGGTCGGTATTTTTCTGCTCGTTGAACTGGATAAAACGGCGGAAAAAGTGATTTTGCTGGCGGCGGCTTATTTGCTGGTCAAAGGTATTTTCAGGGTATTTGCGGCCATTACCGTTAATTTTCCCCACGCCACATCGGCTACTGTCGGCGGTATAGTATCGGTTATTTTCGGCATATTGTTATGGCAGGAATGGCCCTCGTCATCGATGTGGTTTATCTGTTTTTGTTTGAGCGCGGACATTATGATGCGCGGCTGGGCTTTAACACACTTTGGTGTTTGGTTAAGGGCATTGCACCGAAGCCGAAACCAAGCGCTATGAATTAAAGCGCAAAAAAGGCCGGAAAACCGGCCTTTTTTATTGGTAGCGGGCGTATGATTTATAACAACCCTTGCAATAAACCATTCAGCTTATGGACAAAAGCCGCCGGATCCTCTAATTGTCCGCCTTCGCTCAAGATGGCTTGATCGAACAGGATGTGGGTCAAATCGGCAAAACGCTGGTCGTCTTGCTCGTCTTTCATCCGGGTAACCAAAGGATGCGTTGGGTTGAGTTCGAAAATCGGCTTGCTGCCGGGCATTTTCTGCCCCGCTTCCTTCATGATCCGCTCCATGTTCAGGCTCATGCCGTAAACATCACTGACCAGACAGGCAGGCGATTCGGTCAACCGATGGGACAGGCGCACTTCGCTGACTTTATCTTTCAATACGTCCTTGATTTGCTGGATGACTGACTCGAAGTCTTTATTGCCGGCTTCCTGTTCATTCTTGTCTTCTTCCGAATCGAGATTACCCAAATCCAGATCGCCTTTGGCCACCGATTGCAAATGCTTGCCGTCGAATTCGGTCAGGCTGGACACCAGCCATTCGTCGATACGGTCTGACAGCAACAGCACTTCGATGCCTTTTTTGCGGAAAATTTCCAGATGCGGGCTGTTTTTAGCAGCCGAATGGCTGTCCGCCGTGACATAGTAAATTTTTTCCTGGCCCTCTTTCATGCGGCTGACATAGTCTTCCAGCGCCACGTCTTGTGTGTCGCTGTCGGCATGTGTTGAAGCAAAACGTAACAATTTGGCAATGCGGTCTTTATTGGCATAGTCTTCAACAGGTCCTTCCTTGATGACATTGCCAAAATTCGACCAGAAGTTTTGATATTTTTCCGCCTCGTTTTTAGCCAGATTTTCCAATAAACCCAGAACTTTTTTAACGGCTCCGGATTTGATGGTGCTGATTTGCTTGCTGTGTTGCAGAATTTCCCGGGAGACATTCAGCGGCAGGGAGTTGGCGTCGATGATGCCGCGTATGAACCGCAAATAGCGCGGCATCAATTGCTCGGCGTCATCGGTGATAAAAACTTTTTTGATGTAGAGCTTAACGCCGTGTTTGGCGTCGCGGTCCCACAAATCAAAAGGCGCCCGTGCCGGCACATAGAGTAATAAGGTGTACTCGTTGGTGCCTTCGACCTTGCTGTGCACATAGGCGAGCGGTTCCTGAAAATCATGCCCGACATGCTTGTAGAATTCGTTGTAATCTTGCTCAGAAATATCTTGACGGGCTTTCGTCCATAGTGCCGAGGCGCTGTTGACGGTCTCTTCTTCGATTCCGGCAGGCGCGGTTTCATTGCCTTCATCGTCGGTTTCGGCAGGAATTTCCTTGTCCATGACGATGGGCAGGGCAATATGATCGGAGAATTTTCTAACGATAGCCTGGAGTCGGTAAGCCTCCAGAAACTCGTCTTCGCCTTCTTTTAAATGCAGAACAATTTCGGTGCCGCGCGTTTTTTTCTCGATGGATTCCAGTGTGTAGTCGCCCTCGCCCGCCGATTCCCAAAGTACACCGTCATCCGCGCCAGCGCCCGCTTTACGTGTTTTCAGGGTGACTTTGTCGGCGACAATGAAGGCCGAATAAAAACCGACGCCGAATTGTCCGATTAATTCGCTGTCCTTGGCCTGGTCGCCGGTCAGGGCTTCGAAAAACTGTTTGGTGCCGGATTTGGCAATTGTGCCGATATGCTCTTGTACTTCCTGGCGAGTCATGCCAATGCCGTTGTCAATGACACTGATAGTGCGCTTTTCCTTGTCAATTTCCAGGCGAATTTTCAACTCACTGTCATTTTCATAAAGTGCGCCATTCGATAAAGCTTCAAAGCGTAATTTGTCAGCGGCGTCGGAAGCATTGGAAACCAATTCCCGTAAAAAGATTTCTTTGTTGCTGTACAAAGAATGAATCATCAAATGCAGAAGATGCTTGACTTCCGTTTCAAAGCCAAGAGTTTGTTTTTTTGCGTCAACAGTCATGCTTGAATTTTCCTCACTTAATTGAAAATAAACTGTACGTCGATATAAGGCCGTTTAGTGTGTTTTCAACCCCAGTGACGTAATTTTAAGCGGCGGCCATGACATCGGCGCCCGCCATAATCAAACAAATTTTCTGTAGCGTTTCCCAAGGGGAGCCTTGCCGCTGGCCTTTGATCTGGCGGTCGGCGAGAGCGCTCATCAGTATGACTCGATCGAGCTGCTGCATTTCGAGCCGGTCGACCGCACTGTTCACCAGAGCTTTGCGTTTTTCCCAAACCTGATGCTGTTGAAAAGCCGCCGCTTTCGTTTGTCCTTGCTGCAAAGCACTTTTGATTTTTGTCAGCAGCCGCGCTTCCCGCGTTATCGCCCATAACACGACGGGCGCGGCCACACCTTCTGTTTTTAGTCCTTGTAATACTTTTACCGTTCGGCCGATGTTGCCGACAAGAAGGCAATCGGCCAGCGCAAAAACATCATAGCGGGAGCTGTCTGCGACAACCGATGCTATAGCTTCTTCATCGAGATGGCCGGCGCCATACAAAATGTAAAGCTTTTCAATTTCTTGCGCGGCGGCCAGCAGGTTGCCTTCCAGTCGCGCCGCCAGAATTTTTATACCTTCAGGCGTGGCTGTCATGCCTTTTAGCTGTAGCCGCATTTGTAGCCAACGCAGTAACGCCGTACCTGTCAACGGCCAGACCTGAACCACCACGCCATGCCGGTCTAGGGCTTGAAACCATTTGGATTTCAACGATGCGGACTCCAGCTTACCGCTCGTGACCAGTAAAATAGTGTCATCCGGTATGTGCCGACAAAAGTAAAGCAAAGCCTTGCTGCCTTCTGTTCCGGGTTTGCCGGAAGGCAGGCGGCAATCGATGATTTTTTTGTCGGCAAAAATACTCAGTGATTCAGCCGCTGCGTTTATTGCGGCCCATTCAAACTGCGCATCAACAGTAACAATGTCGCGGCTGTTAAAACCTGCGTTTCTGGCGACAGCCCTTATGGCGTCGGCGGCTTCCCCCTGCTGCAGAGGCTCGTCGCCGGTTATAAAATAAATCGGCGCCAAAGTTTTTTTTAAGGCCGCGCCGAGTTGCTCGACCGTCAGGCGCATGGCAGGGTCATTGCGCCGCCAAGACGGCCTGGGCGCGGTTGACAATGGTGCGTACCGCCTGTTGATACATTTCCGTCCTGATCAGATCTTCTTCGCTGTTTTTGGCGATAATGGCCTGCTGGTCATTGAAATAATCGCGCCTGATTTCGACACTTTGACGTTCAAGCAATGGCTTGCCTTTGGCGTCCTGCAACTCAAAATCCAGCGCGTAGTCGAGTTCAAATTCGTTGGCTTTACCGGTATTGCTCAATGTCAGTACGCGCCGATCCATGCGTTCATTTGAAATCGTCACGATCACTGCCGCCTCCGCGCTTGAGCCGGCCATATCCCCCGAAGCGTTACGAATGGTATTGGCAAACTGTGTAGATAAAGGCTCAGAGGCGCCGGCCAGATATACTTTGTACAGCGGTTGGGCTAAATCAGAGCTGCCGCGTAAATGATAGCCGCAGGAGGCCAGCACCAGCAAACCTGTGAGTAATACAACTTGTTTCAATAGAGTTAGCATTCTTATAGGGGGCATTAAATAACAATGTTGACCAGTTTATTGGGCACGACAATTATTTTTCGAACCGGCGCGCCTTCGATAAAACGCTGTATAGTTTCGTCGGCGAGCGCCGTGGTTTTAATGACATCTTGCGTAGCACTGGCCGCCACCGCTATTTTACTGCGTAACTTGCCGTTTACCTGTACGACAATTTCCAGGACATCGAGTTTCAGCGCATCCTTATCGACACTCGGCCAGCCTGCTTCCATCAGGCTGCTTTCATAGCCCAAATCCTGCCATAATTGCTGACAAACATGGGGTACGATAGGCGCCAGCATCAAAACAATGGCACTGAACGCTTCCTGCCGGATGGCCCGCGCATTGTCGGTAACATCGGTAAATTTAACCAGTGTGTTGAGCAGTTCCATATTGGCGGCAATGGCCGTATTGAAAGTATGCCTGCGGCCCATATCGTCAGATACTTTTTCGAGAGCATGATGCAACTGGCGGCGTACCGTTTTCTGTTCGTCGGTCAAAGTCTGTGGGTCTAATTCTGCAATCGTGCCGCTTGTGCCGACATGTTGATAGACCTGCTTCCAGAGCCTGCGCAAAAATCTGAAAGCCCCTTCAACACCGCTGTCCGACCATTCCAGCGATTGTTCTGGCGGCGCCGCGAACATGATGAACAAGCGCACGGTATCGGCGCCGTATTGCTCGATCAAGGCTTGCGGGTCTACCGTATTACCTTTGGACTTGGACATTTTACTGCCGTCTTTGAGCACCATGCCCTGGGTGAGCAGATTTTTGAACGGCTCGTCATTGACCAGCAAGCCTTCATCGCGCAACAGCTTGTTATAAAAGCGGGCATACAGCAAATGCAGAATCGCATGCTCGATGCCGCCTATGTATTGGTCTACAGGCAGCCAGTAACGGGCTTTTTCATCCAGCATGGCATGGGCTTTCGGGCTGGCAAAACGGGCAAAATACCAGGAAGACTCCATGAAAGTGTCAAAGGTATCGGTTTCCCTTTTCGCCGCCTTGCCGCACGTTGGACAATCGACATGAGAAAAGGTCGGATGGGCGACCAGGGGCGATTGCGAGCCGTCCAGAATGACATCGCGCGGTAGCGTGACAGGCAGATCCTGTTCGGGAACCGGTACGGTGCCGCAAGCATCGCAATAGATGACAGGAATCGGCGCGCCCCAATAACGCTGTCTCGACACGCCCCAGTCGCGCAAGCGGAAATTGGTTTTGCGGCTGCCTTTGTGTTCATGTTCGAGTTTTTCGGCGATGGCGACAAAAGCCTGTTTCGAGCTCAGGCCGTCAAATTCGCCTGAGTTTTTGAGTATGCCTTTGTCGGTGAAAGCGTGTTCGGAACAAGTATCATCCGCGCCGTCTTGCGCACAAATAACGGGCTTGATGTCAATGCCGTATTTGTGGGCGAATTCGAAGTCGCGCTGGTCGTGGGCGGGTACCGCCATCACTGCGCCGGTGCCATAGCCCATCAGGACAAAATTGGCTATCCACACCGGTACCGGTGCGCCGGTAATGGGGTGAAGCGCCTTAAAACCGGAATCGATGCCTTTTTTTTCCATGGTTTCCATCGCCGCTTCCGAGGTTTCCATGGTTTTGCAGTCTTCGATAAACTGCTTTATCTCAGGATTGTCAAGCGCCGCTTGTAATGCCAAAGGATGTTCTGCGGCTACGGCCAGGTAAGTGACGCCCATCAAGGTATCGGGCCGGGTGGTATAAATTCTGATCGGATCGGTGCGGCCTGCGACCGGAAAGTCCATTTCCACACCTTCCGAACGACCGATCCAGTTGGCTTGCATGGTCTTGACCTGCTCCGGCCAGCCTTCGAGTTGTTCTAGGGATTGCAATAATTCATCGGCGTAGGCGGTGATTTTTAAAAACCACTGGGAAATTTCTTTCCTTTCGACCGGCGTATCACAACGCCAGCAACACCCGTCGATGACCTGTTCATTGGCCAGCACCGTTAAATCGTGCGGACACCAGTTGACCGGCGCGGTCTTTTTATAGACCAGACCTTTTGCCAGTAATTTGAGAAAAAACCATTGCTCCCAGCGATAATAATCGGGATCGCAGGTCGCCAGCTCACGGCTCCAGTCGTAACCAAAGCCCAGGCGTTGCAACTGCTCGCGCATGTAAGTTATATTTTCGTAAGTCCAGTCGGCAGGATGTATGCCGTGCTGCATGGCGGCATTTTCAGCCGGCAGGCCGAAAGCGTCCCAGCCCATGGGCTGCATGACATTTTTTCCCTGCATACGCTGGAAACGGCTGATGACATCGCCAATGGTATAATTCCGTACATGCCCCATGTGCAATTTACCGCTGGGGTAAGGAAACATGGACAGACAATAGTATTTTTCCTTGGGTGACGTTTCATCGACAACAAATGCCCGGGTATCTTCCCAGGATTTTTGTACGGCTTGCTCTATGCTCAACGGCTTGTAATTTTCGTCCATCCTTATCATTTTTTCCGGTCAAAAGCGTTAGAATACAGTACACTTGTATAAATCTAAAGTCCCATTTTCAGGAGTTAAACCGATGCGTGAAAATAAACTGATCGAAGCCTACAATAATCTAATGGGGCATCTTTACGAGGTAATGGATGACGGCATTCATTCCCTGGCCGATGCTTTGGCAAAAGCCAAGGAAAAAACCAGTGAAGTAGGTGGCTTGACCCAGGAAGAGCTTAACAAGGTTTCAGACTTTGTACTCCGCGATGTCGAACATGCCGCACACGCCATCAATAAAAATGACAGCGATGATTTGTCCGAATGGCTGAAATTCGACATCGATCTGATCGAAAATTTCGCCCTGGACGCTTTCATGAGCGTCGCCGACAAAACCAGCATCGAATTGTCGCGCCTTAAAGCCGTGGCTGAGGTCAATACCTATCACAGCGGCGAGATTACCAGCCCCGGAACTTTTGTTTGCGATCAATGCGATAAGGAAATCGCCTTTAAATCGACCAGCGTTATTCCGACATGCCCCGAATGCGGCGCGGAAACTTTTGTGCGCTGTTGATATTAGTGCTTTAAGCCTTATAATGCGGCCATTAACTATTTGATTTTACGGAGCAGACCATGCGCAGGGTTATTTTCAACCAGAAAGGCGGTGTCGGAAAATCCACCATCACTTGTAATTTAGCCGCGATCAGCGCCGTTGAAGGCAAGCGAACGCTGGTACTGGATCTCGATATTCAGGGTAACGCCACGCAATATCTGCTGGGCGATAAAGTCACCGATTCGGATCGGACACTGGCCAGGTTTTTTAAAGACAGTTTGAGCATGAACCTTTTCGGCGGTCATGATTCCGGTCTGGAAAACATTATTCATGAAACGCCCTTTCCAAATCTTTATGTCATTCCTTCGCACCCGGAACTCGAACCTTTGCAGGCAAGGCTGGAATCCCGCTATAAAATTTTCAAACTCAAAGAAGCTCTGGAAAAGCTCGAAGGCTTCGGGGCCGTTTATATGGATACACCGCCCATACTCAATTTTTATAGTCAATCGGCGCTTATCGCCGCCGATAAATGCCTGATACCTTTCGATTGCGATGCTTTTTCAAGAGAGGCCCTGTTCAAACTCATGCAATCTTTGGCGGAAGTTAAGGCTGACCACAATCAGAATCTGGAAATAGAAGGCATCGTGGTCAACCAGTATCAAAAACAGGCCAATCTGCCGCGCCAACTGGTTGACGAGCTCATCGCCCTGGGGCATCCGGTACTGGAATCCAAAATTTCACCATCGGTTAAAATCAGGGAGTCCCATAGCGAATCCAAACCTCTGGTTCACTATGCGCCCAATCATAAATTGACTGATGAATTTCGCGCCCTGCACCTGGAAATCAATCGAATTTGAGAGATTGCCTGAAACAGTGCCACGACTTTAAGGATTCCGTATCCACTGTCCACCGACAAGCGGCAAGTCAAAAACACAAACCTGACTGCAACAGTTTTTTTCTACAATAAATCTTGACTTTAGCTTTGCCTGAAGTAGAATTGGTAGCTCGTTTGCTATGTATTTAGCGTTTTTTCAAAATATAAAAATATAGGTAGAACACTCATGGGTGCGATCTTAGACTTGACTGAAATGTTAAAAGAACCAGCTGGCATGGTCGGCGCGATTGTCGTTATCGCAGCCGGTTACTTTCTTGTGAAATGGGTTTTTGCTGAACCAAAAGACGAAGATAAATAAATTTATCTGAGTAACTTTTGTAATCGAGGCCGCTATCGCCAGCTTCCAGTTGGCGATAGCGGCCTTTGTTTTTACACTAGACCTGCATTGACCTATTATTGTCTTTAACAAAGATATAGCGTGACCGGCAGTTTTTTGTACATTTACCCGTCAATATAAAAACGCTGCCGCGCTAGGCTTCGACAAGCTAAATACCTTATAATTTATACACTTTTTGCTTGCATTCGTCAGCCCATGTATAAATTCTTCTTCACCAAATTTCACGCGCTTTTTCTCCAGCAAGTACCCGCCACCGGCATCGGCCTGTTCAGGCTTTTGTATGGTCTGGTCACTTTGCAGGAAATTGCTTTCCTGCTCTATTTCAATCACTTGATATTCGACCCCGTACCTTATATCGACATTGAATTTCCGATGATTCCTTTTTTTCTGTGTTTGTGGGGACTTTGTGCTTTTTTTATTGTCATCGGTTATCACTGCCAGCGGGCCTTGATCGCCAGCTACCTGTTTTGGCTTGTTTTTGTCCAGTTCACCCCCATGCAGCGGGATTTTGACGGCGGCTTCGATATTTTTATGACCGGCGCCGGTTTTTTTCTGATGTTCATGCCGGTTGACCGCGCTTTTGCCATTGACCGCTTACGGCTAAAACTCAGCACACCTTTTACCCATTACCGCCAATACCCCAAAGCCCGGGTCTCGGCACTGAGCTATTATTTGCCCGTGCTGATTTGCCTCGGTTTTCTTTATTTTGATTCCGCCATTCACAAGCTGTTTGCCGAACATTGGCGCAACGGCCTTGGCGCCTGGCTACCTTCTACCCAGCCCTACTACATGTCGGCCCTGGATGTTTCGTGGCTGCTCAATCAAGAATACCTGCAAAAATTTATCGGCTACACCATCCTTGTTTTCCAGTTTACCTTCCTGTTTTTTTTCGCTCATCGCAAATTGCGCCCACTGTTCTGGGTCACAGGCGTTTCCCTGCATTCAGGCATCACGTTAATCCTGAATATTTACCCTTTTGGTCTGGGCATGCTGGTTTTTTATGTATTGCTCGTACCTTTTTCCTGGTGGCGCTGTCTGGGGCGTTATCTGCGTCCCGGGCAGCCGCTGCTGACTGTTTATTACGACAGGGACTGTCCCCTGTGTAATCGTACCGTGCTGACGCTCAATCATTTCGACCTATTGCATTGCATCGACTTCAAAGATGCCCAAACGTATGCGCATGACTGCGTGCAACTCTCTGTTATACCACCCGATACCTTGCTAAAAGACCTCTATGCCGTGTCCGGCAAAGGGAGAGTTTATTCGGGGCTCGACACCTATATTCAGATTCTTATAAACATGCGCTATCCGGCTCTATTCGGTTGGTTGTTGAAAATACCCGGCATTTATCACTATGCCGGAGCCAGATACCGGGCCATTGCTGATACCCGGGCACGAATCAACTGCGGGACGCAATGCGCCCCCGCCTATTCATTGCGCCTACCCAGCTTTTATAGTGCTATTTTTGAGCCGACAGAATCACATGCCCAGTTAAAAAACACTCGCAAAATAACGAAAATATTTATCTTCCTGGTTTTTTTGCAGCTCAACAGCAGCATACATTACGGGCTCGTTTATCGGTTCGATATCGACACCCGGGGCAATACCGCCGCCCAAGCGCTGTCACAAGCCAGCAATGCGTTATTGATGGTATCGCAGACATTTGTCGGAATCACGCCCCATGCGCTTTATCTGCACGATCATTTCGAAGGCTACGATAAACTGCTGGCCATCACCTACGTTGACCCAAAGGGAGCTGAAAAATGGCTGCCTTTCGTCAATCAGGAAGGGCGTCTTCTGGCGCCGCATTGGGGGCGCGTGCATTCGATGTGGGCCAATATAGCGGTAACACCCAATATCAATGAAGCCCGGTTGAAAAAATTCATTATGAAAATAACCGCATTCTGGGGGCATCGCTTACACCTAGATCCGGCGCAGACCCGATTCAACATCAAGCTCAAAGCCAATTCGGCGCCTTCTGTCTGGATTCATGATTTGCGCAATCTCAATTTGCACGGAACCTGGCAAACAATTGGCACGGCCCGATGGCTCGATGGACAATTTGTGATTCACTTACCCCGTGACCTTGAGGCCCATGGAGCTTAACTCAGCCTTAACATTCCGTAATCATAAGATATTGAAAAATATGTGAGAATACATTTTATGGCACATACAAGTTAAATTTGGCATGATTTTTAATCATTTTATTTGTTCCGAAGGCGGCTTTAACCCGCACGAATGTGCGGTAGCCCGTGGCTTAAAACCACCGACTTTCAGTCGTCTTCACTTTAGTCGGCGGTTTAGTCCGCCGAAACCCAACCCACCAGCTTTAGCTGGTGGTTGTTTAGTTCAATAGCATAGACCGTAGGCACTACATTTGTTAAAGCGGGGTTAAATTTTCCTGATGCTAAAGAACCTTCGGCCAAATCCAAAATTGTTATCTCGGCAATCTCTGCCGGAATGACGGATTTAAAGTCGCAAGTCGAAGATTCTTGCTGGTCGGATAAATTTTTGTCATTATTTGTTGCACACTGATTTTAGCCGTGATATAAATTCCACCGTGCTATTCACTTAGTGCTGCAAATATAAAAATAAATTTAATTTTTGGAGGATAACATGAAAAAACTTTTATCTCTTTTGGCAATGGCTCTGATGATCGTTGGCTTGACTGGTTGTATGGATGATCCGGACGGTTCTAAACAAAAAGTAGAATCTACTATCAGCCTGTAAATAAATTAGAACCCAGCTTGTCAACTACTGATAAGCTGGGTTTTTAATGACGTCTCTCCACCGTATATAAAATACGGGCATCACTCGCAACTCAAATAGCGCAAATAGCGGCTTAAGTCCCGTTCCTTTTAAGCATCCTGTCAGCGATGCTGACATCGTAGACAAATCCAAGCCTCACAACACAATAAAGCAAATTCATATCAGCCCATGTTCGGCAAAAGAATACGGCTGGCCGTCGCCGATAATAAAATGATCCAGCACCCGAATGTCGAATAAGGCCAAAGCTTGTTTGAGCTTGTCGGTGATGTGTTTGTCGGACTGACTGGGCTCACAAATGCCGGACGGATGGTTGTGAGCAAAAATCACCGCAGCCGCGTTATGATGCAACACCCGTTTCGCCACTTCCCGGGGATAGACGCTGGCGCTATCGAGCGTCCCACGAAACAATTCTTCCAGCTTGATGACGCGGTGCTGGTTATCAAGAAATAAACAAGCGAACACTTCGTAGCTGTAGCCCCGAAGTTGCGCACTGAGGTAAGCCCGGGTAATCTCGGGGCTGGTCAACGCATCGCCGCGTTGCAGAATCTCGTTAAAATGCCGACGCGCCATTTCCAGTACCGCTTGTAGCTGGGTATATTTGGCGGCGCCTAGACCATGGCTCCGACAAAAGCTTTGCCGGTCGGCATCGAGCAGACTGCGCAACGAACCGAATTCGGCCAACAGGTCTTGCGCCATGGCCACGGCCGATTTGCCAGCGACCCCGGTACGCAAAAAAATGGCCAATAACTCGGCGTCGGTCAATGCGCCCGGCCCTCGTTGCAACAGTTTTTCCCGTGGACGTTCATCGGCAGGCCAGTCTTTTATCGCCATTACTTTGCTCCCAAGTCAAAAATTAAGCTTAGAAGAATTTGGCTATACTTGCCATAATATACTCTGCGCGGCCACATTTGCTGGTAAGCTAACTTGCTATTTTGTCCGATAGCGGCGTTGCCTACAGGGATGTAGGTAAGGGGCGTGAGCCAAGAGCGGAAGCTTTGCGAAAACAGTTACATAGCTTGGGCTACGCTCAAGTTTTCGCGCCTTGCTCTCGACTGCCTGTTCCCGACGCAGTCTACCGCTTACTTCCGTGTCCTTTAAATACGCAAAGGACAAAAACGATTAACAAGCGAATTTTATTAGCCGTTTGCGGTGGCATTGCAGCTTACAAGTCGGCGGAATTAGTGCGTTTGCTGCGTAAACAGGGTTGTGAGGTGCGAGTGGTCATGACCCCCGCCGCAACCGAATTTATCACTCCCTTGACCTTTCAAGCGCTGTCCGGTCACCCGGTACACAGCCATTTACTGGATTCCGGTGAAGAACAGGCGATGGGGCATATTTCGCTGGCGCGTTGGGCTGATGTGCTGGTCATTGCTCCGGCCACTGCCAATACCATTGCCAAGATGAGCCATGGTTGGGCGGATGATTTGGTTTCGGCGCTATATCTGGCGGCCGAGTGCCCGGTTTTTATCGCGCCGGCGATGAATCAGGCAATGTGGCGCAAATCAGCGACCCAGACTAATATTAAGCAATGTCAGCAACAAGGCGTCATGCTCATAGGGCCCGAGCAGGGTAGTCAGGCTTGCGGTGAGATTGGCTTCGGGCGCATGTCGGAGCCGGAAACTATCTGCGAGCGCTTGCTGGAATTGGAACCATTGCCGTGTCTGCAAGGGAAAAAAATCATGATAACCGCAGGGCCGACCCGGGAACCTCTGGATCCGGTGCGTTATATCAGCAACCGAAGTTCCGGCAAGATGGGTTATGCATTGGCGCGGGCGGCCACCGATGCGGGTGCGCAAGTGCTGCTGGTCAGCGGCCCGACCGCTTTGACGCCGCCTGAAAACAGCGAATTGATAGCGGTTGAAACCGCAGCACAAATGTATGACGCGGTAATGGCGCGCACCGCAATGTGCGATGTTTTTATCGGAGCCGCAGCGGTGGCCGATTATCGTCCGGCGCAAAATGTGCCACAAAAAATAAAAAAACAGGACGCACTGATTTCAATCAGCCTGGAGAAAACACGGGATATTCTGGCCGAAGTCGCCCAATTGCAAAGCGCGCGTCCTTTTACCGTCGGTTTTGCCGCTGAAACCCACGCGCTTGAAACCTATGCACAGGACAAATTGCGGCGCAAAAACCTTGATATGATAGCGGCTAATTGGGTCGGACGCGAGCAGGGCGGGTTTGAAAGCGAGAGCAATGCGTTGACGGTTTTTTGGCATAACGGCTGTGTGCAACTGGCCATGACCGACAAGGCGCATTTGGCACGCCAGTTAATCAGTTTAATCGCAGAGAAATTGAATGAGAAAAATACAGTTTAAAATTCTGGATAAGCGTTTAGGTCATGAAATCCCTCTCCCCGAATATGCGACGCCGGGTTCAGCGGGTCTTGATTTGCGTGCTTGTCTGACCGAACCCGTGCAACTTGAACCGGGGGCAAGTTGCCTGATTCCAACCGGCATCGCCCTTCATATCGGCGACAACAACTTGGCTGCGGTGCTGTTGCCGCGTTCGGGCTTAGGTCATAAGCAAGGCATTGTCCTGGGCAATCTGGTGGGTTTGATCGACTCCGATTATCAGGGTGAGATATTAATATCATGCTGGAACCGGAGTGGTAGCCCTTTTACCATCGAGGTTGGTGCAAGACTGGCGCAAATGGTGTTTGTGCCGGTGGTGCGGGCAGAGTTTGAGCGTGTTGACGCTTTTGACGAAAGTGTGCGCGGCGGCGGTGGCTTTGGCCATACCGGACGGCACTAATGCAATAGGAAGACTTATGCAGCGTATATTTTTACCGTTGGCGATTCTGGCGGTGGTATTGATTTTGGTGACAGGCAGCGGTGTTTACTGGGCAACCGGAGATGCAGTGAATGAGGCGCGGCAAGAAGCAGCTTATGCTGCTACCCAAGGCGCGGCCCTGAGCATTGCGGCGCGAATCGAACAATTGAATCAGGCGCTGGCGCTGATGGCGCAAAATCGGGAAGTAATCGAAGTTTTCGTAAAAAACGACCCCGCGCTTACGACCGCAGTGGCAACGCGGCTGGAAAAGTATTTACCCGGCGCTTTAAAAATAAGATTACTCAGGCCGGATATTAATGAACTCGATGACCAGCATATCCCACACATGGGCTTTGCTGATCTTGACATGATCAGGGAAACAGCCAATAAAAGTCAATTAGCGGCCATTCAGGGCGATGTTGGCACTAACCGGCATTTGGCGCTGACTGCGGGCGTGGTCGTCGATGGCCGCGTCGTCGGCGTCATTCTGGCGAGTTTGAGCTATGACTTTATTGCATCAAATCTTAAATCGGCGGCAGCACAAGACCTCTACATCCAGTTGCGGCAAGGCGGGCTTGAGCTGGCGGCGGTCGGCGACCCGCGTTTCAAAAACCAGGAGCATGTCGAGATTAACGTTGCCAATAGTGCATGGACGATACAAGGCTGGTATACACAAGCGGCGAATGCTTCCGGGTTTGGTCTGGTGGCGGGTATTATCGCGATATCCGGCTTATTGGGTTGCCTGGCCTTTTTTGTCGCTTACCGGAAAACGTCCGATATGTTGCGCCAGGATCAAAGCACTGTCCTGAAAGCGGTCAAAGATTTGATGACAGGCGGTGCTCACGGCAACTACCCGGTTTACTTAAGCGAAATGAGTGGCCTTATTTCAACTTTGGTGCAATTCAAACGGGTATTGGATCATCAGGAGGATGCGATGGAACCCAATTCGTCTGATACTGCCGAATTCGACGGTTTTTTTGAAGCATCCGCTTTTTCCGTTGAGGATTTGACCCTGGATGCTGATGAGGACGCAGCGCCTGATGAAGATACCCGTCCGACCAAAGATGTCAATCCAAATTTACCTCAGGAACCGGAAGAAGTTAAAGCACCGATTGCTCCGGATACAATCGTTGAGGAAGAAGAAAAACCTGAAATTTTCAGGGCTTATGATATTCGCGGCATCGTGGGCAAAACGCTGACCCATGAAATAGTACACGACATTGGCCGGGCATTTGGCTCCGAAGCTAAAAAACTCAACTGCCAAACCGTGGTTATTGCCCGCGATGGGCGTAATTCAAGTCCTGACCTGTCGGACGCCCTGGCACGGGGAATAGTCTCAACCGGCTGCGATGTGCTTGATTTGGGCATGGTGCCGACACCGGTGTTGTACTTTGTCGCTCACCATACAACAGGTCGAACCGGCGTGATGATTACCGGTAGCCACAATCCCGCCGATTACAATGGACTGAAACTGGTACTTAATGGCGAAACTTTGGCAGGAGTCCGGATTCAAGCGCTTAAAAACGTTATTGAACAACAGACTTTTACGGTTGCAAAAACCGGCAAAATCGACCAGAACAGCATGTTTGTCAATGAGTATATCGGCATGATTGCCGAAGACGTGCACTTGTCCAGACCGATGAAAGTGGTGCTCGATTGCGGCAACGGCGTGGCCGGAGAAATTGGCCCGATATTGCTTAAAACCCTGGGCTGCGACGTGATCGAACTGTTTTGCGAGATCGACGGCAATTTTCCCAATCACCACCCGGATCCCAGCAAACCTGAGAACCTGAGCGATTTAATGGCCTCGGTGAAACACTATCAAGCCGATATCGGTATTGCCTTCGACGGTGATGGCGACCGGCTTGGTATTGTTGACTCAAGCGGCAAGATCATCTGGCCCGATCGGCAAATGATGACGTTTGCGAAGAATGTACTGGCCAGAAAACCCGGCAGTGAAATTATTTTTGATGTCAAATGCTCCCGACATTTGCCTGAACAGATTGTTAAATTTGGCGGTCGCCCCCTCTTGTGGAAAACCGGCCATTCCCTCATGAAAGCCAAACTCATGGAAACCGGAGCCAAGCTGGCTGGTGAAATGAGCGGTCATATTTTCTTCAATGACCGCTGGTTCGGTTTTGACGATGCGCTGTATTCGGCCGCTCGTATGATAGAAATCATATCGGCGGACAGCAGAACCAGCGCGGAAGTGTTCGCGGATTTTCCCGACAGCCTCAATACGCCCGAACTAAATGTTGCCATGAACGAAGGCGAAAATTTTAGCTTCATGGAAAAACTTTTAGCTACAGCCCGGTTCGAGCAGGCTAAAATAACCGACATCGATGGCTTGCGTGCCGATTTTGCCGATGGCTGGGGCTTGGTGCGGGCCTCGAATACCACGCCATCGTTGGTGCTTCGCTTCGAGGCGGATAACGAACAAGCCTTGCGCAAGATTCAGATGGCGTTTAAAACCGCGATGCAGCAAATAAAACCGGATATTGAGCTACCTTTCTGATTCACAAAAACATCTTACGTCATAAAAGCCGCAAAACCTGACCGCGCGAAGTATAAATTCGCGCGGCCACTACTTATTTTTTAAATTACATTCATGAAACAAAACACCGCTCACTCTATCGCCCATGTCCTGATCGAAGCGCTGCCGTATATTCAGCGCTTTGCCAATAAAACCGTCGTCGTCAAATTTGGCGGCAACGCAATGGTTGACGACGCGCTCAAACATAGTTTCGCCCGGGATATTGTATTGATGAAACTGGTTGGCCTGAATCCAGTGGTCGTACATGGCGGCGGCCCTCAGATTGGCGATTTACTGAAAAGACTGGGTAAAACATCGGAGTTCATCGACGGTATGCGGGTGACCGACAGTGAAACCATGGATGTTGTGGAAATGGTGCTGGGCGGACTGGTCAACAAAGAAATTGTCAATCTGATCAACCGGCACGGCGGTAAAGCGGTGGGCTTGACCGGCAAAGATGGCGATTTTATTCGTGCCCGAAGGATTAACCTGAAAAAATCGGCGCCCGAGGCCCTGGAACCTGAAATTATCGATTTGGGTCATGTGGGCGAAGTCGGCAGTATTGATCCTGCTGTACTGACCATGCTCAATAACAGCGATTTTATTCCGGTGATAGCGCCGATCGGTGTCGGTGATGATGGACATTCCTATAATATCAATGCCGATCTCGTGGCCGGCAAGGTTGCGGAAGTTTTGAAAGCCGAAAAATTGATTTTACTGACCAATACCCCCGGTATTCTCGATAAACAAGGGGTTCTGCTAACAGGGCTTTCGGTGCATGATGTTGATAATTTGCTTCAGGATGGAACCCTTTTCGGCGGCATGATACCAAAAACCCGTTGCGCGACGGATGCCCTCAAAGGCGGCGTTGCCAGTGTGCATATCATAGATGGCCGGGTTGAACACGCCGTATTGCTGGAATTGTTTACCGACCAGGGCGTGGGAACTTTATTATTGAGCCGACCGCGTTAATGCATCATTGATATAAGGCCCAAACGAGGTTCTGATAGCATGGACTTTTTCGCTCACGCATAATTCCCGACCCGAAATTGAATCCAGGCAGCGTATGTCGAGAAAAAGTTGATATTCGCCGTCGTTCAACTCAATTTTCGAAAGCGACAAACTAAGATCGGAATCTTTGGTCGGCAACATCGTCATGATCAAAGTATCATTGTCGATATCAGCCGCCGTGGTGGAATAAAAATTGACAAACTTACGGCCAATTTGCCAAGCCTTGTTGCATTGATGGTCGTTTTGACAATAGAACAAACCCAACGCATTGGCTTCTTTGATACTCGCAACTTTAGAAAGTTGATGCGCGCTGTCGTCATTGGCTTGTGTCAGAAATAAATAACGCTCAATGTCGATATTGTCATCATTTTTTATGGCATTTTGCTTGGCTATCTGCTGATCAAGCGCCTGCTGTGCTTCCTGAATTTGTAACTTTGTCGACTGGATGTCATCCAGCAGTTTTTGCGGTATTTTCTTAGCATTGCGTTCGAAAACGGCGGCTTCCTTTTGCTGGCTTTCGAGTTGTTGTGCAAGGCGGTTTACATTGCCTTTCGACGCCTTGATCTGCACGGCTATCGTTTGGTTCTTGCGCTCGACGCCCGCCAACAAATCATCCAGACTGCGGTAAGTGGCAAGCAAGACCCGATCATAAGATTTCTGCTTTTTAATAATCTTTTTCTGGGCATTTCTCAATTTTTCAAGCCGGTTATCCAATGCCTGTTGCTCAGGGCTTTTAGCTTTTTCGGTGATGCTAATGATGCGGCCATTTTCGCTGATTTTTTCGCGCCGGTGCTCGATATGTTCGGGAGGTATCTGATCGGAAAAATAGGTGTTGCCATCATCATCAACCCAACGATACATGTTTTTTGCAAACGGTGCCGAAGCACTGAAAATTAACGCGGCAGCCGCTATGATTAAGCTTGTTTGATACAATTTGGCAGACATAGACGCTTTAGGGTTGAGTCGTGATGGTACTGATCTTCATTTTTTATGTTCAGGCAGACCCCGAGCAAATGACGCATTTGTACTACTTGTAAATGGGATTTCCCATTTTAAGTATAGAGTATTTGATTACATCTTGCAGAATACAATTTTTCAATTGTTTCAGGTACGCTGGCTGAACCGGACCAGCCCGCTTGCCGCACAGGTAGCCTTTATTTCTGAAAGCGTCATAAAAATTCGTGGCGTTGATGTCGCTTGTTTTCAAGCATAAAGAATACCCGTGACTATACCTGATGTCGCTCTACATTCATCCTTATGCACACGGATGATGCTCGAAGCGTTCCGGCCTGCCAAGCGATCCTTGTTCAGCAAGCTCAATCGTTCCGAATAATCAGGTATTCTGAACCACGATATTGGGGAATTTACTGCTGAAATCCTTGGCTTTCAAAGCCAGCCTGGCCGTCATTTTCCGGGCTATTTCCCGGTATATCGCAGCCGCCCGGCTCTCCGGGTCGGCAACTACGGTCGGCCTTCCTGAATCGGCATTTTCCCGAATTGAAATATCCAGCGGCAACGATCCCAGCAAGGCGACCTGGTTTTTTTCAGCCATTGCCGCGCCGCCTCCGGCGCCGAAAATAGCCTCTTCATGACCGCAATGACTGCAAATATGAAGGCTCATGTTTTCAACAATACCCAAAACCGGCACGTTGACTTTTTCAAACATCCCCAGGCCCCGCTGTGCATCGATCAACGCAATGTCCTGCGGCGTCGTGACAATCACTGCGCCGCTGACCGGAATTTGTTGCGCCAGCGTCAATTGAATATCGCCGGTGCCGGGCGGCAAATCGATAATCAAATAATCCAGATCATGCCAGCGGGTTTCTTTCAGTAATTGCTGCAACGCCCCGGTAACCATCGGGCCGCGCCAAATCATCGGTTGTCCTGCGTCGATCAGATAACCGATTGAATTGGTTTGCAAACCGAACGACATTTTAGGCTGCATGGTTTTACCGTCGGCACTGTCCGGATACCCGGACTGGCCGAGCATAGTAGGAATACTCGGGCCGTAAATATCGGCATCGAGAATGCCGACCCTGGCACCTTCCGTCGCCAAAGCCAAGGCCAGATTGACCGCTGTGGTGGACTTGCCGACACCGCCTTTGCCGGATGCGACCGCGATAATATTTTTAACGCCCGGCAAAGGTTTCAAGCCTTGCTGAACGGCATGTGATGCAATGGCGACAGTCACATCAATGGTAATGGCGCCAATACCTTCAAGCGTTTGCAACTGTTTTTGCAAGGCGCTTTTTAGCGCATCGGGATAGTCCCTGGCCGGATAGCCGAGTTCCAGTTTCAGGTGGACGTCAGTCCCCTCGATGTTGATAGCTTTAACCGATTTAGCCGAAACCAGATCGGTTTCAACATTGGGATCGATGAAAGTTTTTAACAGATTTTCTATGTTTGTCTTGTCAATGACTGACATGATAACTCCGGGTTGTAAAGATCAAGGATGAACCAAGCTTTTCAGTAGGTATTTATCATTCTACCGAGTCTTGCCATCATTCACCACAACCGAAACATCATATGTTTCCAGTATACACCTTTCGCACTTCAAATTTCGGCCCCTCACCTAGCGTTAGGTGAGGGGCCGAAATTTGGCTAGCAAAAGGTATAAAATACCCTCGGACTCAAACATCTCCGCCGCGAGACGGAAAAACTCTGTCAAACACAATAAAACCGACAAACAGCGCCGCTAAAAATATAGTGGCTTCCCCTTTGCCATAACTGATACTGGCCAGAGCGGGCCCCGGGCAAAACCCCGATAAGCCCCAGCCGATACCGAACAAGCCCGCACCCAGTATTAACCTGCCATCGATACCGGTCTGTTTCGGCAGCGTCTGAGCCAGCGCGGCTGGCGCCGTGCGCCTGAACACGGCGCGAACAAGGCTCAAAGTTCCAAGAGCCCCCGCCATGACCAATGCCAGACTCGGATCCCAGGCGCCGGTAACATCCAGAAAAGCCAAAACCTTGGCAGGATTGACCATTTGCGACACGGTCAAGCCCAGGCCAAAAACCAATCCACTGATCGAAGCCGTCAGATAGTGATAACCCATCGCAACCCCCTTTTAGCCATGTCGCACCCAATACACCGTAAGCGCCGCAACCACCATGAAAGTGAGTGTCGCCACCAGCGACCGCAACGATCCGCGCGCCAGACCGCAAACGCCGTGCCCGCTCGTGCAACCGCCGCCCAGGCGCGTGCCAAATCCCACCAGTACCCCGGCAAGCGCCATTTTTATGGGTGCGCTTTCGACAGCAATAGCGCTGTTACCCCCCAGCCAGCGGTACAACAGAGGCGCTGCAATCAAGCCTGCCAAAAAGCAAAGCCGCCAGCCGACATCCCCGCCTTTAAATAGCAACACGCCCGAGGCAATGCCCGAGATACCGGCATTGCGCCGATTGAAAAGCAATAATATGCCGCCGGCAAGGCCAATCAATACGCCGCCGATCAGTGCCGAATAAGGCGTGAAATTTTCCATAAAACTTAACCTTTAAAAGCTTCGGGACCAGGCCAGTTGCCATGAAAGCTGATACATTTCCAACTCGATGGTTTGACCGGGACTTAATGGATTGACTCCTTTGACTGATTTTTTCGGCGAATACATGAAAGCAAAACTGACTTCATCGGAATCCCACAATTTGCGGCTGAAACCAGTAGTCAGATGCCATTGCTGGACGCCGGGCGCGGTAATATTGAACAACACCTCGGAGCTGGGAATCGGTTGGTCGCCATAACTCACACCGCCGCGTAAAGTCCACAAATCATCCGGCTTCCACAACAAACCGAGTTTATAAACCGTCATATCCTGCCAACCGAAGCCCGCACCGTTTTTATCACCCAGGCGTGCTTGCTGCAAATTGGGCAAAAGCCGGTTGCCGACCGATTTGATTTCACTGTAGCGGATATGTTCGACATCGAAAGCCGCAGTAAATCGACTGGAAATATCCCAGGACACGCCGATATTATAACTGTCCGGAATATCAAAATCTCCTTGCTCGGCGAACAGCCCGGAATATTCGTTGAACTTCGACATCCAGATACGACTTTTGTAAGAAACGCCAAATCGCAGCCCCTGCAATGGCTCGGCCAGAACACCCACCCTGAAACCGCCGCCAAAAGAATAGTCACGGCCTTGCTCGGATAGCTGCGCAGGATCTGCCGAAAACGGCGCAAACGAGCCAAAACCACGCGCTTTGAAATACTGCGCGGCCAAAATAGGCGCCACACCCACCGAAAACCGGCCATCGGCAAAACTCTGGGCAAAACTTGGTACAATAAAAACCTGCGCCAAATCGACACCGGTGCGTCCCGCGCAAAACACCCCCCGGCCTTCGCTGCCAGGCGGACAGATTGGATTCGCCTTCGGCGAAAACTCGGTGTACATGCCGCCGTTGCCGTATAACGCTACACCCACCGCCTGCGTATCACTGAGCTGCTTGCTCCAGCCCAACGTAGGTATCGGAAAATATTCTTCATTACTGTCAAAATTTCCCGGATTGAGCGGAAACGCGCCCGGCGCCAAGGTCGGTTCGCCCGATACCGTAAAATTCCTGCGTGGACTGAATAATTCAAGTTCGACATCCAGCCGGTCACCGACACGCACCAGCCCCGCAGGATTGACCGCACTAGCGACCGCGTCCTGGGGCAGCGCCGCACCCGCTCCCGCCATGGCTTTGCTGCGCGCGCCGTAGCCATGAGCGAAATAACCGTTAGTAGCGCCCGCCAAGACCGGAATAAACTGCAACGAAGCCAGGGCGAGCACCCTGAGTGAATGTTTTGCCAACGTCATTTTGTCTGACTCCAGAATAGTGTTCAAAAAACTGAAAATATTTATTTTTATAAATACTTGAAATGGCGGCACATTGCCGTTACAAACTATCCGCCGTATCAAACCGGCCGCCAAAAAAAAGCCCGCCCGAAGGCAGGCTAAAGCGAACAAAGCAAAACTCTGTTCTTCACTGGGAGAGCTTGACGTAACATAACTTGACAATGCGCGTCTTTGAGTAAATTTCCTTGCCGGTTTTTGGAGGCCTTAAGGCCGCAAAGATCACCCGCAACAAACTAAGCATTGCTGTTTGCATTGACGCGAACCGGCTTCATCCCGTTAGGAATGCCAAGGTCGCGTTTAGGTCAAAGACAACAGAATATAAGCATATATCATGCCACCACAAAAAGGGCGCTAAACAGCACTGGAAAAGCCAAACTATTTCCTGTGCCAACAGCGCTATACAAACGGCTTGACACGCCAAGTTGAGCCGAAGCCTTTTGTGTATTTTTCGCTTAAAGTTTGAGATGTGCTGAAAAAACAACACCTGCTGCTGATTGCCTGTTGATTAATCAACACACTGAGCAAGGGTCGCGCGATCGTCTGTATTTCTGCTATTATCTTCACTATCAGCCGTAAGGCCGTTTCGCCGGACCAATCAACTGTTTGACGCAATCTTTTTCGTCATTACTGTGGAAGTTCGTCATTTTGCGCTCATTATCTGTTTCTGTGATATACAAAAACTTTCATTCCCCGGGGTAATGCTGCGCTTTCATGAACGTTAGGCTATAAAACACCTGATCAAATCTACCAGACTGCGGAAGGCGGTGGGGCAATGATTGTGGATCATTTTAGTGATAAACGGGATTCTCAAACGGAGAAGAGGGACAGCGCCAGTCATCTGTAACAGAGACGACACCCTCTTAAACTCGATGAAAAATTGTCTGGACAATGAGGTTCACTTTACTGCAATGGGGCTACCAGTAAGCAGTTAATTTTTTTGTCATGTCCAGAGGGGTTGAATTCGTCTCTACTTGTTACTTACTGATGCGGCATGGCAATACAGTCACTATCGACCTTAATGGTAAACTCGGGGTGCTGTTGTTGCCACAATTCGCGGCTTTTTATCAGATTGTCTTCAAATTCAGGAGTAATGCTGATCCTGGCATAGAGCTTTTTGGTATTTTTAAAACGGGGCCTGACCAGCACCTGAATAGCTTTGTCGGAAAATTGCTGCTGCAGCATCTCGGCCCGCTGCTTATTTTTGAACAAGCCAAGAGAAATCTCACCTTTAAAGTCGCCTTTTCTAAACAACCAGAGATCACTTACTCCTTTCTTTTTCAGCATGTCAACATTGGCCAAAGCCTGTTCAAAGTTTTCAGGCGCGGGGTAATACACCAGATAACCCGTGACTTCCGGCTCCTCTTGTTGAACCGGTTTTATAAATTTCTCGGCAATGCCGGTCTGACGGCGCCATTGTTTTAAAAGCGCATTGTTGGCAAAGGGACCTGCCTGATAGCACAAAGCGAGCGGCTTATCCTGGGCTACATCGATTGCCTCGGGCGTTGTCACAACCGCCTGAGCGAATTCTGCGTTGCGCGAGGTCGAAGTATTCGGCAAAGCATCCTGTGCGCCGACTGTCAGAGCATTGTCAGCCGATGGCGCGGCGCTGTCCACTGCCGACAGCATGGGCAGGGACGCCTTTCCCACACGGGTCGGCTTTGCTTGGTCCCGTTGCGTTGCGCGAGGCTCATCCAGACCGGTAAGCCTGATCTCAGTATCAAGTTCCGCTCCCGGCACAGTAACCGGATTATCCGGTAACAATTCATAAGTTTCAGCAGCGATCCGGCCTTGTACCAACTGCGTCTGAAAATAATCCGAAACAAACCTGGCTCTCTCCCTGACAACCGGGGCTTGCCAGGCTGCTTTATTTTCAAGCTTTTCCAGGGCTTCACTCACCAGCACAAGCGCCTGTAATTCAGGGTCGCGCAAATCCTGCCTAAGGTCATGCTGGACCAAGGCCCCAGTATGGTATTCCCATAAAAACAAAACGATATTGGCCAATATCACTGTCAGCGCCAGGACTTTCACCGGTCATCCTCGATTAATTTAAAGACAATCCTTGCAACACCAGATCCGGCACGACAAGGACATCAATCCCGAAATGCCCGGCAATAATTTGAGCATCGCCGCCGGTTAAAATCAATTTCAGCGCACCGCCGGGCTGACAAACGCTATTGATCAAGCCAACGGCGGCATACAAGCTGCCGTTATAAATGGCGGCTTCTGTGGAATGGGCCAGCCCTGCCGGAAAAACCTGTGCGCTGAAAGACAGATTCGCGGTATTTTGCGCCAGGGCTTCTCTCATCGCAGTTAACCCGGGCGCGATCAGACCGCCGAGATGATGCCCTGTCGCCGCCATGACATCGACAGTAATGGCGGTTCCACAATCGACGATACACACCGCCTCTGAACATAAACGCCGGGCGGCCAGCAAGCAAAGCCAACGGTCAACGCCCAGTTGCCGAGGATATTCATAGCCATTAACGACGCCGCCGGCCGAAGCTTCAGACGTAGCCCTGAACCATGCCACTCCGGGCCACAGATCATGAGCTGCGGCTATTGCCAGGTCCAGAACGGTTTCGGAACCGACACAGGATACGGCTAACACTTCTGGCCGAGGCTGTATCCCGCGCCAGGCGGCAAGCAGTTGCTGTTTAAAAGCGCAGTCGCCATGCACTATCGGCTTACCCGCTGCCAGACCTTTTTGATCGTGCACAGCCCATTTCAAGCGCGTATTGCCAATATCGAGCAGCAGTTTCATACTACTGAAGAATTGAAACTGACTTCGCCCGAAGCAAACACCCGAAGCTCATCTTCAGCCGTTTTCAAAACAAACAACCCTTGGTCATTGATTCCCTGCGCAATACCTTCAAGTTGTTGCCCGGACATAAACAAACGTACCGGCTGATTTTTCATGCAATCGTAACGGCGCCATTCATCGACAAAAGCGTCCACGCCGGTACTTTCGAACTCGGCTATTACCGGCAGTAATTGATTCAAAACACAAGCGACCAGTTGATTTCTCGCCGGTGAATTCCGGCCCGTCACCCGGCTCAAATCCGTCCACGCCTGATTAATCGATGCCGCTTGTCGATGCGGTAAAAACAGGTTCAAACCTAGCCCTACAATCGCCGTACAAGGGCCATTGACGTCACCGGATACTTCAACCAGAATACCGCCCAGTTTTTGCCCTTGCCAGTAAATATCGTTAGGCCATTTCAAACCGATACCGTCAATCCGCTGCCGGTTTAACGCCCTGATTACCGCAACACCAACCGCCAGACTCAAGCCGGACAGCACCGCAGGGCCTTGTTGAAATCGCCACAGAATGGACAAATAAATATTGCTGCCGAAAGGTGACACCCACGCGCGCCCTCGCCTGCCTTTACCCGCCGACTGAAATTCGGCCAGACAAACCGACCCTGACGGCGCGCCGGACGAGGCTTGTTCAGTCAGATAATCGTTGGTCGAATTCAATATTTCGTGAATCGACAGCACCGATAGCGCCGAGCGTGCCTTTGGTGTTAATTGATCAACAATAACATTCCTGTCCAAAAATTCCAGCGGCCGCTCCAGTCGATAACCTTTGCCGTGCACGGCGCAAAAGGCAAGCCCCCATTCGGACAGATTGCTTACCGCTTTCCAAACGGCTGAACGGCTGATTCCCAAACTATCGGCCAATACCGAACCGGAGTGAAATTCGCCATCCGCCAGTAGTGCCAGAATTTTTTTTTGGCTTTCAGAAATCACGGCATAAAAATCATCGTTTAAAGCTCTTTGGAATTCTCGTCCTTATTTTTTCTGATCTGCTGCATTTGTCTTTTGACAACATGCTTGATCAACAGCTCACGATCCTGTTCTTTTATCTCGACGTAATCGACACCGACCACATGCGTAAACTGATGATCAGCCGGTTTCTTCTCGTTACAATAAATGACTTTGCCGTAAGTCACAATCACCGCCATACAGGACACCAGTAACATTTTTATTTCCAGAAAACTGCCCACCGGCAAAGCTTCTTCACTGTCAAAAGCCACACCCGATGCACTGAGATTGGCATTGCGGGTATCGTTTTCTTTAAACTCCGAACCCTGCATCATCACCGCTTGCGAAATCAGATCGATTTTATTGTCGAGTAACTTTAAATAATCGGCAATATCGGGTGCGCTGCGCTCTATTCGGTTCATTATTACCCGGGATTCGTGAGCCACCATGTCCAAAGCGGCCACCAGCGAACAATTAGCCAGCAAGTTATCACTTATCCGGCCGCTTTCATTAATAAATTTTTCATCAACTTTTTTATAATAAAGGTTGATTTCATCATCGATCCTGAAAAACCGTCTTCTTTCTTTGTGATTCATTACACGGGTATCCTAAAAATTGTATTGGCGGGTTATGGCAAAATCAGTGGAATCATTCCGTCTTATCCTCGTTTTTAGACTCCAGTACCATCTCTTGATTCTCCAGTTTTACCCTCGGATCGTCCTGAATCAGAACAATCTCCACTCTTCTGTTTTTGGCCCGGTTTTCAATCGATGTATTAGGCACCAGAGGCTGGGTATCGGCATAACCTTCTATGACAAAACGTTCGGTGTCGGTGTCAGGGCTCTGAAACATAAATTGCGCTACGGTTACGGCCCGGGATGCCGACAATTCCCAATTCGAACGGTACATTTGGGTGGCGATGGGAATATCGTCGGAATGGCCCGCAACATGAACTTTGCCTTTGGCTTCGTTGACCGAAGCCGTGATTTTTTCCATGACCGGTTCAAAGCCCGCTTTAAGCACGGCACTACCGGAAGGAAAAGAACCGCTTTCATTGATGCGGATAACAATTTTCAAGTTGACCGTATCGACGGAAACCAGACCGGCGGCTATTTCCTCTTTTAACGATTCCCTGATCTTATTTGCCTGCTCCTCGATTTCTTTTAACAAATCTTCCAATAGCTTTTTCTTGACCGCTTCGAGATCGTTTGCATCGATTTGCTCCGCCAACGTTGGCGCGTTCTGCGGCGTGGTTTGCTTGACTTCTTCCAAAGGCGTCGGCTCGGTCGGCGCGGGGGAAAAATGCTGGGCAATGATGCTGGTGCCCATTGGAATATCGTAAGCCGGGACTTCTTTTTGCACGCCGAAAGCGTTTGCCATCGAATCGGCCATTTTTTTGAATTTGACCGCATCCATGGTCGCAAAAGACAGCAGCAGCACGAAAAAAGTCATCAGCAACGACATCAAATCGGCAAAAGTAGCCAGCCACATCGGCGCACCCGCCGGCGGGCATTTAGGGCAATCATCAGCCATGGTTCACCTCAGCCTTCATCTTTTTTGCGCTTTTTGTCGGAAATATAAGAACTCAACAACGACTCCAGCACTTTGGGATTCATCCCCTCCTGAATGCCGGAGATGGTTTCCACCACCAGTTCTTTATTGGTTTTTTCGTATAGCATGACTTTACCCAGTTTATCCACCATCGGCAAGGCAAAACAATTGGCCACCATAGCGCCATACAAGGTAGTCAGTAACGCCACCGCCATCGCCGGGCCGATACTGGCCGGATCCGACATATTCGCCAGCATCTGCACCAGACCCACCAAGGTGCCGATCATGCCCATGGCGGGCGCCAAATCGCCGACGCCTTTCCACATATCCTGACCGACTTCGTTACGGGCAATCATTTGATCGATTTCCTGAGTGAGTATTTTTTTGACAAAAACCGGATCGTGGCCATCGACCAGCAGGTTAATGCCTTTTTGCAGAAAATCATTACTGATGGTTTCGCCCTCAAGCGCCAGCAAACCGTTTTTTCTGGCAATATCGGCCAGTTTGACACCTTCTTCGATCAGCTCATTGGGATCTTGTTTTTTATTTATGAAGGCTTTGACCAACACGCTGAAAGAGCGGAAAAAATCAGCCAGCGGAATGCGCATCAAGGACACACCGAAAGTCCCTCCAAACACGATCAACAAGGAAGGCATATTGATAAACAGCATGACATCGCCACCCGTAGCAATGGCCGCCACGATAATACCGACACCGATTACAAATCCTACCAGGGATGCAATATCCACACATAACCTCTCATCGCACTAACGAGTTAAAAAATTCAATGCCTTGTGTTGCCAGGGCTGTTAAGCAGCTGAGCGCTAACTTTTGAGCAAAGCCCGCTCATTTAACGGCATTATCACCCTACACATTATAGATTAAAGCCAAAATAAATTTTGCCGGGTAAAGAACATATCGATGACGTATTGTATTATAGGAAGGCATAAAAAGAAGCGCCCTCGGCTTTCCAGGGATGTTCTGCACGACGCAAGCAGCATCTGATACCTTAGCCAACGGATGATCCAGACTTCGATTTGTTTTTTAGCGAGAGTGCCATGTCATTCCAACAAAAACTCGGTTTTCTTTTGAGCCTGTTGTTCGCTGCTTGTTCCGTTGCCGCATTCGATTATGGCGACCCGAGCGCAAGCGAACAGGCGCATCTGGAATCAATCAACCGCGCGCGTTTGAACCCTGTCCAGGAAGCCGGTCGCCTGGGTATCGATTTAAATGAAGGCCTCAAGCCCGAAACCTTATCCGACACGCCTGTGCAAGCGCTCAGTTTCAATGCGCAATTATTGGATGCGGCCCGCGCGCACAGCGTAGACATGCTGAAGCGGAATTTTTTTGCGCATACTAATCCGGATGATCAAAAGCCTATCGATCGTATGCGGAGTTACGATTACGATTTTCAGCGCATTGCTGAAAATATTGGGTTCAAAGGGACATCTTCGCCATTGAGCGCGGCACAGGAAGCGCAATTTATTCTGGATTTACACGACCTTTTGTTTATCGACGAAGGTATCGGAGGCCGAGGCCATCGGCTTAATATCCTCAATCCCGCTTATCGGGAAATCGGCGTCGGCGAAGCCTTCGGCGTCTTCACCCGGAATGCCCGGGATTTTAATGCCGCGATGCTGACCACCGATTTCGGCGTGCGCCAAGACGCAAAACCGATACTGCTCGGCGTGGTTTACGATGATAAAAATAACGATCACTTTTATACTATCGGCGAAGGTGTTGGCGACGTCGCTGTCAGCGTCGAACCGGGCGGAGCCTTTACGGATACCGCCAGTGCCGGAGGCTACGGACTGGAACTTGCCGCCGAAACCGATTACAAAGTAACTTTTTCCCATCCAGGTTATGGCCGCGTGGCAAAGCCCTTAAATCTGGTCGACCTGAATGTTAAAATGGATGTTTTACTCAGTGAATTGTCGCAATGCGCCGTATTTAAAAACAATCAATTGCAGGTGCCTTGCGTCAGTGTCGAAGATACGGTGTTCGACGCAGAGCTGAGTGTCGAGGCGGCTCCAACGCTGAGTTTCCGCCTTGATACGGCACAAGCCAGTACGCAAATTGCGGGGGAGCAATGCGCAATTTTCCAACCGCAAACTCAAGTGGTCTCGTTTCCGTGTGTTACCGTGGGCGCGACTCAATACCGCGCCGAACTGAAATTTAACGGCACAATTTTTGAGTTACAGTCAGCCGCAGAGCTTCAATAATGGTCACCATCAAAGCTTGATAATGCAAAGCAAGGTTGTTACGAATGATAAACAAAAACCCGGAAAATCCGTCCTGGCACAGCCTTGCGGCCGACAAAGTTTGTGCCTTGCTCAGCAGTTCCGAGCAAGGCTTGACTGAACACGAGGCAACGCATCGCCTGCAAAATTACGGCGCCAATAAACTGATGGCAGCCGTCAACCGAGGCCCCATCAAGCGATTTTTCGGCCAATTTCATAATGTCTTGATTTATATCTTGCTGATTGCGGCGGGTGTGACAGCGGCTATCGGGCACTGGGTTGACAGTGGCGTGATTGTTGGCGTGGTGGTCATCAATGCCATCATTGGTTTTATTCAGGAAGGTAAGGCGGAAAAGGCGTTGGCTGCCATTCGCAATATGCTCACGCATCGGGCCATGGTGCGCCGTAATCAGAAAATCATTTCAATACCTGCCGAACAATTGGTGCCTGGCGACATAGTAACCATCGAAAGTGGCGACAAAGTGCCGGCAGATTTACGCTTGATGTCAGTGAGGAATCTGCGTGTCGATGAATCCATGTTAACCGGAGAGTCGCTGCCCGCGATAAAAAATACATCTGTCGTCGCTACCCATGCACCCTTGGGCGACCGATTCTGCATGGCCTACTCAGGTACCCTGGTCACTTATGGCACGGCATTGGGTATTGTGGTTGCGACCGGCGATAAAACCGAAATAGGCCGCATCAGTTCGATGTTACGCACGGTTGAACAACTTGCCACGCCCTTATTACGGCAAATTGCCCGCTTTAGCCAATGGCTGAGTTTAGCCATTATCACGCTGGCTTCGGCAACTTTCGCTTATGGCTGGTATGTTCAACATTCATCAATCAAAGACTTGTTCATGTCTGCGGTCGGGCTTGCTGTAGCCGCTATTCCGGAAGGACTTCCGGCTATCATGACCATTACCCTGGCGATCGGCGTACAACGCATGGCCAGGCGCAATGCCATTATCCGGCGTTTACCGGCAGTGGAAACCTTAGGCTCGGTCACAGTGATTTGTTCGGATAAAACCGGCACGATGACCTGCAACGAAATGACCGTTAAATCGGTGCATGTTGACAATCATCTGTTTACTGTCGAAGGCGTCGGCTACGCCCCTCATGGCAGCTTTCAACTGGACAACCGGGCTGTATCGTTAACCGATTATCCGGATTTAAACGAATTGATACTCGCAGGCGTTCTCTGTAACAACGCCGGTTTGGTACAAAAAGCGGGTAACTGGGTCATTCACGGTGATCCGACTGAAGGCTCGTTGATTACTTTGGCCCTTAAAGCCAAGCTGACTCCCGACTTATTGAATCAGGAAATGCCCCGCATCGATATTATTCCGTTCGAATCGGAGCATCGTTACATGGCAACCTTGCATCACGATCACAGTGCCCATGCTTTTGTTTTTGTCAAAGGGGCGCCGGAGCGTGTACTCGGCATGTGCAGCCGGCAACGTAGCAAGGGGGAAGAGATTCCCATACACCTGAAGCAGTGGCATGAAATTATGCAAACCATGGCAAGTCAGGGGCAACGTTTATTGGCGATTGCTTTCAAGCCGGTACCGGGGGCTCCTGCGCAAATTGCTTTTGAGGATATTGAGACCGGTCTGACTTTGCTCGGCATCGTCGGCATGATCGATCCGCCGCGCCCGGAAGCGGTTAGAGCCGTTCAGGACTGCCAAAACGCAGGTATCCGCGTCAAAATGATAACCGGCGATCATGCCGTGACGGCCGCCGCGATTGCAGAACAAATCCATATCGGCGACGGTTCGGTATTGAGCGGTGAAGAGCTCGATGCCATGAATGATGCAGAACTTACAGAAGCTATCCGCAACATCGATATTTTTGCCCGCACCAGTCCGGAAAACAAACTACGCCTGGTGACGGCATTGCAAGCAGATGGCCAGGTCGTGGCCATGACCGGAGACGGCGTTAATGACGCGCCCGCGCTCAAACGCGCCGATATCGGCGTGGCCATGGGTAAAAACGGCACCGAGGTCGCCAAGGAAACCAGTGAAATGGTGTTGGCGGATGACAATTTTGCATCCATTGCCCACGCTGTCGAGGAAGGCCGAGGGATTTATGATAATCTGAAGAAATCCATCCTATTTATTCTGCCGACCAACGGCGGCGAGGCATTGACCGTTGTCTGCGCAATCGCCATGGGAACACAATTACCGATTACGCCGGTGCAGATTTTATGGGTCAACATGATTACCGCCGTGACCTTGGCGCTGACTCTGGCTTTTGAGCCGCCGGAACGCAATATCATGAAACGTAAACCCCGAAAACCGAATGAGCCTTTGCTTTCGGTATTTCTAATCTGGCGCATTGTATTCGTATCGTTGATTATTGTATCCGGCACCTTCGGTTTGTTTCTCTGGGAGCGCTCACTAGGAACCTCGATTGAGGAAGCCCGCACCGTAGCGGTGAATACGTTGGTGGGGTTCGAAATATTTTATGTATTCAACAGCCGATATTTACACAATTGCGTATTAAATCTCCGGGGCCTGTTCGGCAACCCATTGGTATGGTTGGCCGTGATCCTGCTTAGCGTTTTTCAACTGGCTTTTACCTACTGGCAACCGATGCAGGCGTTGTTCGGCACAGTCGCCATAGACCTGCATACCTGGAAAATGATAATCGCAGTTGCAGCCAGTGTATTTATCCTGGTTGAAATCGAGAAATTTTTTATCCGTTTGTTCAAGCAAACCTGATTGTCCGATGAAACATTCCGCCTGAGCCTATTCTTCAAAAATTTGTACACGCTGCGTAATACCGCAAAGCAGTGCGTAAGGAATGGTATCGGCGGCCAACGCTATGATTTCAACCGGCAGGCCCTCGCCCCATAACGTGACCGTATCACCAACCTGAGCGACAGGTAATCCGGTCAGATCCACGCTGATCATATCCATTGACACCCGGCCGATTAACGGCGCTTTGCGGCCATTGATCAATACCGGGGTACCCGGTTTGGCATGACGGGGATAACCATCGCCATAACCTATGGCAACAATACCCATGCGTGTCGGCTGTTGACAAAGCCAGCTACCGCCATAGCCGACAGATTCCCCGGTCGCAACCGATTTGACCGCGATCAGCCGTGAATAAAGCCCCATGATGGGCGTGAGACCCAGTTGCCCGCCGGTACGCTCAGGAAAAGGCGATATGCCATACAACATGACACCGGGGCGCACCCATTCCGTCAACGTTTGCCGCCACCTCAAAATACCGGCCGAATTGGCGATACTGCGCACGCCCGGGTAATCGGCGGTGAGGGTGCTAAACAGTTCGAGTTGTAGCGGCGTACTGCTGCCGCTTTGATCATCGGCACTGGCCAGATGGGTCATCAGATTGATCGGCTTTTTGATGACGGGAAGCTGCATCAAGCGCTGATGGACTCCTGCAAACTCAGTCGGCTTGAAGCCCAGACGGTTCATGCCGGTATCTATTTTCAGCCAGACATTGATGCGATCGCGCTCCAGGCTTTCGGCGAGAAGATTTATTTGCTCCCGGCAATGCACCACAGCATCCAGTTGATAACGCAAGGATGCCGCTAATTCCAGGGCGCAAGTGAAGCCTTCCAGAACGGTAATGGGCTGTCCGATACCGGCTTCCCGCAGTTTGATGCCTTCTTCGACGCGGGCGACCGCAAAAGCGTCTGTCGCGTCAAGCGCTTTGGCGATTCGAATCATGCCGTGGCCGTAAGCATTGGCCTTGATCACGGCCATGATTTTGGCGTCGGGCGCATAACGGCGCACCATGGCTAAATTATGTCCGGCGGCTTGCAGGTTCAGCGTGGCATAGGCGGCTGGCTTCATGATCGTGCTTGTTTGCCGGGTCGTTTATTCATAACCGTCATCACCGTAAGGATTACCGGCAAAATTTTCAAAACGGGTGTATTGGCCCAGAAAAGTGAGTCTGACCGTACCGATGGGACCATTACGCTGCTTGCCGATAATGATTTCGGCGATGCCCTTGTCGGGACTTTCGGGGTTATAAACTTCATCCCGATAAACAAAGACAATCACATCCGCATCCTGCTCAATACCGCCCGATTCGCGCAAATCCGACATCACCGGACGCTTATTGGGGCGCTGCTCCAGATTCCGGTTGAGCTGAGACAAGGCGACCACCGGCACATTGAGTTCTTTTGCCAGGGCTTTGAGTCCCCGGGAAATATCGGAAATTTGCTGCACCCTGTTCTCACCGCTGGACGGCGATTGCATCAGTTGCAGATAATCCAGTACGATCAAGCCCAATTGGCCGTGTTCCCGCATCAGACGCCGGGCGCGGGAGCGCACTTCGGTGGGCGTCAGGGCAGGCGTATCATCAATGAATAATCGGGTTTCGGCCAGCATATTGATGGCCGACGTCAGGCGCGGCCATTCATCATCATCGAGTTTTCCGGTCCTGACTTTGTGCTGGTCGATTCGCCCCAATGACGACATCATGCGCATTGCCAGTGAATCGCCGGGCATCTCCATACTGAACACCGCCACCGGCTTATCGCCTTTAATAGCGATATTTTCCGCCATATTCATCGCGATGGTGGTTTTTCCCATCGAGGGGCGACCTGCCACAATAATCAGATCGGATGGCTGCAAGCCCGAGGTCATTTCATCGAAATCGGCAAATCCGGTACCGGCGCCGGTAATCGTGCCTTCCTGCTCGTACAGGGTTTCAATTTTATCGACCGCTTGCGCCAGCAAGGCTTTAATCGGCTTAAAGCCGCCTTGTCCACGCTGTCTTTGCTCGGCTATTTTAAATACTTCGCGTTCGGCGTTTTCCAACAGTTCGGACGTCGTGCGGCCTTCGGGATTGAAAGCAGAATCCGAAATATCGGTGCCGATATGAATCAACTGGCGCAATACCGATTTGTCCCGGACGATATTGGCATAGGCGACAATGTTGGCGGCGCTGGGCGTATCCTTGGCCAGCGTTCCCAGATAGGTGAGCCCTCCGGCCTCTTCCAATTGTCCGGCTGAAGAGAGCGCTTCGGATAGCGTGATGACATCGAAAGGCTCTTGTTTTTCAGCCAATATTTCGATGGTTCTGAAAATCAAACGGTGATCTTTACGGTAAAAGTCACTTTCAACCACTTTGTCGCCGACTGAATCCCAGGTTTGATTATCCAGCATCAAGCCCCCCAATACCGATTGCTCGGCCTGAATGGAATGCGGGGAGACTTTCAGCGCTTCCAGCGCAAAGTCATGGTCGTAATGATAATCGTCGGACATAGAGGATACGCTATAAGAAAACCGGGCTATTATAAAGAGTCGGCTTTAACTTATAAAGTAGCCATAAAAAGATAAGGCGCTGTGAGAACAACCTGAAAAAGTCCGCTCACTTTGGTTTTTTTGTACTACAATGAAAGCGTGTCCCATAAAAACCAAACCTGAAAAATGCCGGAAATCATCATTTATACATCAAATTATTGTCCCTATTGCACGATGGCTAAACGACTGCTGGATAAAAAAAACAGTCATTACCGGGAAATCAATGTCGATGCAAAACCGGAATTGAGGCAGGAGATGATGCTTAAAACCAAGCGTCGCACCGTTCCGCAAATTTATATCGGTGATTACCATGTTGGCGGTTTCGATGATTTGCATGCCCTGGAGCGGTCGCAGCAGCTTGATTCCTTGCTGTATCCCGCGCCCATCGAGGCGGTTTAGCAAAAAAACCACGCGACTATTTTCCGTCCAGCTATTTTCCGTCCAAATAGCGCAGCCCTAAGTAAAAACCTTCAGGCGCGGTTTCCTCCGTTATCCAGCAGATTTTGGCGGTGGCTTTAATGCTGAATGACTCGGAGTCGGAATAGAGTCTGATTATTGAATTTTCCACCAGACTTGCGTCCAGCTCCTTGAGGAAAATCATCGCGCCGTCAACCGAGATATTTTTCCCTTCAAACTCGAATCTTTTGTTTTTTGTCAGCAAAAAACCCGAAAATGAGCGCTCTTTTCGATAAAACTGGCGCTTTAACCACAAGCGATCAGCATTGTAGATCGTATCATGAAACTCAAGTCCCATCATAATGGCGCCTTGTTCCTGACGTAGCCAAATGACTTCAGCTTCGCCTGTCAGCATCAGCTCTTTGACAAAAATCTCAACGACTCTGTTTTCTTTAATATAGGTTTCAAAATCAGCATACTCGGCTAACAATCGTCCCGGCACAACTTCAATGGAGATGCCTTGCACAGACACATCATGGCTGATGAACTCAAGCGTTTCACCGGCCATATAAAGCTGACCGGCAGAGGTGAAGTTTTTTCTGTATTCTTTTCTATCTATATACATAGCCCTGTTGAACCCCGGCAATTTAGAATTTCTTTATTAAATATAGCTCATTTTCAGGGGTTGAAGTTTTCAAAACTCATCTATACCTTATTACACTTCAAATTTCGGCCCCTCACCTAACGCTAGGTGAGGGCCGAAATTTGATCTACGATGAGTATAACTGCCCTATAATCCTGCAAGGCAACAAAACCATTTGAAAATAGGGCTTACATGGCGCGGGGTATATACAAGCCTGTAGCTTGGCTTGGCTTGGCTTGGCTTGGCTTGGCTTGTTTGCAACCCGACCTACAGCTAAGGCACTATTATTGCGGAAATCAAAGGCTCCTTTGCGCCGCCAGATTACGCACCGCTTCAGCCACTATCGCCATCAATTCCGTTCCGTCCTGCTGAACATAATCGATGATCTGGCGGCGCATGCGCGGCTCCCAAAAACTTTTTAAATGCTGTTCGATACCGGCGACAGCCTGAGCCTTGTCAGGTTCCGAGTTAAAGAATGCGCCGATATTGTTGGCCATTTTGATGAGATTTTGATTTTCCATAGCTTATGATGCAATAGTTTGATGATGTTGGAGTCGGTGGGGATAAGTATAGATGACATGGTTGTCGTTGCGGGCAAAACCGACCAGTGTCATGCCGCACTCCTGTGCCAATTTAATCGCCAGACCGGTAGGCGCGGACATAGCGGCCATCAAGGTAATGCCGACAACCGAGGCTTTTTGCACCATTTCAAAACTGGCACGGCTGGTAATCAGCAAACAACCGGCGCCAAATTGACAGCCGCCTCGCGCCAGTGTGCCAATAAGTTTATCCAGGGCATTATGACGGCCGACATCTTCCCGAACCGTACCAATACCGTTATCCGGCGTTAGCCAGGCCGCCGCATGAACCGAACCCGTGAGTTGATTAAGCGTCTGTTTTTGCCGCATTTGCGCCAACGCGGCGGTCATGACATCGGCATCGAGGCACAGGCCTGAACCCACCGGATGAGGTTTTCTGACGGCTTGTTCGAGTGTCGCCGCACCGCATAAGCCGCAGCCGGTACGCCCGGTCATATTACGGTCTTTGCCTGTCAGCTCGGCAAAGCGCTGTTCGGGAATGCGTATCCTGACCTCCATGCCTTTGGCGCGCGGCATGACTTTAACCGACAGCAACTCAGACGGCGCTTTGACAATTTCTTCGGTGAGACTGAAACCCAAGGCAAAATCATACAAATCCAAAGGCGTGGCCAGCATCACCACATGCGGCTTGTCGTTATAGACCAGCACCACCGGCATTTCCTCGGCGACATAGTCTTCACGTCTGGCGTGGTTCGCACCGCGCCAGCTATCGACCATGCCCTGCCTGTAACCGGATGGGCCTAAATCCAGTTCAGCCGCCCACGCATCCATGTTTTTACTCGTGTTCGTGAGCCACAATACGGTCTTTTAACAAGGTCTCCTGCTTGTCACTGAAATCCTGGTATTGTTTTTGCCACCGGGATGGCTCACTGACTTTGGCAACATGTACGGCTGTAACCTTATATTCCGGGCAGTTGGTCGCCCAGTCGGAATTGTCCGTGGTAATCACATTCGCCCCTGAATGCGGAAAATGGAACGTGGTGTAAACCACGCCCGGCTGAACCCGCTCGCTGATCAAAGCCCGCAATACCGTTTCACCGGCGCGGCTTTTGATACCGACCCAATCGGCATCGTTGATACCGAGCTCTTCGGCGTCGTGCGGATGAATTTCCAGGCGGTCTTCTTCATGCCAGGCGACATTGTCGGTGCGGCGAGTTTGGGCGCCGACATTGTATTGCGACAAAATCCGTCCGGTGGTCAGAAGCAGCGGATATTTACGACTGGCCTTCTCGTCTGTCGGCACATATTCGGTCAGCATGAACCGGCCCTGGCCGCGCACGAAATGATCGGCGTGCATGGTCGGCGTACCTTCTGGAAACTCATCGTTGCACGGCCATTGAATGCTGCCCATAGCCTCTATTTTTGCATAACTGACGCCCGCGAATTGTGGTGTCAGGCGCGCTATTTCATCCATGATTTCAGAAGGATGCTTGTAATTCATAGGATAACCCACGGCGTTGGCCAGATCCTGGGTCACTTCCCAGTCTTCTTTGCCACCCAGCGGCGTCATGACTTTTCTGACCGGCGAAATACGGCGCTCGGCATTGGTGAAAGTGCCATTTTTCTCAAGGAATGAAGATCCTGGTAAAAACACATGCGCGAACTTGGCCGTTTCGTTCAGGAACAAATCCTGGACAATGATGCACTCCATTTGTCTTAAAGCATGATGCACATGCTGAATATCGGGATCGGATTGGGCAATGTCCTCACCTTGAATGTACAGCCCCTTGAAACTGCCGTCTATCGCCGCAGAAAACATATTGGGAATGCGCAAACCCGGCTCGGATTGCAGCTCAACTTTCCAGGCCGACTCGAACAAAGCACGGGTCTTGGTATCGGAAACATGGCGATAACCGACAAATTCATGCGGGAACGAACCCATGTCACAAGAACCCTGGACATTATTTTGGCCGCGCAATGGATTGACCCCCACCCCGTCACGGCCGATATTACCGGTAGCCATCGCCAGGTTGGCGATACCGATAACGGTCGTAGAGCCTTGACTGTGTTCGGTAACGCCCAGTCCGTAATAAATCGCGCCATTACCGCCGGTGGCATACAGCCTGGCCGCGCCGCGAATGGCATCGGCAGGTACGCCGGTCACTTCAGCCATGGCTTCAGGGGAATTTTCCGGTTTGGCGACGAAGGTTTTCCATTTGGCAAAAGATTCGGTGTCGCAACGTTCCGAAACAAATTTTTCATCGGCCAGATCTTCGGTAACGATGACATGCGCCAAAGCCGTGACCAAGGCAACATTGGTGCCCGGACGTAATTTCAAATGATAATCGGCTTGGACATGCGGCGATTTGACCAGATCGATCGTGCGCGGATCGGCCACGATCAATTTGGCGCCTTCACGCAAGCGGCGCTTCATCATCGACCCGAATACCGGATGACCATCGGTCGGATTGGCGCCGATGACCAAAATGACATCGGATTTTTTAACCGAATCAAAATTCTGGGTGCCGGACGATTCCCCGAAAGTGCTTTTCAGGCCATAACCGGTCGGCGAGTGGCAAACCCTGGCGCACGTATCGACGTTATTGTTACCGAAACCCGCGCGCACCAGCTTCTGTACCAGATAAGTCTCTTCATTGGTGCAGCGCGACGAGGTAATGCCGCCGATCGAGTCGCGGCCGTATTTTGCCTGAAGCTGTTTAAGTTTCTCGGCGGCAAACTCAATCGCCTCTTCCCAACTGACTTCCTGCCAGGCATCGCTGATATTATCGCGGATCATCGGTGTCGTGATCCGGTCTTTGTGGGTCGCATAACCGAAAGCGAAGCGGCCTTTGACGCAAGAGTGGCCGTGGTTGGCCTGGCCGTTTTTATCCGGCACCATGCGAATGACCTGCTCGCCTTTCATTTCCGCGCGAAACGAGCAACCCACGCCGCAATAGGCGCAAGTGGTGATGACACTGTGCTCGGGCAGGCCGTGATCGATCACCGATTTTTCCATCAGCGTCGCGGTTGGGCAAGCTTGCACACAGGCGCCGCAAGACACACACTCGGAATCCATGAAAGCCTGATTCTGACTGGGCGAAACCTTGGAATCGAAACCGCGCCCGTCGATGGTCAGGGCGTATGTCCCTTGGGTTTCTTCGCAAGCCCTAACGCAACGTGAACAGACGATACATTTGGCGGGATCAAAACTGAAATACGGATTACTGCCATCTTTGGCCGCATCCAGATGATTTTCACCTTCATAGCCATAACGGACTTCGCGCAAACCGACAGCACCCACGGTATCCTGCAATTCGCAATCGCCATTGGCTGAACACGTCAGGCAATCCAGCGGATGGTCGGAAATATAAAGTTCTGCGATACCCCGGCGGATATTGGCCAGCTTTTCGTTTTGTGTACATACTTTCATACCCTCGGCTACCGGCGTCGTGCAGGATGCAGGATAACCGCGCGCGCCTTCTATTTGCACCAGACACATCCGGCACGAGCCGAAAGGATCCAGGCTGTCGGTTGCGCAAAGCTTGGGGATGTTGATGCCCGTCTCGCCAGCCGCCCGCATCACTGAAGTCCCTTCAGGCACTGTTACTTTACGTCCATCAATTTCAAGTGTAACCAGATTCGCGGATAAGCTGGCCGGTGTACCATAATCTGTTTCATTATTGATAATCATAGTGAATCTCCTGGTTTACCGATTCAGGCTGCATCAACATCAGATTTGATGCCAAAATCTTCGGGAAAATAATTAAGGGCGCTTATGACGGGAATGGGCGTCATGCCTCCCATGGCACACAGCGAACCGTAGGTCATGGTGTCACATAAATCGCGCAACAAGCGGGTATTCTGATCTCTTTGAGTGCCCTGAACGATGCGTTCGATCACTTCGACACCGCGTACCGAGCCAATCCGGCAAGGCGTGCATTTGCCGCAGGACTCTTCAACACAAAATTCCATGGCATAGCGCGCCATCTCGGCCATATCGACGGTATCGTCATGAACAACGATGCCGCCATGCCCCAATACCGCAGAAATGCCGGTAAAAGCTTCATAATCCAACGGAGTATCGAATTGCGCCTCCGGCAGATAGGCACCCAGAGGGCCGCCAACCTGAACTGCGCGGATGGGCCGACCATTGGCGCAGCCGCCACCGTAATCATAGAGCAATTCGCGCAAGGTCATGCCGAAAGCCACTTCAAACAAGCCCGGATGTTTTATATTACCCGCCAATTGCAACGGCAACGTGCCGCGCGAACGGCCCATGCCGTAATCACGGTAATAATCCGCGCCCTTGTCCAGAATAATCGGCACCGAAGCCAGAGAAATCACATTGTTGACCACGGTCGGCTGACCAAACAGACCGACGATGGCGGGCAGCGGCGGCTTGAAGCGCACCAGACCGCGCTTGCCTTCCAGGCTTTCCAGCAAGGACGTTTCTTCGCCGCAGATATAGGCGCCGGCGCCGAGCCTCACTTCCAGATGAAAAGCTTTGCCGCTGCCTGAAATATTGTCGCCCAGATAGCCGTTGCGATAGGCGCTGGCAATGGCTTCGTTCAAAGCCGCATGGGCATGGGGATATTCGACGCGCAGGTAGATATAACCCCGCGTCGCCCCAACCGCAAGACCCGCGATAGTCATGCCTTCGATCAGTACGAAAGGGTCGCCTTCCATGATCATACGGTCGGAAAATGTGCCGGAGTCGCCTTCATCGGCATTGCAGACGATATATTTCTGCTCGGACGGAGCGTTTAACACGGTATTCCATTTGATTCCGGTGGGGAAAGCCGCGCCGCCGCGCCCGCGCAGACCTGAATCGGTCACTTGCTTCACGATTTCTTGCGGCGACAGCTTGAGCGCATTTTTGAGGCCGCGATAACCATCATGTTGCACATAATCATCGAAGCTGACCGGATCGGTGATGCCTACGCGCGCGAAAGTCAGACGCTTTTGATTTTTAAAATACGGCAAGGCTTCAATATCGCCCTGATATAATGGATGCCCACTACCTTCCAGCAATCCCGCATCCAGCAAGCCCGTAATATCGCTCGCTTGCACCGGGCCATAGGCGACACGGCCGGTTGCCGTTTCAACCTCGACCAAAGGTTCCAGCCAGAACATGCCTCTTGAACCATTGCGTACGATTTCAAGAGGTAAATTTCTGGCGGTCGCCTGTTGCTGCAAGGTTTGCACAACTTGTTCAGCGCCTAAAGACAAAGCGGTTGCATCACGGGAAATAAAAACACGGGTCATTGCGCAGCTCCTTTCAAGTCGGCGATCAATTCATCGAACCGCTCCGGCGAAACACGCCCATAGATGTTATTATCGATGGTCATGGCCGGTGAACCGGCGCAATTGCCGAGACAATAAACCGGCTCCAGGGAAAACATGCCGTCGGCCGATGTTTCATGGAATCCCACTTGGAGTTGTTTTTTTGCGTATTGTTCCAGCTTTTTGCCGTTCATCGCCTGACAGGATTCGGCACGGCACAAGCGGATCGTATGCTTGCCGGGCGGCGTCTGCCTGAAGTAATGATAAAAACTGATAACGCCGTGAATTTCAGCAATGGATTGGTTCAAGGCATCGGCAATATCGGCTACCGCCTGTTCCGGGATATAGCCCAATGAATCCTGAATGCCGTGCAGCACGGGCAGCAAGCTCCCCGGCATCGATTGGTGAGCAAGCAAAATTTTTGCGACCGCTTGTTTGTGAAGATAATCCTCTTGCATCATTTGCACCGTAAATTTTAAGCAAATAGTTGATAGATCATTAAATCATAAATAAACATTAGTGTGCAATTACAACGAAAAACAGGATTTCTCAGCCGCCTGCATTTTTGCTGAATTACTGTTATACTCTGGGCATTTTCATTCCTGATTGTGAAACGGCTTTAATCCAGCCCAAAAATTCGCCGCGCCCAGCAGTTTACCCGACATTCAGCGCATAGCCTGTGTAGGTCAAGTATTACTACCCGGTTTTTTATTTAAATTTAACACTGTCAACTCTTATTATAATCCACAGCAAAGACATGACCACAGCTCCTTCCACACTCATCATTCCGGTCGAAAACCAGGTACGGGAACTCGACGCCAAACTGCTGCTCGCCTGCATCGCCGCCGAACGCGGCTTTCCCGTGGTGATCGGCTCACGCACTTTTGTCAATTTCGCCATGCCGTTTTTGCCGCGCGGCGTCTTTCTGGCCAAAAGCCTGCGCGCTCAAAGCGGCCTGATGATGAACTTCATCCGCGATCTGGGCCACGACATCATCGCCTGGGATGAGGAAAGCCTGGTACGCTACGACGCGCCCGATTATTACCCGTGGCGCTATTCCGCCGATACTTTTCGTCTGCTTTCGCACCTGTTCGCCTGGGGCGTTGACGACGCCGAATTTTTCACCCGCTATGAAGGTTATCCCGGCACGCCTATTCATGTTACCGGCAACCCCCGAATCGATCTGCTGCGCCCCGAACTGCGCACCGTATTCAACAAGGATGCCGACGCCTTGCGTGACCGCTACGGCGATTTTATATTAATTAACACCAACTTTTCTTTCGTCAACGCGTTTGCGCCCGAACTGAGCCTGATCCAGACGGACGAGACCGCCGGAGAAGTTCGCGTAAGCCGTACCGGACGCGGCATGAGCGCCGCCTTCGCGCAATCTATGGCCGCCCATCAACAGGCCATTTTCGAACACTTCCGCACTTTACTACCGGAACTTAGCCGCTGGTTCCCTCATCACACCATTGTGCTGCGTCCGCACCCGTCCGAAAATCACGGTCTTTGGCGTGAGATCGTGGCGCTAAGCGGCTGCGACAACATCCAGGTCATACACGAGGGCAATGTCGTCCCTTGGCTGATGGCCTGTCGCGTCCTGCTGCACAACGGTTGCACAACCGCAGTCGAAGCCGCTGTCCTCGGAACACCGGCGGTGAGCTACATGCCGGTTAAAGCCGACTGCCATGATTATCATCTACCGAACAGTTTGAGTCATCGCGCGGACACAACCGAACAGGTGCAGAAATTACTCGATGCCGTACTGACGGGCGCACTCGGAGCCATTGGCGGCGACACGCGCGAGCGCGTACTCGCACGCCATCTGACCGCCACCGAAGGGCCTTTGGCAGCCGAACGCGTTATCGATGAACTGATCGCCGCCGGTTATCGGGACAACGTACCGCCGCGCCCGCGCCCGTTACCTTATATCAAGGCTTGGTTCGGCGCCAACTATCGCACTTTGGGCAAACGCGTCAACTGGTTACGGCCGAGGCATCGTAACAGCAAAGCCTATCATCAACACCGCTTTCCGGACGTGTCGGCCGCGCAGTTGCAAGCACGCATCGATCAATTAGGCGAGCGCCTCGGCCGCTTTGACGGCTTACAGGTCAAGCCCTTGTCACGCTATTTGTTCAGTCTATCGGCAGAACATGACTCACCGTCAAACAAAAGCAGTTGATTTCGTCTGATTAGCGCCTGTTTATTCCAATAATTATTTCAACAGCCTTACCTACTGGAGCCACCCTCATGAAAACACCCAAAGTCATCGCCGAAATTGGCTGCAATCACAAAGGTGATATGCAGATTGCCCGCGAGATGATTCAAACCGCCGCCGTCTATGCCAAAGCCGACTACGTCAAGTTCCAAAAACGCAGCAACCGCGAATTGCTGACCTCGGAAGAATATGCCGCGCCGCACCCCAACCCCCAAAACAGCTATGGCGCCACTTATGGCGAACACCGGGAATTTCTGGAGTTCGATCTCGATCAGCACCGTAAACTGCAAGACTGGTGCCGCGAAGCCGGTATCGGCTATGCAACGTCGGTTTGGGATTTGACTTCCGCGCGCGAAATCGCATCGCTCAAGCCCGATTTCATCAAAATTCCTTCCGCCTGCAACCTTGACTTCCGGATGCTGAGCTTTCTGGCAAAGGAATATGCCGGCCAGATTCATATCTCGCTGGGCATGACCACGGCCGAAGAACAGGATAAGGTCATCGAACTGATGGCAAGCCTGGGGGCTGCCGGACGCGTCGTGCTGTACGCCTGCACTTCAGGGTATCCGGTACCGTTCGAACAGGTCTGCCTGCCCGAAATCCAACGCTTGCAGGAACGCTACGGGCAGCGCGTGGCCGAGATCGGCTTTTCCGGCCATCACTTAGGCATCGCCATCGATATGGGCGCGGTCACGCTCGGCGCGCAGTGGGTAGAGCGCCATTTCACGCTGGATCGCACCTGGAAAGGCACCGATCACGCCGCGTCCCTGGAGCCGGACGGCCTGCGCAAGCTGGTGCGCGATGTGCGCGCATTATCGCTGGCCTTGCAGCCACGCGCGACCGATATTCTCGAAATCGAACTGCCGCAACGGGCCAAACTCAAACGCCTGCCCGGCATTCATCTCAACTGATGCGCTGGGTTGCCTTGATGCCGCTGCGCGGCGGCTCCAAATCGATTCCCGGCAAAAATTTGCGGCCACTGGCAGGGCGCCCGTTGTTTGCCTGGAGCCTGGAACAAGCGCTGGTCTCGGATTGCTTCGACGCGGTTTATGTGGCAACGGACGCGCCCGCCATCGCCGATGCCGTGACTCGTGCTTTCGGCTCTGAGGTAACGGTGCTGGATCGCTCACCGGAAACGGCCACCGACAGCGCCAGCAGCGAAAGTGTTCTGCTCGAATTTCAACAGCGCGTGCCCTTCGATGTCGTTGGCTTAATCCAGGCCACATCACCTTTGACCCGCGCCGATGATTTCCGTCAGGCCAAAGCGCGTTTTCTTGCCGAAAACCTGGATTCTTTGCTCACTGCCGTGGAATTCAAGCGTTTTTTGTGGCGCCCTGATGCTACGGCAATTAACTACGACCCCGGCGCACGTCCGAGACGGCAGGATTTTGACGGTTGTTTGATGGAAAACGGCGCCTTTTACCTGACCCGGAGCGAAATTTTGCGCCGCTTCGGCAATCGTTTGGGCGGGCATATCGGCATTCATACCATGAACGCTAACACCGCGCTGGAAATCGACGACCCTTCGGACTGGGACATGGCCGAACAGTTATTGCTGGGGCAGCCGCGCACGGTCAAAACGGTAGCCCGCGCCCTGATCACTGATGTCGATGGCACCTTGACCGATGGCGGTATGTATTATGACGCGCGCGGCGAAGCCATGAAGAAATTTCATACGCGTGACGCCCACGGCTTGCAGCGCTTGCGTGAACAGGGTTTGAAGGTGGCGGTAATCAGCGGCGAAACCAGCGCCAGCGTCGCGGCCCGGGTGGCGAAACTACAGCTTACCGACTATTACCCGGGGGTGACCGACAAACTGAAACTGCTGCACGATCTGGCGCAAAAATGGAAACTTGAACTCGATGAAATCGCTTATATTGGCGACGATTTGAGCGATCTTGCGTGTATTTTGAATGTCGGTCACGCTTTTTGTCCGCGCGATGCCGCCCCCGAAATCCGCGCCCGTGCGCATCATGTCTGTGCTTACCCGGGCGGCGCAGGCGCCGTGCGCGAGGCCTGCGACTTGCTCCTGAAACAATCAGGAAACAACCGTTAGACAGTTTTTAATCGGCATAGCCGTTATGATAAAAAAACTGGTGGGCAAGGTTTTATAGCCCGCCGTTCATATGCCCGCCTGACTTTTATGGGTAATGGGGTTGTTGCGGTTTCTATTAAAAAACTTCGGCTTTCGAGTTTTTTTCAAGGTTCCAATGCTAACGGGTTCCGGAAAATACAAGCTTATTTTCAAACCGCCGAATCTGGATTTGGCCATTGACAATTCAGCGTTATGAACTGCCGCGATTCTTTGGGCCATAGACAAGCCTAAACCACTGCCCGGTACCTTGTTTGCTGTTTCAACACAACGGTAAAAGCGTTTAAAAGAATCGTCGTAATGTTCGGGGGCTATACCGGGGCCGGAATCTTCGATACTCAGCAGCAAACCCGCCTGCCGACGCAGGTTAATCGCTATTTTACCGCCAACAGGCGTATATTTTATGGCGTTGTCGATAATATTCCTGAGCAAAACACCTATCAGAAACTCATTGGCATTGACCTCGCCCTCGGCATGATGGTCAAAACCCATGCTGATCTGTTTTTTGTGCGCTTCCGGTTCGAGTTCGGCGATGATGTCAATGACTTCGCGACCTAATTCAACAGACTTTTTAACTAAATACCCGGGATCGGATTCTATTCTCGAAAAAGTCAGTAATTGCTGTACCATCGTGGTCATACGCTTGACCGCCTGCTCGATACGGGTAAGCGCTTGCCGCCGGACAGATTCATCCTTCGTCTTTGAGGCGACCTGCGCCTGGGTCAGCAAACCGGCCAGAGGCGTTTTCAATTCATGCGCGGCATCGGCAGTAAACCGGCGTTCGTTTTCAAAAGCTTTCTCAAGCTGCGCGAACAACTCATTGAGTTCATCAACTACCGGCACGATTTCATTCGGCAGATACCGGGTTGACAAGGGTTTGAGATAATTCGCCTCGCGGAGTGCCAATTGCCGGGTCAGCCGGTTAACAGGCTTTAACGACCGCCCGACAACTAACCAGATTACCAGCCCCAAAAACGGCAAACTGGTCAACAGCGGCCTCATTAAATGGCTGGCGATATCGTCTTTTAATAACTGACGAATATCGTCCCGCTGACCGACATGAATAATATACTCATCTTTATCATGCGACAGACTGAATACATGCCAGAGATGGCCATCGACTTCGGTTCTGGTAAATCCGTTTAAGGAATTGGACATCGGATGTTCGGGCGCTGTTTGCGAGCGCAGAATCAAACCTTCGTCTTTGTAGATCAATTGAAAAGCTATTTTTTTTCGGTATTTCGAGACCAGTTGGTTCGTGGGCAGGGTATTGTCGGGACTATCCAAATCCCACAATTCATATAACGAGCCTTCATACAACAAGTGACCCACGAAGGCGTACAAGGCATGTGCCGACTGTTCGAGTTCGGCATCGAACAATTTCACCACCTCATCGCGCGTCACCTTATAGCTGATATAGGCAGTCACGCCCCAGATCAGAACCGTAGCCGAAAGCAGCGCAAACAACAAAACCTGTTTAAGCGAATAACGCATCAGATCTCATCGATGATATAGCCAACGCCCCGTACCGTGCGGATAAATTTGGCGCCCAGTTTTTTGCGTAAATGATGAATATGCACTTCCACGGTGTTGCTTTCTATTTCCGAACCCCAGGAGTACAAAGCCTGCTCGATGCGCGACCTGGAAACGACCCGTCCGATGTTATTCATCAGGAAATTGAGAATGCCGAATTCTTTTTGCGAAAGATCAATGCGTTTTTGTCTTAATGTCACAATATGCGAAGCCGGATCAAGCATGACCCCTTTGTGTTCGACATGGGGCGCGCTGCGTCCGGCTTGGCGTCTGACCAGCGCGCGCAAACGGGCGCAGACTTCGGGCAAATCGAAAGGTTTGGTGACAAAATCATCAGCCCCGCTGTCCAGACCTCGCACCCGGTCATCAAGCGTGTCTTTGGCGGTCAGCACCAATACGGGGGTTTCATCCTTGCGCTTTCTTAACGAAGTCAATACATCCAGCCCAGCCATGCCGGGCAGATTGAGATCCAGTACAATCAATTCATAACTGTTGGTTTTCAAAGCCTCGTCCGCCAGGGCCCCGTCCGTCAACCAATCGACTGCATAACCTTCCATGGCCAGACCGGCCTTGATGCCATCACCTAATATTTCGTCATCTTCAACAAGTAAAAGCCGCATGAGTATAACCGTTTGTAAAGGGCAAGCTACAGTAAAACGCTTAACTTAACACTGACTTAATGTCCCATGGTAAACTGCTCCGGTAAAATATTCTATCGCTTAAAAACCTAAACCTTGCAACCACTCAGCTTATACATCCATATTCCCTGGTGCATTAAAAAATGCCCCTATTGTGACTTCAATTCACACGCCGTTAAAGGAAATGTTCCTGAAAACGCTTACATAGAGGCTTTATTTATCGATTTGAGCCATGATTTGGAAAGGTTTAATATCTTCAACCGGCCTATCCACAGTATTTTTATAGGCGGCGGCACACCCAGCTTATTTTCGCCTGACTCTTTCAGCCGCTTACTGACCGGCATCAAGCAAAGAGTGAATTTATCGGATAACCTTGAAATCACCCTGGAAGCGAATCCCGGCACTTTTGAAAGCGGAAAATTCTCCGAATTCAGAGCCTTGGGCATCAACCGTTTATCCATCGGCATACAAAGTTTCGACGATGCCCAGTTGCAAACACTGGGCCGGGTGCATTGCGCTCAAGAAGCGGTTAAGGCCGCTGAAATCGCACTTCAGGCAGGCTTTAGCAATTTCAATCTGGACTTGATGTTCGGCCTGCCGGAAACCGGGCAACACAGCAGTCATAGGGATTTGGAAACAGCCATTGGCCTGAACCCCAGTCACATTTCATTTTATCAACTGACACTGGAAGCCAATACCTATTTTTACAAATATCCGCCCAAACTCCCGAGCGATGAAAACATTTTTTCCAGCCAGCAGCAATGCCAGCAACTGCTGGCAGAACAAGGCTATGATCAATATGAAATTTCCGCTTACAGCAAGCCAGGCTTTGAATGCCGACATAATCTCAACTATTGGCAATTCGGCGATTATCTGGGCATAGGCGCCGGTGCTCACGGCAAAATCAGCAGTGCCTCAGGCATTGTCCGTAGCACTAAAAGCAAAAACCCCGAGCAATATCTGGCACAGCCTCGCCACAGCGACCACACAAGCCTTGCGCGCGCCGACCTGCCGCTGGAATTTGTCATGAATCACCTGCGCCTGAAACAAGGTTTTACCCTGGAACAATACCGTGCAGCCACCGGTTCGGACAAGGCCAGCCTCGAACCTGCGCTTGGGCAATGCCTGAAAGATAATTTACTGGTTCTTCAGGACGGATATTATCGCTGCACGGAGCAAGGGTGGTATTTTCTGGATAACATACTTGAAAAGTTCATATGCTGAACGACGCAGGTTATACTATCTTAACTTTAAAATTACGACCCGGACACCCAATGCTTGCCTATCAAAAAGAATTTATCCGCTATGCCATCGCTTGCGGTGTACTTAAATTCGGCGAGTTTCAATTAAAATCCGGCCGCATCAGCCCCTATTTTTTCAATACCGGCCTGTTCAATACCGGCGCCAGACTGGCCAGACTGGGCGAATTTTACGCACAAGCCCTGGTGCAATCGCAACAGACCGTCGATGTGTTGTACGGACCGGCCTATAAAGGCATTCCGCTAGTCAGCGCAACGGCTATCGCCTATGCCAAGCTCACCGGAACCGACATCCCTTTTGCTTTCAACCGCAAAGAGGCCAAAGATCATGGTGAGGGCGGACACATCGTCGGGACTCCCCTTTACGGCAAGGTCTTGATACTCGACGACGTTATCACCGCCGGAACTTCAGTACGCGAATCGGTTGACATAATCCGCGCGGCCAAGGCAACGCCAGTCGGCGTATTGATTGCCCTCGACCGCCAGGAACAAGGACAAAACCAAACTTCCGCCACGCAAGAAGTGCGTCAAAACTTTAATATACAAGTCTCTGCCATCATTACCCTGGACACTATTGTCGAATTTTTGTCGCAACAACCCACAAACCAAAATCAGCTCGCTAAAATCAAAGAATACCAAAGGCTTTATGGCATTTAAGGAATGAGCATGAAATAACTTGGGGCAACGATGCTAAGATTTTTGCCCCGCACCTAAATTGGCTATGATGCAAAAGCATAGCCAATAACCTGTGGAATTTAGGTGCTGGGTTCAAGGCGTGCAAACTTAGCGATAGTCAGTTGCACACGTTAAAAATGCACGTTCCTAACCAAGCGTCTCGAATTTTAACATCGCTAATCCAACAGTTCTCGGGATATAGTCTACACTTAACTGGAAAATCCCATTAACCAACAACTCGACTCTCTTGCAGACCAGCGACAGCATAAAAGGCTTGCCATGAAGAACCAGGAATTTAAAGAACATCTGCACGAATATTCACAATGGCGCGGTCAACTGATACAAGCAATAGAAATGTATCAGGAATGGCGCAGGCGCTATGGCATGAATGATATTCACAGCACCGATACTTTGTTACACATTCTCAATGGACTGGAGACGGACAGAATCACTCTGGCTTTTGTTGCTGAATTTTCCCGCGGCAAAACCGAACTGATCAACGCCCTGTTTTTTGCCGAATCCGGCCTCAGGCTGCTGCCTTCATCGCCAGGCCGCACAACTATGTCGCCTACCGAACTGTTTTATGACGAACAGGGCGGCAGTTATATTCGCCTGCTCAATATCGAAAGCAGATTGGAAGACATTTCGCTCACGGAATATAAAAAATATCCCGAACGCTGGACTCAAATCGATTTGGATTGCGAGTCCCCCACGCAAATGCAGCAAGCCTTCAGAGAATTGATCGCAACTAAAACAGTTCCGCGCGAAGTCGCTGACAAACTGGGCTTATGGAACGAAAGGCAAGCCGCCGAACAGGGCATTATCGACCCGGAAACGGTTGAAATTCCCTGTTGGCGCCACGCCATGATCAGCTTCCCTCACCCTCTCCTGAAAGAAGGCCTGGCCATCCTCGATACACCGGGGCTCAATGCGCTGGGAACGGAACCGGAACTTACCCTCAATATGTTGCCGAGCGCACAGGCCATCATTTTTGTCCTGGCCGCAGATACCGGCGTCACCAAAAGCGACCTGGAAATGTGGCGCAATCATGTCCGTAGCGCCCGAGGTGAAACAAAACAGGGATTGGCCGTCGTAATGAACAAAATCGATGCGATGTGGGACGATTTATCCGGGGAAGCGGGCTATGAAGGGTCGATCAAATCGCAAATCACCACTTCGGCCTCTATCTTGAAAATAGATGAGGCGGCCATTTTTCCGGTTTCTGCAAAGCAAGCCTTGCTGGCTAAAGTCAAGGCCGATGAAACTTTGCTTGAAAGAAGTCGGTTAGGCGCCCTGGAAAATTACTTGTCTGCGGATATTTTGCAGCAAAGGCGACACATTCTGATAGATACCATTAAACGTGATATAGGTTTTCTGGTCAGCGAATCGTCGAATCTGACTGATTCAAAACTGAATAACGCGGCCAAACAACTGGAAGAATTCAAAAAAGTCGATTTTGATAATCACGATATGACCGCCAAACTCATGGCCGAAACCCGTGACCGGCAGCAACATTACATGATCAATGTCGAAAATTTTCAAGCCAGCCGACGCGTTTTTGGTGTGCAGGCAAAAATACTGGTGGATTCGTTAGCCAAGGAAAAAATTGACGAGATTATAAAACAAACGCGCGAAGACATGTCCAAAAGCCTGACTACTTATGGCATGAAACAGAATATCAGCAAATTGTTCGATGATTTACGTGACTTATTGCAGGATGCGGTCGATACCACCCACGAAACCCGGCGATTGATCAAAGCCATACACAAAAAATTCCAGGACGAATACGGCTTCAAGGAAATCGAACCGCAGTTGTTTTCGATCAAACAATATCAATTCGAGTTGGAGCACATATTTGAAGAAGGTGAGGCCTTCAGAAGCAGTGCAAAAACAACCATGACCGAACAAAGCATTGTCATCAATAAACTGTACAGCACCTTGATTTACAAAGCCCGAAACGTATTAAAACAAGCGCACGCCGATGCCACTCATTGGAGTAACAGTGTGTTGACGCCTTTAATGCATCAGATTAAAGATCACAAGAAACAAATCGAAAACCGCTTGCACATGCTGAAAAAAATCAATCAATCGAAAAACAGTGTCGCTGAAAATATTGCGGCTCTGGAGCAAGAACTTGTGCCTCTGAAAAAACAACGCAGCGAACTCGCCACCATCATAAAAGCGATGAATCTGGAGGCTAATTTTACTGAGCGTTGATCATTTTAAACCAACATTTCTTTTGCTGAGCCAAGAGACGGAAACCGATAATTTTTTTGCAGACAGTGATCCAGCCATTTTCCCAAAAAATAATTCATCCGCCATTTATAGTCGAGAATTTCGCCGGTTTTCCCAGGGTCTTTAAAAACCCTGGCAACATCGAAGCGAACGCAGTCGCATAAGACCTCAGCCAGTTGCACATCGCGATATACCCTGACCTTGATTTCCGGCGTCAAAAAATCGCCCGAACCCAGGTTGAAGCGATAATTAAGCCGAATCGTCAAAGTGTGCGTCGAGCGTTCGATAACATCCAATTGCAAATCCGGCTGTACCGCTGTCTTACCCACAGCGACCGAGCCAAGATTCAGCAAATCCGGAATCAGCAATAAAAGTTTTCTATAGTTCGATTCGCACAACCATTCCAGGCAAATGGCTTTATTGACCGGATTTACCTGCATCATAGCGCTATTCAATCTTCCCGGTAACAGGCACAAGCACTAGCCGTTTCCCACAAGACAACCTGATCGACATTAAAATTTTGTTGTTTCACGTATTGAAAAATCATTTTGGCAAGAATTTCCGCCGTCGGATGCTCATCCAGCGCCCAAAAACGCTCGTTATTTTCTTTCAATAGCGGAATGATGGGGTCGTTTTTGTGCAACAAAAAATTATGATCGAAGTGTTCGTCGATATAAGCTTCAACACAATGTTTGATATCCGAAAAATCGCAGACCATTCCTTGCTCGTTAAGCTGCGTCTGCTTGATCGAAATAGCAGCTTTGACGCTGTGGCCATGAAGATTACGGCATTTCCCTGCATGATTCATCAGCCGATGGCCGTAACAAAAATAGACTTCTTTGGTGATGGTATACATTCAAATGGGTTGCTGAAGCGCTCAAAGTTTAGTGAATGACCATGAAATAATTCCGAGCAATAGACAGAAAAGAATATTAGTTATCTTTTATACTTTTGATTGCTCCGGCAACCTCATACCGCCCATCGTCTTGCTTTGTAGCCCTGACCACTTGTATATAAGCAGTCATCGGCGGCGTGATTGTATTTTTAGGCGTTATATTAATTTCCATAGCCTTACCCGGCTCGAATGAAAGGTCGGCAAGAAAAGAGATACCCGCACCGCTGATCGATGTGCAGGTGCCCTTAAAAATATCATTGGAATCAACAAGTTTATAGGTAAGTTCACACTCGACATTCATCCGAATATAATTGCGTTTTTCATCATATTCCAACATATCATTTCTCTGCGCATTGATTAAATAGAGTTATCCGAAAAATAATTGAGCAAACGCAGGTATTTCGAAGACCAGTCAATGGTTTACTCTTGAATAATCACTCTTCAAGTAAAGCTGTCTTACCAGGTTTCCCATTCCAGTCATCCGCATCCGGAAGAGGAGGTTTTACAGCATCGATTACCGGCCAGGTTTTGGCAAGATCCGCATTGATTTTAATGAATGCTTCCTGTCCTTCCGGCAGCTCGTCCTCGGCATAAATTGCATTGGCCGGGCATTCAGGCTCACACAGTGTGCAATCAATACATTCATCAGGATCTATGACGAGAAAATTAGGGCCTTCATGAAAACAGTCAACGGGACACACATCGACACAATCGGTATACTTACATTTAATACAGTTCTCTGTGACTACAAAAGTCATAATATTTACCAAGTATTTTAGAGTTGATTGAAGTATCTGAATTTAGGCTGTGTATAATATCAGAAAGCGAAAAATGTATGAACACCCATCTTTGCCTAAAAACCCAAGGCAAATCGCTGCAAGGCCAAGGCTCATGAGGGTGGATACAAATGAAGCGCTGAATATATACATTTCGCACTTCAAATTTCGGCACAAGCTCATGGCGCCGCCCGGGGGGATGAGCAAAATACCTGCCCTCTTTACAATTTTAACCCAGCTTTAGCAAATGTAGTGCCTACGGCCTATGCTATTGAAATAAAATAATTTAAAATCGTGCCGAATTTAACTTAAATATGTGTCCGGAAACTTTTTTAACTCTATCACGGTCTACCGCTGACCTTAACCTTAATTTTTCAACAGGAAACATACCATGAGATTGAATACTGTTACAACTCGTCCGCAAGCCAGCATCCTGGCGACCAACAAAGTATTGAAGAACACTTATCTATTGTTATCCATGACCTTGTTGTTCAGTGCCCTGACAGCAGGTCTTGCCATGGCGCTGAATCTGCCGCCTCTTGGCATGATTGTGACCCTGATTGGTTATTTCGGCCTATTGTTTTTAACCTCGAAATTCAGCAATAGCGCCTGGGGGCTGGTTTTTGTCTTTGCCCTTACCGGCTTTATGGGCTTGACCCTGGGACCTATTATAAATATCTACCTCAATGCTTTCAGCAACGGCCATGAACTGGTCATGACTGCGCTGGGCGGCACCGGCGTCATTTTCCTCGGCCTTTCCGCTTACGCTCTAACCAGCCGCAAGGATTTCAGTTTTTTAGGCGGCTTCCTGATGATCGGAATTCTGGTCGCATTTCTCGCTGGAATCGGCGCGATTTTCTTCGCCATACCTGCGCTATCACTGGCAGTATCAGCCATGTTCATTCTTCTGATGTCAGGCATGATTTTGTTCCAGACCAGCGCCATTATCCACGGCGGTGAAACCAACTACATCCTGGCCACTATCTCTTTGTATATCTCCATCTACAACCTGTTCCTGAGCCTGCTCCAAATTTTGGGCGTATTTGGCGGCGATGACTAAACATTTTATCAGCCTATTCAGCCCGGCTTCTGCCGGGCTTTTGCTTTACCTGATGTTAACGGGCTGTGTAACACAGGAAACACCTGAGCAGATAACGCTGGCTTTCTGGGTCGCCCTAGCCCATGGCGATACAGAAAAAGCGAAAAAATACGCAACTGAAGACAGCCGTGACCTGGTCTCCTCTCCCTCTATCGCCTTGGACAACGCAGCTATCAAAATCGGCCAGATTGTCATCGATGGCGACCATGCAACAGTAGAAACCTTGATTCACACGCCGAACGACTCAACCCCAACCGAAACCGCCAATACTTTTTCGACCGTTCTAATCAGAAAAAATAATCAGTGGAAAATTGATTATCGGCAAACTTCAAGTAATTTATCGAAAAACCCTTTTGCCGGTTTTTTCAGAAGCCTGCAAAACCTGGGCGATAAACTCAACAAACAACTTGAACAAGCCATACCGAAAATCGAACAGGAACTTGAATCGTTCGGCAGTAAACTGGAAAGACAAATGGACGAATTCAACAACGAACTGGAAAAATCTTTTCCGACGCAACCTGATGATCAAAAACCTGACAGCATTTAGTAATTGTTGCCCTGTCACAACGCCAGTCAATAACTTTCTCAAGCCGCTTGAACAATGATTTTGCATTGACATTCCGCCCTTTTCTACTTTACAGTTACGTCCGCATAAAGATTATGTAATTAAAAATAATTAACTCATCGGAGCAAATATCATGTCAAAACCATTAATTCAAATGGCATTAGATTCACTGGATTTCGACGCGACCGTCGCCCTGGCGGAGCAAGTAGCCCCTTATGTC
>PGZD01000099.1 GCA_002843155.1 Gammaproteobacteria bacterium HGW-Gammaproteobacteria-3
AAGAGCCATTGATTTTAAACATCTTTTTTTGCGAAATATCACCAAAAAACTGAATATCAATGACTTAGAGGGGTTTTGGTGACGAAGTTAGGCTAAGCAGTGGTTTATAGAGGTTAAAGAACAAGCCATTCGATCCGACCAAAAGCTCGCACACTGGTTTGACGTGACTCAATGGGTCTATCTTGAGTGAGGAGCCGTGTACACACCCGTAAGCACGGTTCTGTGGGCAGACGGAGGCTTCGGCCTCCTCTGACCCGATCAAAGCCGCTCAGCGTGGCTACAAGCCTAAAGGTGGCTGCGGCATAGCTTACCCTACAGACAAACGCATCGCTCAATCAGGATGATAGGCTGAATAGTTACTTATTTTATTTCAATAGTGTAGGCCGTAGGCACTACATTTGTTAAAGCTGGGTTAAGCCGCTTGCACGGGAATGGAATGACTGGAACGGATAATTTCGTTCTTTTCATTGAAATAAACCAGGGTTGGTTTGTAGTCGGCCAATTCTTTCGGGTCGAGCACAGCGTATGCACAGACTATGATTAAATCGCCGGGACAGGCCAAGCGCGCGGCCGCGCCATTGACTGAAAAAATACCGGAACCGGCTTGCGCACGAATCGCATAGGTCGTAAAACGCTCGCCATTGTTGATATTGTATATCTGTATCTGCTCGTACTCTCTGATACCGGCATGGTCGAGGATATCACTTGCGATAGCACAAGAACCTTCGTACCCTAGCTCCGAAAAAGTCACGGTAGCTCTGTGCAACTTGGCTTTAAGCATTGTAGTTTGCATAAGGTAACAACTTAAAATACTGTTAATAACCAATCATTATCACTTAATTCGACAAATTCATCAACTTCGAAAAAAAGCCCGGCTTTACCCGACCTTGATGAAACTTTATCTGGAAAAGCAAACATTATCAATCAAACGCGTAGTACCGAGTTTTGCCGCAGCCAGTATGACCAGTTCGGTATCGGTGTCCGCCGCAGGCTTTAAATCACTGGCGCGGCATACTGAAAAGTATTCGGGCTGGAATCCTGCTTCCTGTAAAAACAGCACAGCCTGACGCTCGATATCGGCTCTTGCCGATGCACCCGACAATATCGTCGTGCGCGCCTGACATAAGGCCTGATACAGTAAGGGCGCGACCTGTCTTTGCTGTGCGCTTAAATAGCTATTACGCGAACTCATTGCCAAACCGTCGGCCTCCCGGACCGTAACGACACCATGAAGCGTTACCGGAAAATTCAAATCCCTGACCAGCGCGCGAATGACAGCCAATTGCTGAAAATCCTTTTCACCAAAAAAGGCGCTATCCGGCTGCACCAAGTTGAATAATTTGGTTACCACCGTCGCCACACCGTCAAAATGCCCCCGTCTTGAAGCTCCGCAATAAACACCAGACAAAGTCGGCACCGAAACCACCGTTCCGGCGTCAGGTTCATACATCTGCCGGACTGACGGTAAAAACACGCCATCGACTGCTGCCGCCTCCAGCTTGCGCTTATCTTCCTTTTCCGTCCGGGGATAAGTCTCATAATCTTCACCGGCGCCAAACTGGGTTGGATTGACAAAAATACTCACCACCACTTTATCGGCTTTTTTTCGGGCCGCCTCAACCAGCTTTACATGTCCTGCGTGTAAATTACCCATGGTAGGCACCAGGGCAATGCAATTTCCTTTCGTCCGCCAGGTTTTAACGGCCTCGCGCAATGATTCAACGGTCGTCAAGCTCAGCATAATCGTTAAAAACTGTGTTCGATGGCGGGGAATTCGGTATTTTTCACAGCTTTGTGATAATTTTGCAGCGCCGCTTCGATACTGCCCGCTCCCTGCATGAAATCCCTGGAAAAACGAGGCCGTTTGCCGATGCCGATATTCAATACATCATACAGCACCAAAACCTGGCCGTCGCAATCAAGCCCCGCGCCAATTCCGATAACCGGAATTTTTAAACGTTGACTGATAGCGCCCGCCAAACTTGCCGGAACACACTCCAGCACCAGCAGGCTGCTGCCCGCAGCTTCCAGTGCAAGCGCATCCTGCATGATTTTATCGGCATCGACCGGAGCGCGGCCCTGCACTTTATAGCCGCCGAGCCGGTTAATGGATTGTGGTTGCAAACCCAGATGGCCACAGACCGGAACGCCCTGTTCGACCAGAAAAGCGACCAAATCGGGCCGGGCGCCTTCCAGCTTTATCATGTGCGCACCGCCATCCTGCATCAATCGGGCGGTATTTACAGCGGCAGCGGCCTCTGTCGCATAACTTAAAAAAGGCAGGTCGGCAATCACCAGCGCTCGCTCCCTGGCACGGCTGACGCAGCGAGTATGGTAAACCATGGTATCCATCAGCACCGGGACTGTTGTCGTATGCCCTTGAATCACCATGCCTAAGGAATCGCCAACCAGAATGACGTCCACGCCCGCCTTGTCGATCAAGGCACTGAAACTGGCGTCATAAGCCGTTAAACAGCTTATTTTTTCGCCACGCAGCTTCATTGCCTGCAAGCTGTCGATCGTGATCGGCTTAAGCGCAGAAGAATTCATTCAAGCCAGCCGCCGCAAACCGTCCGCAGGGCAGCGCGCCAGCCAGTCGGCAAGCGCGCCCCGCCCCGGAACCTGCAAATCAGGCGCTATTTCGGATAAGGGATACAAAACAAAAGCACGCTCGACCAAACCCGGATGCGGCACGATCAAGTCAGGCTCCTCAAGCTGCCGGTCGGCATACAGCAATAAATCCAGATCCAGTGTCCGGGCACCCCAGCGCTGTTCTTTTCTGACCCGTCCCTGCTCCCGTTCGATACGCTGCAGACACCGCAGCAATTCAGCAGGTTCCAGCCTCGTCGTTACCGCCATCACGGCATTGACATAGTCGGGCTGATCCTGGGGACCCATGGGCGGACTGCTGTACAAACTGGAAAACGCCAGCTCATCGACGCCAACCAATGCAGCTATGGCCGAGCGCGCCAGAAGGATTTGTCGCGCGGGATGTTCCAGATTACTGCCCAGACCGATATAGACGGTAACCGGCTGTTTATCATTGAAATGAGTCATACCACGGCTAATCGCGCAGCGAATTGTCAGGCCGGGATTTAACAGCGCCGGAACGTTTTTTAAAAGGCTTGCGCCTTGGCTTTGGCGACGCTTTCAGCATCGTTTTTTGCTCATCCTCATCGGCCACCTGAAATTTTGTCCACCACTCGCCTAATTCAGGATCAACACCTTCCGTGGCGATACGCAACAATAAAAAATCATAAGCCGCCCGGAACCGGGGATGGCTTAACAATCGGAACGGACGACTGCCTTGCCGATGCTCGAAACGGGATTGCAAGATCCAGACTTCACGCATGGCCAGGGTAATTCGACGCGGAAAAGCAATGCGCTTGATCTGTTCCGAAATGACGGCATTGGCGGCATCCTGAAACGCGATATTAGTCGCCACGCCCACCCGTATGAATGCTTGCGCCTGGGTTCTGACCGCATCCCATAAAAAAGCCGAAAACAAAAAATACGCTGTTACCGTTTTACCTTCGGCGATGCGGGTATCCGAGTTTTCCAGTGCCTTGACCAAAAACAGCCGGGGAAAACTCTCTTCTTCAACTTCGAGACTGCGTTCGACAGCCGGAAACAGGGCTTGAAACAAGCCATAATGCCGCAGCATTTCAAATGTTTGCAACGCGCCTCCCGACAAAAACAACTTTAAAACCTCATCGAACAGGCGCGCCGCCGGAATGTTATAAAGCAAATCCGCCAGCTCATGCAGCGGTTTTTCGCAGCCAGGATCAATCTTAAAACCCAGTTTCACGGCAAAGCGCACGGCCCTGAGCATACGCACCGGATCTTCGCGAAACCGTGTTTCGGGATCGCCGATAAGCCGCAGTATCCCTTCGGCATGATCCTGCATACCGCCGACATAATCGATCACCGAAAAATCGCGAATATTGTAATACAGCGAATTGACGGTAAAGTCCCGGCGCCGAACGTCCTCTTCTATCGAGCCATAAACATTGTCCCGCAACAGCCGTCCTTCATCATCATTTTGTATCTGGCTATCGTTTTGCTCGTCACCCGCGCCCCGGAACGTGGCGACTTCAATAATTTCGCGGCCAAAATAAACATGCGCTAAACGAAAACGCCGCCCCACCAGGCGACAGTTTCGAAACACTTTTCTGACCTGCTCGGGATGCGCGTCTGTGACCACATCAAAATCTTTCGGCTCCCGGCCCAGCAACAAGTCGCGCACACAGCCGCCCACCAGATACGCTTCAAAACCGGCTTTTTTGAGCCGGTACAGAACCTTCAAAGCATTTTCGCTGACCTGGGTCCTTGAAATATTGTGCTCGGCACGCGCATACACTTTCGGCAGACTATCAGCCTGCACCGGCGCATCCGCTGCGTCAAACTTAGGCTCGCCAACCCAATTTATTATTTTTTTTACGAAGTTTAAAATAGCCTTGTTCCCAGGTTAATTGCCAATCGTGGCAATCATACCATTTGAAGCAATCCTAGCTCAATTAGCAGGATTCTTTTTACTGCTTGAAGTTTCCTAAAAACTAATCAGGCCACCCTGCGTAACAACACCGCCACCAGAGAATTTTTCGTGGGTTTGCCCGGTTTGGGGCAAACCTTATCAAAATCCTCATTGAGTGCGGCCTCGGCGATCAGCCGCCAAACATTCGAAAAGGCAAAACGGGTTAGCCCCTTCACTTTATGCCTTTCGTTCCGGGTCGGCTTTCAAGCGATCCGCATAAATCCATATTTGCGGTGAAGATTTGACGGACGTGCCTTGATACTTTGAAGCGGCCAATTGAATTAACCCTGCTTATTTCCAATCTCAGGATGAAAAATAAGTTGAACCATGACCGTTAGCGCTTCAAGGCAGACTGGCATCTGGACGTTTTTTTAATCCTCGGGGTATAAAAATAACCGATAACCGCGCCCCAAAGCACCATAAATGAATCATGAAAAAGCATTTCCAGTCTGAAATTGTTAATTTCGCGCAAGAAATCCATGATACTGTCGGTTAGCAGCAAGGCCAGGATGATATACAGCGCCAGCCCGAGCTTGAGACTGCGCTTATACCAAACCCGAATACCCAGAATGAAAAAACCCGTAAAAAACCGGAGCGTGTTATGAATCAGCATTTCCTGGTTCAGGTTTTCGATCTTTAATGCCGCATCCAGAAAAAACAACATAATCAGACCGATAACAATGCTTGCTGCGAGTATTTTCATTTGGCAGGGTATCCTAAAAACGTTATTGAATCGATTAAATCCGCCTATGCGCCCCGCTTTGTCAGCGTTGTTCGATAGACTGCCAGCGTATTGGCGGCCATGGCTTCAAGGCTGAATTTTTCCTGAGCGCAAGCCCAGGCCGGAGCCATGCGTTGGTGCCAGATGGCGGGGGCAAACACCCATTCATTGAGTTTGGCGCGAATCGATTCGGCGTTTTTGGGCATGATCAGCGCCGAGTCCAGTATTTCATTGGCTACCGGCACATCGGTTGAGAGTATGGCTTTGCCCAGCAGCAGGGCTTCGGCGAAAACATAGGAGAAGCCCTCGTTTCTCGATGCGATAATCACGCCGTCAACACCCGCCATGAGCGCCAGGGCATCGTTTCTGTGGCCTGCCAGCTTGACTTGTGTCTGTAACTGCAAACGGTCGATTTGTGCTTGCAAAGTGTCTTGCAAAATGCCGTCACCGACAATCAGCAAATTGGCATCGACACCTGCCATGGCCTCGATCAGCAAATCGAAGCCTTTGGCCGGAACCAGCCGCGCTACACTGCACAGCAAAGGTTTATGACGGTCGATATTGAACAGCGCGCACAGTTGTCCTTTATTGTATGCGTTGCCGACTTCAGGTGTCTTGACGCCATTATAAACAACCGATACCGGTACGGATTTTGGAATGATTGCCGAGGCACCGTGGCTTACCGCGATGACGGCGGACAGTTTCGCGAACAAGGCGGCCCGTTGAGCTTTATTGTTATGGATAGTGCCCACCGTGACGCCGGGAATCCAGGCTTGCAAAGTCGCAAGCACACTGGATGCCTTGGAAGCCTGGCTGTGCACGATGTCAAAATCACCCGCCCGGATGGCTCGCAGCACGTCCCATAACAACAAGGGATGATAGCGGCTGCGGTTGAAGTCGATGGGAATGAAAGTGACTGCGGAGGCTAACTGTTCGCGCATTTCAGGCGGCGCGATCAAGCTGACCTGTTCGGTTTTAGCCATTTCATTGCATAATTCCAGAACATGTTTTTCCAGCCCGCCGCTGCCTGAACTGGCGACGATTTGGCAGATTTTCATTTATCTGTGTTCAACGCACATAGCTCAACCAATCCTGATGGTCGGCTCTTCTGCCATGCACATAATCAAAGTATAAAGCCTGTAATTGCAGCGTGATGGGGCCGCGCGCTCCCGCCCCTATGATCCTGCCGTCAAGTTCCCGGATGGGCGTGACTTCGGCGGCCGAGCCGGTAAAAAAAGCTTCGTCGGCCACATAGATTTCGTCCCGGGTGATGCGTTTTTCAATGACTTCAAAGCCTTGTTCCCGGGCGATGGTAATGACGCTGTCGCGGGTGATGCCTTCAAGTGCGGAAGTCGTTTCCGGCGTGTAAATGATACCCTTGCGCACAATGAACAGATTTTCGGCGCTGCCTTCGGCGGCAAAGCCTTCATGGTCGAGCATCAGCGCTTCATCGTAACCGGTCGCCAGGGCTTCTTGCAGCTGCTGTTGTGATGATTGCGGACATAAGACGAGGTGCGGATGCGAATGCCTTGCTCTATGCTTTCAGCGCCCAGATAAGAACCCCAGGGCCAGGCCGCGACCATGACGTGTACCTTGAGATTATCGGCTCTGAGCCCCATGCCTTCCGAGCCGTAAAAACACATGCTGCGGATATAGGCGCTGTCCAGATTGTTTTTGCTGACCGCCGCCAGATGGGCTTGATTCAACTCGTCCTTGCTGAAAGGCATGGGCATATTCATGATATGTGCGGAACGAAACAAGCGCTCCGTGTGCTCCTGCATTCTGAAGACCGCCGTACCTTGCTCCGCATGATAAGCCCTGATTCCCTCGAACACGCCGAGGCCATAATGCAGGGTATGCGTCAATACATGCACCTTGGCTTCGCGCCATTCAAGCCATTGGCCATCCAGCCAAATGAAACCGTCTCTATCGTCCATCGTCATATTCTGTCTCCAGCTCAGCTTTAATAAATTCTATGCCATGTATTCGTGCCACAAGCGCTCCACCAAGGCTATGTTATCAGCAAATTCATCAGCGCAAACAGTGGCTTGATTGTCTTGCAGGGCTTGTTTATGGCCCGCGTCGCGGTAGCTGCAATAGGCCTGTTTCAGCGCCGCCGCCACTTCTTCCGGCATATAGCCGTAGTGCGCCAGGCCGTCCAGCAAGCGGACATTGTCGGTATAGGTCACCAGCGCCGCCGTTTTGGCGGCCTGATCCAAAACGGCGAATTGTACTATAAACTCAATATCGGCAATACCACCTTTACTTTGTTTCAAGTCAAAGCGTCCGGGTTCTTTGGTTGCCAGATTTTCGCGCATTTTTTCGCGCATGTCGCGGACTTCTTTTTTTAAAGTTTCGTGCTCTCTGGGTAGGCATAAAATCCTTCTGCGAATGGCTTCAAATTTCTTTTTAAGCGCCGGGTCGCCTGCGATAAAGCGGCCTCTGACCAACGCCTGATGTTCGAAAGTCCAGGCATTGTCGCGCAAATAATCTTCGTAAACCCTGACATGCGTTACCAGCAAGCCGGCATTGCCGCTCGGACGCAAGCGCATATCGGCTTCATAAAGAATGCCCGAAAGCATTCGGGTATTGAGCATGTGCATGACTTTTTGTCCCAGACGCCCGTAGAAATGCGAGCAACTGATGGCTTTGGCGCCATCGGTCATGGCGTGGGTATCGGCGCAATCGTACAAAAACACCATGTCGAGATCGGAACCATAGCCCAGTTCAATGCCGCCGAGTTTGCCGAAGCCCAGTATGCCGAAACCGTTGGCCTGCTCGTTAGCGCCCGACGGCAGGCCATGCCTGTCGACAAGAAAGCGCCAGGACAAGGCCAGCACTTGCTCCAGCACGGTTTCGGCGATATAGGTCAGATAATCGCTGACCACCATAACCGGAATGACGCCCATAATATCGGCGGCCGCCACTCTGAGCAGATTGATATGCTTGAATTTTCTCAGCACCATCATTTGCTGCTCGACATCCCGCGTCTCGATTTCGCTCAGCAGGGTTTGTAATTCCCGGCTCAGCGCCGGTTTGTTCAAAGGTTCATACAAAGTGCGGGTATCGAGCAGTTCGTCGAACAAAACCGGATACAGTGCCAGATAGTGGCAAATCCAGGGGCTTGCTGCCGACAGTTTGATCAATTGCGTCAAGGCATCGGGGTTTTCCGCTAATAACGCCAGATAGACCGTGCGCCCGGCCACCGCCTCAAACAAGCGCAAAATCCGTGTCAGGGTTTCGTCGCGGTTGTCCACCTGCCGGACAGCATCGATCAATTGCGGCATCAACCGGTCCAGAACACCGGCGCCTTTGGCTGTCAGACGCCTGACGGCGGCTGAATTTTTAAATTCCCTTATCTGTGCCAGTGCGTTTTGGCTGTGAACAAAACCCAGTGTATCGAGTTGCCCGATCAGTTCGTTATCGTCGGCGGCGCCGACCCAGAGCGCTTCGATAGGAAGATTTCGCTGATCTTGTTTGGATAACGAAAATACCTCGTCGAACACTGCGTGAACCTGTGTCCGCACCCGTTGCAGTTCCGATTTGAAACAGTCCCAATCGGCAAAGCCTAAGGAAAAGGCCAGAATCGAGCGGATTTTCGGGTCGGTCGGCAAATCGTGCGTCTGCCGGTCCTGATATTGCTGGATATGGTTTTCCACGCGCCGCAAAAAACCATAACAAGCGATCAATTGCCTGGCGTCGTCTTCGGTCAACAGCGACAATTCGCCCAGTTTGTGCAGCACAGCCAGAATTTCGCGCTGTTGCAGCGCTTTTTCCTGACCGCCGCGAATCAGTTGAAAAGCCTGGCCGATAAATTCGATCTCCCGGATACCGCCGGGGCCGAGCTTGATATTTTCCAGGCGGTCTTTGCGTTGCAATTCCTGGGTGATTTTATATTTCAGCGAGCGCAACTCTTCAAACGCGCCATAATCCAGATACCTGCGATAAACAAAAGCATGCAGCAGGGCCATCAATTGCGGGCCGGTAACGGGATCACCCGCTATCTGCCGCGCCTTGACCATCGCATAACGCTCCCATTCCCGCGCCTGCGTCAAATAATAATGCTCCATGCCCTCGAACGTCATGACCAGCGGGCCGCTGTCGCCGAAAGGCCGCAAGCGCACATCGGTTCTGAAAACAAAACCGTCCACGGTGATTTCATCCAGAACCTTGATCAGACTGCGGCAGATTCGGGTGAAGAACTCGCCATAGCGGGTCTGTTTTCTGTCGGCTAAAACGCCGTCTTCGGCAAAAGCGAAAATCAAATCAATATCGGACGAATAATTGAGCTCGCCCGCACCTAATTTACCCATGCCCAGCACCACAAGCTGCTGCGGCTGACCGTTAGCGAGCCGGGGCACGCCTTTTTGTGCGACGGCCTTCCGGTATAAAAAATCCAGCGCATGGCGCACGCAAAATTCAGCCAAGGCGCTCAATTCGGACAAGGTTTCTTGCAGCGGCGCCCAGCCGGCCAGATCGCGCCAGGCTATCCTGACCATTTCCCGGCGCCGGTAATGCCGTAACACGCTCATCAGTTCAGCTTCGTCGGCAACCGTCAAAGGTGCGCGGGCGCTATAAGCGCCGGGTTCGTAAGCCGTCAATAAATCCCCGGACTCAATCAAATCGAACAGCAGGGCGGGATAACGGCTACAGCTTTCTGCGACAAAAGCGCTGCACAGCCACACTTGCGCCAGGGACGCCAGCACCGGCTCAGGGCAGCGTCTGCCGTCGGCCCATTCGGCGTTTTTTTCATCCCATTGCCGTAGGGTGGCTTCCAGATCGCCTCTCAAGTCATCGGGCAGGCGCTGTAACTGTGCATCGAGTAAGCTTGTCAATGTCATGGTGTTGAAAAATGTTTTGCTAATGTCGTCCTGCCGGTGCGCAGTGCGATCGGCAAATGTAATGGCATAATCATTTTATGTGCCGCCACCTTCCGCCAATGTAGTCCAAAGCCTCCTGAATATTCAGGTCGCGCGTTGCGCCTCCGGTTCTGACGAAAAATTTCGGCGTATTGGCTTGCGTTAAAAATACCGGTCTGTTGGCAGGCGAAACGATAATACGGCAGACATCTTTGTGGTCGATGACATGAAACAAAATATGTACGAAAGTGCATAGATCGCCTCCCAGATTGGTTGAAACGGCCGTCATCACCGTTTGTTCAAAGCCATCCTGACCTGGCTTTTTCAGCGTTTGATAATCATTTTCAAGACCCAGAATCTCGCCATTGTCAGCAACACCAATCAACAACGTGCCGCCGACAGAGCTGTTCAAAAAGCCCGCCAGTGTTTTGAGTACCACGGTTTCGAGCGCGCGATTAACGCGCGCTTCAATCAAATCCCAGCGCATCGACGCCTTGAATTCCAGATAAGGGCCTTCCCCCTGTCTGATAATCGACGGTAAATCCTTGTTCAGTTCCGCTTTCAGGTAATCGATATGAGTCAGTCTTTTATGTATGATTTTATACATGACCAAAGAAAACAGTCCGAGCATCGCACCGATTTCCGCATAAAAAGTCACCATTAAAAAATTGTCGTGCGAGCTTTTTCCCATTAGCACGTCATTAACCAGACCAACCATATAGCGAATTGACGAGAGCGGATCGGCTCCCGATTCACGCATACTGATGTAATCATAACTCGGCGCCAGTACAAAAATACCGATGGCAGCGCCAATAGCGGCAGTTGCGATATAAAGCTTGAGCTGTTGATGCCAGATCGACAGGATGAGTAAAAAAAATCTTTTCATTGGCTTACCGATCTCACTTTAAGCCGTTTTAAAAGAGGGTAAGGCGATTATACTTCGCCCCGCTCCGCAGCCGATAAAACTCAGTTCAGCGCCAGCAGAGCGCGCAGAGCGCCACCGCGATGGCTGAGTGAATTTTTAGTTTGTGCAGACAATTGGGCGGATGAGCAATCGTATTCCGGTACCCAGAATACCGGGTCGTAGCCGAAACCGTTAGCGCCGGTCGGCTGTTCCAGAATGCGGCCTTCCCAGACGCCTTGGGCAATTTTCGGGCAGGGGTCCAGCGCATGTTCCATCAACACGATGACACAGATAAAACGCGCGCTGCGCTGTGCTGCCGGAACGCCTTTAAGCTCCGCCAATAATTTTGCCACATTATCGGCAGCAGTCGCGGCAGGGCCTGCATAGCGCGCCGAAATGACGCCGGGCTCACCGCCGAGGGCATCGACCACCAGCCCCGAGTCATCGGCAATGGCGGGAAGTCCTGTGTGCAGGGCGGCATTTCTGGCTTTTAAAATGGCGTTTTCAATAAAGGTCGCACCGGTTTCATCGGCTTCGGGCACGTTGAATTGCGCCTGTGGCACGATAGTGTGCGCGGCCATGATAGCCTGGATTTCCTTTATTTTTCCGGCATTGCCGCTGGCGAGTACAATTTGTTGCGAAGGTAACAAAGACATTCAGCAGTTTTCCAAAACTTCGCGCTGTTTTTCCAGCAAATGCAGAATGCCGCCGTTTGCCAGCGCCAGCATGGCGTCCAGCTCTTCCTTACGGAAGGCATGGCCTTCGGCCGTGCCCTGAACTTCAATGAAAGCCCCGGCATCGTTCATCACGACATTCATGTCGGTTTCGGCGTTGCTGTCCTCGGCATAATCGAGATCGAGCACCGGCACACCGTTAAAAATACCGACCGACACCGAAGCGACTTGGCCGTGAATGGGGTTTTTCTTGATTTTTTTATTCGCCAGCATTTTTTTAACCGCCAGCGACAGCGCGACAAAGCCGCCGGTGATGGACGCAGTGCGGGTGCCGCCATCCGCCTGCAAAACGTCGCAGTCGATAGTAATCTGATTTTCACCCAAGGCGCGCAAATCCACCGCCGCCCGCAAGGACCGGCCTATCAGCCGCTGAATTTCCAGGGTGCGCCCGCCCTGTTTGCCGCGACTGGCTTCGCGTCCCATGCGCTCATGCGTGGAACGCGGCAGCATACCGTATTCGGCGGTGATCCAGCCTTCGCCTTTGCCCTTTAAAAAGCGCGGTACAAAATTATCGACACTGGCGGTGCACAGTACGCGGGTATCGCCGAATTCCACCAGCACGGAGCCTTCCGCATGCTTGGTAAAGGCACAGGTGAATTTAATTTCTCGTAGTTGATCAGGATTTCTTCCGCTGGGTCTCATGCTGCCACTCTTAAGTAAAAATCCGGCCAGTATACCTGAAACGCTCGCCTTTTCGGTGTTGATTTTAGGGCAGGCGTTCAAGCGGTCAATGCTTTCATGAATTCGGTCACCGATTGGGGCCGCTCCTCCGGTTTAACGGCCATGGCCCAGTCGATGGCTTGCAAAAAAGCGGCCGGGAATTTTTTTTTGTGGGCTTTGGCCGCTGGCATTAAAGTGTCGTTATGATAGCGGTCAGGCGCCGGCGCCGGGGCCTTGTAATCAAGACAGGCGCGCAGACTGGCGCCGATGGCGTAAAGGTCGGTCCAGGGGCCCAATGAATCTTTATCGCTGTATTGCTCGATGGGCGAAAAACCTTTGGTCAACACTTTACTTTGCTTGTGCCGTTGCGGATTCGGATAAGGCTGAATTGCGCCAAAATCCAGAAGCACCGGATCGTTGCCGGGACGTATCAGAATATTGGCGGGTTTGATATCCAGGTGTATGCTTTGCCGCTGATGCACGAAATCGACGCCCGACAGCAAGGCGCTGAAGACCTGGAGTAAAAAATCCGCCGTTATCTCCAGCGTCTTATGTTGCAGGATTTTATCCAGCGTAACGCCATAGTTGTAAGTCATGACCATGTACACAGTGGCGTTGGCCTGAAAAAAATTGACCACTTCGACAATATTCGGATGTTTCAAATCGGCCAGAACTTTCGCCTCTTCAAAAAACAGGGCACGGCCATGCCTGAATAAAGTCTTGGCTTCGTTGCTGTTGGCAACGACCTGATTATTCCAGGTCCGATGCGCCAATTTCCGGGGCAGATATTCCTTGATGGCCACCTGGATCTGGTCCGCCCGCCGACGCGCCAGATAAACGGAGCTGAAACCGCCATGCGCCAACTGCCGTTCGACCATATAGTCGTCTATAATGGTGCCGGACTGAAGATAATTCCATTCCTTAGGATACGTTTCCGGGTCGTAATATTCAGCCATCTGATAACCTTGCACAAAGACCCATTAATTATAGGTGAAAAATGATCAGAAGTATGACGGCATTTGCCGCCCATGAAGCGCAAATCGACAATCTGACGCTGAGCTGTGAATTACGCTCGGTCAATCACCGTTATTGTGACATCACCCTGAAAGTACCGGAACGTTTGCGCTTTATCGAAGCGCCTTTGCGTAGCGCCATTGCCGAGCAACTGGGACGCGGCAAAATCGAATGCGCCATCAGTTTTAAAAAATCGCCGCACATGGGGCAAACGTTGAGCGTCAACAAGGATGCAGTCAAAGCGCTACTTGCCGCCACCGATGCGATACAAACCATGATGCCCAGCGCTCGGCCTTTTTCGGCGCTGGACGTATTGGCTTTCCCGGGCATACAACAGGAAACAGAAATCGATGCCGAACAACTGGCCCAGGGCATTGTCGATCTGGCCAGACGCAGCTTGCAGACAATGCTCGAAGTCCGCGAACGGGAAGGGGCGCAACTCGCCGTGCTGGTGCAGGAGCGCTGCCGGAAAATGCAGAGCTTGGTCGCGGCGGCGCACCGGCGTATGCCGGAAGTGCTGATACACATTCGGGACAGGCTCAAAATCAAAATTCACGAGCTGGTCGCCGAACCGGATTTTGACCGGCTTGAACAAGAGTTGGTGCTGCTCACACAAAAACTCGATGTCGAGGAAGAACTGGACCGTTTGGAAACCCATATCAACGAAGTTTTGCGAATTCTCGGCGAAACCGAGCCGGTCGGTCGCCGCCTGGATTTTCTGATGCAGGAAATGAACCGCGAAGCCAACACTTTAGGCTCCAAATCCGCCGATAGGGAAATGACCGGTATCGCCATCGACCTGAAAGTATTGATCGAACAAATGCGCGAGCAGATTCAAAATATCGAATAGTTTTTTACCCGTCCAAGAATGTCTTAACCTAACTTCGTCACCAAAACCCCTCTAAGTCATTGATATTCAGTTTTTTGGTGATATTTCGCAAAAAAAGATGTTTAAAATCAATGGCTCTTT
>PGZD01000026.1 GCA_002843155.1 Gammaproteobacteria bacterium HGW-Gammaproteobacteria-3
TCGTGAACAGCAAAAAATCTGTAGTGCCAACCGACAGTAGTTAAAATTTTTAACTGATTGAAATGGCGGGGAACTTCGTTATTAGGTGACGAAGTTGGGATAGGTGTAGCCGATCACGCCGATGAACATGTATCCGCTGTTATTGGTGGCGACCGCTGACAGTCCGGCCAGAGCGGGATGCACCGAGCCGCTGGCCAGGTAATAGTCTTTTTTGGTGTCGCGGCTCAGAAACAGGGAACTGATACCGATGATGACAAACACGCCGAGAAAAAAGATGAAGCTGAAAATCATGTTGATGTTTTCAATGGGTGGCCTTTATTGCATTCAATCCAACCCGTCTGCTACTCCTCATTGAGCAGTAAAAGCTTTCTGAACGGTGCAAAATCGTGTAAGGGCTGTAATGCGGGTTCCTTGGCGATATCTTCGCGATAGGTTTCGGAACGGGTCAGCGTTTCACCCAGATAACGCACCGCTTCCTCGTATTGTTGTAGGGCTGTGCAAGCGCAGGCCAATTGATAAAAGGCGTGGCTGTTGTCCGGGTCGATCACCAGGGCTTGTCGGCACAGATTGGCCGCCCATTGCGGTTCGCCTAGTTCCAGTACCGCATCGGCTTTATAGGTCAAAGCTTCGCAGTCGTTGCCATGTAGTTTCAGGATTTGATCGTAGATAACGATTTTATTGGCCGGGTTATTATCCTGAGCGGCGCGCAACCATAAGGATTGCAGTTCGCGGGTGCGTTCGATTTCGGTTCGGTTGTCTTCGATGTGCTGGGTTTTCAGATGTAATTGCTGTTCGATATCCTTCAGCCGTTGTTCATATTGTTTGACCAGTTTGGAAATTTTCTCATCGGCCAGGGAAAGCCCACGATCCTTCATCTCCCGGATCGATGACCAGCCTACTAACACCAGGATCGAAGTTGCCCCGGCGATCAGATAGAAAAAATAGGTGATGGTGTTGGTAGCGTAGATGACGCCGCGATCAGCCGAAGATAATTCCCGGTCGACGATTTGCTGAATCAACTCCGTTTTTTGCGCGGCCATGTCGGTCCGAAGTTGTTTCAGTTCATCCAGGACATAGCGTTCGACAAAGGGCGAATAAAGGGGTTTGTCGAGATTTTCTACTGTTTTTTCGATGTTTTGCTGTTGCTTTTCCTTTCCGCCGCATACCCCGTCGGGCAGTGAAAAAAGCAGGATCGCCGCAACGGCTATGATGCGAGACATATTGCCCGTCCATAATCATGCGCTTCCACCAGACAGCGATGCAGGCTTTTAATGGCCAAATCGAAATCGTCTTTGGTAATGATCAATTGCATATTGACATCGGCAAAGCATTCTCCCGGCATATCCCGGATTCGTTTGATCGTTTTCATTCATGAATTGCCATAGTCAACTGTTTGTGGCGTGATAGCCTTGATTTGTTGCCTGCTGCAAAGATATTCAGGGCGCGGCGTCAGGCCGTGGCAGGGTTCGACCACCCGATTACTGAGCGCGTTATAAACCATGAAAACGTTGGAGCGCGGGAAAGGCGTGATATTACTGCCGGAGCCGTGCATGGTATTGCAGTCGAACACGATGACACTACCTGCTTTGCCGGTCGCCGAAACGATACCACCGCGTTGGGCCATTTGTTGCAGCAGGGCGTCACTGGGTACGCCATATTGCTGTTGTTTCAGTGATGAACGGTAATGATCCTTGGGCGTTTCTCCCTCGCACACGGCATAGTATTGATGAGAGCCGGGAATCAAAAGCAGTGGCCCGTTGTAGGGATGATTTTCGGTCAATGTGATGGACACGCTTAAAGCCCGCATTCTCGGCATACCGTCCTCAATATGCCACGTTTCAAAATCGGAATGCCAGTAAAATTCCTTGCCTCTGAAGCCCGGCTTGTAATTGACGCGGGACTGATGAACATAAATCTCGTCAGCCAATAGATATTGCGCCAAACCGGCTAATCGGTTATCGCTCGCCAGCTTGTTAAATAACAAATTGCTTTCATGAACTTTGAAAATTGAGCGAATATCTCCGTGACCGGGTTCTCTGATAATTTCATCCGTCGTATCGGTCGCTTCGGTGCGGCGCAAACGCTCAAGTTCCGCGCTGAAAAGGGCGATTTCCCGGTCGCTGAAAATATTTTCCAGAATCACAAATCCTTGTTCCCGGTATTGTTTGACCAGCGTTGCAGCGATTGGCGCGGTTTCGTCATCTCCGGCATACAATACCGGGTCTATTCGTTCAAGCAGGCGCGCAGGGCTGCCATCACGAGAGGGGTAAATGTCTCTAAACGGTTCGGCTGTGTATTTATTTTCGGTAAACATAGCTTATCTGGTTTTTGTTGATGGGGTTTATACTCATCGTGGATCAAAATTCGGCCCCTCACCTAACGCTAGGTGAGGGGCCGAATTTTGAAGTGCGAAAGGTTTAAATCGTTCAGGCGCAGGTTATTGCCTCGGCTTCCAACTCATAAGCGCCATCGGCATTGTGTACTTCCTTGCCGCTAAGGGGAGGATTAAAGACGCAGGTCATTTTCATTTCGCTAAAAGCCCGTAATATATGTTCATCATGTTGATCCAGAATATACAAGGTGCCTGGCGCAATGGAATATTTCCTGCCGTCTGCCAGAGTTTCGACTTCGCCTTCACCGGATAGGCAATAAACCGATTCCAGATGGTTTTGATAGTGCATCCGGAAATCGGCGCCCTGATAAATGGTGGTGATATGGAAAGAAAAGCCCATATTGTCGTCTTTTAGCAATAAGCGTGTGCTTTCCCAATTGCCATCGGGTGAAACGATGCGACGTGCGGTTTTTTCAGCTTCCGGTAAATTTCTGACTATCATGTTGGTTTTTTCCAAAGAGGGTTACTTCATTCCGGCTGTTGGGTTAAGGCCGGTGCTGCTGAATGATTGGCGGCGATTGCAGCGGCTGCGAACAATCACCATCCATCGGGAAGGAGGAAGCACTAGCTGGCCAGTTTCTGGGCTTCGAAATAATCTTTTTGTTCCGGTATGGACTCTTCCTTGCCGCAGACTTCCTTGATAGCCTGCTCGACGATATCGATACCTTTTTTCAGATTTTCGTCACTGATGATCAAAGGGCATAAAAACTTGACCACATGATCATCGGCGCCGCTGGTTTCGATGATTAAGCCTTGCCTGAAAGCCCGGCGGGTAATCTTGCCGGCCAAATCGCCATTGACGCAGTTAATGCCTTTAAACATGCCGCGGCCACGCAAGGTGAAATTGCCTTCGCCATGCAGGTCAATAATTCCCTGTAATCTTCGGGAAATATATTCTCCCTTGCGTTTGACATCTCGCGTCAAACGATCATCCGACCAGTAGTGATCAATTGCCGCCTTGGCGGTCACAAAGGCAAAGTTGTTACCCCGGAAAGTGCCGTTATGTTCGCCCGGTTTCCACAGGTCCAGTTCAGGCCGGAACAACACGACCGCGAAGGGCAAGCCGTAGCCTCCAAGGGATTTGGATAGAGTGACGATGTCAGGATTGATGCCGGCTTCCTCGAAGCTGAAATAGGTGCCGGTGCGCCCGCAGCCTGCCTGAATATCGTCGATAATCAACAAGACTTCGTACTTGCGGCAAACCGTTTGCAAATTTCTCAACCAGGTAAAACTGGCGGCATTGATGCCGCCTTCGCCTTGTACCGTTTCGACAATGACGGCCGCCGGTTTGTCCACGCCACTACTGGAATCGGACAAAACCTTATCCAGATAGGCGGTGGTATCGATATCGTCACCCAGATAGCCATCGTAAGGCATGCGGCTGGTGCCGCTCAGGTTGACGCCCGCCGCACCGCGATGATGCGAGTTACCGGTTGCAGCCAGAGAACCCAGGCTAACGCCATGAAAACCGTTGGTAAAAGCGATGATGTTTTCGCGTCCGGTCACGTTTCTTGCCAGTTTCAGGGCCGCTTCGACAGCATTGGTGCCGGTTGGCCCTGTGAACTGGACGACGTAATTCAAATTTCGCGGCTTGAGAATCTTCTCATTGAAGGTTTCCAGAAATTCGCCCTTGGCCTTGGTATGCAGATCCAGGCCGTGGGTTATGCCATCCTGATGGATGTATTCAAGCAGTTTTTCTTTGAAGACAGGATTGTTATGCCCATAATTCAAGGTCCCGGCGCCGGCCAAAAAATCCAGGTATTCGTTGCCTTCCTCATCGTAAAGAAATTCGCTCATGGCTTTGTTGAATACCCGAGGAAAAGAGCGTGCATAACTCTGTACTTCTGATTCTATCTCTTCAAAAATTTTCATGGGTTATTCTCCTGTATGCGGTTAAATTAGAACTGCCATTGCTATGGCTGCGTCAGCCGATCGGGCCAATCCTGACCAGCATTTCCGTATCATGGACATTATTGAAATGGCGCTCGCGCTCGAATAGCGTCGAGCTTTTTAATTCGCAATCCAACTTATGCGCCAAACCTTGAAACAAAGCCCATGATGCTTGATTGGTTTCGGTGATTGTGGTTTCCAGATACCGGACCTTGTTGCATTTTGGCCGCGCCAGGATGTGCCCTAACATTTGCTTCGCCAAGCCTTTGCCCCTGGCATTTTGGCTCACCGCGACCTGCCAAACGAACAAAGTGTCCTGATGCTCCGGAAGCAGATAGCCGGAAATGAATCCGGCCAGTTTATCGCCGTAAACAGCGGCTACCGAAGTGGCGGCAAAATGACTGCATTGCAGCAGATTGCAATACAGCGAGTTTGGATCCAGAGGCGCGCATTCGGCAATCAGCCTGAAAACCGCCGCGCCGTCTTCGGCTGACGGCGGACGCAGTTCCAGGGGCATGTTGTCGATGTTCGCCTCATTCATAACTATACGAATCAATTTGTTTATATCACTAACTAATTAGCATTCAATAATATAAAAAATAACCGTTTTTTCATTAAATAGTAAAGAAAAATAAATTATATAATATATTGTACACTAAATAATATTATTTATCCAGGCTGCCCGGTCTCGCCGTTTTTAACAGCCATTTTTGTCGAGAATTGACAAAACGAAATGTTTCAGACCCTGAAACGATTGGGGTGGATTTTAAAGACATTGACAAAAATCTCTTTTGCCGCCACTGCCTGAGGAGAAAACTCTGTAGCCCGGGTAGTTGCTATCCGGTTTATAATTCGACTTTTTATTCGCTGGAAAGGACAGGCTTTTGGAACGTATCGAAGAAGTACTCATTGCTCTGCGCCGCATCATCAGGGCGACCGATCTTCACTCAAAATATCTTGCCAGGACTACCGGCCTGACTGCGCCGCAAATTTTGTTGTTGAAAACGATACGAGGTAAAGGCCAGGCGACCATTGGCGAATTGGCAAGCGACATTAGTCTCAGTCAGGCGACCGTGACCACGATCCTGGATCGCCTGGAAAAACGCCACCTGGTCTATCGGGAACGCTCGACAGCAGATAAGCGCAAAGTGCACGTACACCTGACGGAACAGGCAATCGAAGTTTTGAAACATGCGCCCATTCCGTTGCAGGATCAATTTACCCGACAATTTGAGCTGTTGCAGGAATGGGAGCAAACCATGATCATTTCAGCATTGCAACGGCTGGCTCGGATGATGGATGCGCAGGACATCGATGCGGCGCCTGTTTTGGATATAGGCACGTTGGATCGATACGGCAGTGTCCCTGAGAATCAGGAAATAGATGATGAATCCGGTGAAGAAGAGCCGGGACCGAAAAATTGAGCAGTCGCTTGAGTAAAAAACCTGATCGCTTAGGCTTAAAAGCCGAAAACATGGCGGCGCGCGAAGTATAGTATAATGTTAAAGCAATGCATTAGACTGCAAGGCGCAGGTTCAATAAACTGCATCCCACACCTCAAAACAGCGTAAGTCGATTCCAGTGACAAGAATTTTAGGTATTGATCCCGGCTCCAGAATCACCGGCTACGGCGTGATTGATTATTCAGCGGCTGGTGCGCGCTACATCGCCAGCGGCATTATCCGGGTACAGGCGGATTATTTTCCGGATCGTCTGAAAGAAATCTATCAGAGCTTGACTGCCGTAGTCGAAATGTACCGCCCCGAACAAATGGCTATAGAACAGGTGTTCATGCACAAAAATGCGGCATCCGCACTTAAACTGGGGCAAGCGCGAGGCGCGGCCATTTGCGCCATGCAAAGCGCCGATCTGCCGGTGTTCGAATATGCCGCCCGGCAGATCAAGCAAGCTCTGGTGGGGAAAGGCGGTGCCGAAAAAAACCAGGTACAGCATATGGTTAAAATTCTTCTGAGCCTACAGGGCGAACTTCAGGTCGATGCCGGCGATGCCCTGGGCGTGTGTCTGTGCCATGCTCATTATCAGCAAACCGAGCGGCGGCTGCGGTTGGGGAGGGTCAATTGATAGGCTTCCTGCGAGGCTTATTGGCGCTGAAAACACCGCCGTTTTTGGTGCTCGATGTCAACGGCGTCGGCTATGAAGTTGAAGCACCGATGACAACTTTTTATAATTTACCCGCCTTGGGCGTCGAAGTTAAGCTGTATACGCATCTGGTGGTACGGGAAGATGCTCATATTCTGTTTGGCTTTGCCACCGAAGCCGACCGCTTGATGTTCAGGAATCTGATTAAAGTCAATGGCGTCGGCCCCAAATTGGCGCTGACGATATTGTCCGGGCAAAGCGCCGAAGAGTTTCGCCGCTGTATTCAGGACAATGACGCTGCGACACTGGTGCGGCTGCCGGGAATCGGTAAAAAAACGGCGGAGCGGCTGATTATCGAAATGCGCGACCGCATTCCTGACCTGGGCGAAAGTGCACGCGGAACCGATACCATGATAGATAGACCGACGACTCTGAAACCGGCTCAGGAGGCGATCAGCGCTTTGTGTTCGCTGGGCTATAAACCGATGGACGCCGCTAAAATGGTGCGGGACATTCCGGCGGCCGATAAAAGCTGCGAGGAAATTATCAGGTTGGCTTTGCAGGGGGCGGCTAGATGATTGAACGTGACCGGTTGATCAGCGCTGCCGCCGGTGTTGACGAAGAGCGCCAGGATCGGGCCATTCGACCCAAGCGGCTGGCGGACTATATCGGCCAGGAAGAGCTGCGGATGCAAATGGATATTTTTATCCGGGCTGCCGCAGGCCGCCGGGAAGCTTTGGACCATGTGCTGATTTTCGGCCCGCCGGGTTTGGGTAAAACCACGCTGGCCAACATTATCGCAGCCGAAATGGGCGTCCATATTCGCCAGACTTCGGGGCCTGTACTCGATAAGGCGGGCGATTTGGCGGCGCTGTTGACTAACCTCGAAGCCCATGATGTGCTGTTTATCGACGAAATTCATCGTTTGAGTCCGATGGTCGAAGAGGTGTTGTATCCGGCCATGGAAGATTACCAGATTGATATTATGATCGGCGAAGGTCCTGCGGCGCGTTCGATCAAGCTGGATTTGCCGCCGTTTACGCTGGTGGGTGCGACCACTCGCGCAGGGCTTCTGACATCGCCGTTGCGCGACCGCTTCGGCATCGTGCAGCGTCTGGAGTTTTATTCAGTAGCCGAATTGGCCGACATCGTGACTCGGTCGGCCCGTTTGTCAGGCATGGCCATCGATCCGGAAGGCGCCAACGAAATTGCCCGGCGCGCGCGCGGCACGCCCAGAATCGCCAACCGCTTGTTGCGGCGGGTGCGGGATTTTGCCGAAGTCAAAGGCGATGGCCGGGTTGCTTTCGATATTGCCACCGAGGCTTTATCCATGCTGAAAATAGACCATAACGGGTTTGACGCGCTGGATCGCAAACTGCTCCGCACCCTGATCGATAATTTTGCCGGCGGGCCGGTCGGGCTGGATACGCTGGCCGCCGCCATCAGCGAAGAGCGCGGCACCATCGAAGATGTGCTGGAGCCGTATTTATTGCAACAAGGCTTTATCACGCGCACGCCCCGGGGCCGTATGGCCACGCACAGTGCTTATCTGCATTTCGGCCTCCAGCCGCCGGGGCTGATGGGCGTCAGTGACGATTTGTTTACCTGAGACGGGGTGCTTGCTCAGAGTCTAAAAAGGTGAACTTAGGAATGGGCATGAAATAACTTGGGCAACGGTGCTAAGATTTTTGCCCAGCACCTAAATTGGCTATGATTCAAAATCATAGCCAATAACCTGTGGAATTTAGGTGCTGGGTTCAAGGTGTGCAAACTTAGCGATAGTGAACTATGTAACTGTTTGCACAAAGCGCCGCTCTTGGCTCACGCCCCTACCTCCCTATAGGCAACGCAGAAGACGGACAAAAAGACAAATCAGTTGCACAAGTTATAAAATGCACGTTCCTTAACCAAAAGGGGTGACAATGCAGCCATTCAACTGGCCAGTGCGGGTCTATTATGAAGACACTGACGCAGGCGGCGTGGTTTTTTATGCCAATTATCTGAAGTTTTTTGAACGCGCCCGCACGGAAATGCTCAGACATAAAGGCTTTGAACAAGACCAATTATTGAAAACCGAAGGCATTATGTTTGTCGTGCGGCAGGTTCAGGTCGATTATTTGATGCCCGCCCGCTTCAACGAACAAATAAATGTCACAGCCCTAGTGACTTCAATCAAAAAAGCCAGTTTAATATTCACGCAAACGATAACCCGGGGCGATGCCGTTTTGTGCCGGGGAAGCGTCCGTATCGCCTGTCTGGATTCCCAGTCCTTGCGCCCTAAAGCCATTCCTGAATTTTTATTGAGAGCACTGACCGCATGAATGCCGATTTATCCCTGTTTCATTTAGTCAAGGAAGCCAGTTTTGTCGTGCAGCTGGTCATGCTGATCCTGGTATCGGCATCGGTTATTTCATGGACTTTTATTTTTCTCAAAAATAAAGAGCTGGTGCGGGCGGCGTCCATTTGCGATGAATTTGAAGAAGAATTCTGGTCCGGCGTGGAATTGGCCGAACTTTATAAAAAACTGGCGGCCGATGATTTTGAGCCCGAAGCCATAGAAAAGATATTTCTGGCCGGTTACCGTGAATATTCGCGAATGCGTCACAATGCCGGCAAAGACCCCAAAGCGCAGGTCGAAAATGCCCAGCGCGCCATGCGTATCGAGCTCAACCGCGAGCTTGAACGTCTGGACGAGCATTTGCCGTTTCTGGCGACGGTCGGCTCCATCAGTCCATATATCGGTTTATTCGGAACGGTGTGGGGCATCATGAATTCATTCCGTTCTCTGGGTAATGTGCAACAGGCTACTTTGGCGCAGGTGGCGCCCGGTATTGCCGAAGCGCTGATTGCCACGGCTATCGGCCTGTTCGCGGCCATTCCCGCCGTGGTGGCCTATAACCGCTTTGTTACGCGGCTGGATCGAGTTGTTGGGCGTTACGAGTTGTTTATCGATGAATTTATCGTCTTGTTGGAACGGCAGGCGCACGGACAATGAGCAGCCGACAAAACGGGCGCAGAAAGCTCAAAGCGGAAATCAATGTCGTCCCTTATATCGATGTCACCCTGGTTTTACTGATCATTTTCATGATTACCGCACCGATGCTGCAAACCGGCGTGGAAGTCGATTTGCCGCAGGCCGAAGCGCAGGCTTCGGAACAAAAAAACGATCCGCCGGTGGTTGTGTCGATTGACAAAACGGGCCAGTATTTCGTCGATATCGGCGGCCAGGAAAGCGAAGCGGTCGGCCCTGAGGAATTATTGATCAAAGTCGCGGCGGTATTGAAAAACAAGCCCGAAATACAGGTATTCATTCGCGGCGATCAGGCGGTCGATTATGGCAAAGTGGTGAGCGCCATGGCGGCCCTGAAAAACGCAGGCGTAGCCAAAGTCGGCTTGATGACGCAGCCTTACCGGCACTAACGAAATATGGGAAACAAACTGAAATTCAGCCGTTCTTTCATTCTGGCCTTGCTGTTGCACCTTCTGTTGCTGAGTGTGTTTATGCTGAGTTTTGACTCGGATTCGCCGATCATGGAAAGCAAGCCGGCGCCGGAAATGATCGAAGCCACCGTCGTCGATGAAAGCCGGGTCGAAGCCGAAGCCCGGCGCTTGAAAAACCAAGAACAAGACCGGCGCTTACAGGAACAACAACGGCAGCAGGCATTGGAAGCCAAGCGTCAACAGGAAGAAGAGCGCCTCAAGCAAATCCGGCAACAACAAGTGCAGGAACAGCAAAAAGCCGAAGCCTTGCTGAAACAGCGCGCTGAAGCGGCGATTAGCGAGCAAAAACGGCTGGCTGAATTAAAGCAACAGCAGGCACAGGAAGCGGCGCGGCTTGAATCGATGAAAAAAGCGCAAGAGCAGGAACAGGCGCGGCTGGAACAGCTTAAAAAACAACAGGAAACGCTAAAAGCGCAAGCGGCCCGGCAAACAGCGGCAGATGAAAAGCGCAAAGCTGAACAAGCGGCAAAAAAGCTCGAACAAGAAAAAGCGGCCCAGAAGCAAGCGGCAGCCGACAAGCTCAAAGCCGAGCAAGTGGCGGTGGAAAAGCGCAAGCAGGAAGAGGTGAGTCGGCAAGCGGCTGCCCAAAAGCTTAAAGCCGAGCAAGTAGCGGCAGAAAAACGCAAGCAGGAAGAAGCGACCCGGCAAAAAGCCGCAGATGAAAAGCGCAAAGCTGAACAAGCGGCAAAAAAACTCGAACAAGAAAAAGCGGCCCAGAAGCAAGCGGCAGCCGAAAAGTTCAAAGCCGAGCAGGCGGCGACAGAAAAACGCAAAGCTGAACAAGCCGAAGCTGAACGTCTGGCGGCGGCCCAACGCAAACAAGAAGCGGAAGAAAAACGTCTGGCCGAACTGGCCAGACAACAAGCCGAACAATTGCGGCAAGCCGAAACCACCAGAAAAAAAGCGGCGGCGGAAGCCGAGGCGGAAAGACAAAAAGCCCAGGCTCTGCGTCAAGCCGAGCAGGCAAAAGCCGAGGCAGCCCGGCGTCAACAAGCCATCGATGCCGCGAGTCTTGCGATCAAGCAGAAAGTGACCCGGAGCTGGATTCGCCCGGTCGCTGCGACGGGCAAATTGCATTGCACCATTCGCGTCAACCTGCTTTCCGACGGTACGGTAATGAATGCGACCGTGGTTAAAAGCAGCGGCGACCCGATTTTTGACCGGTCGGCTGAAAATGCCGTCAGGAAAGCGTCACCGCTGCCGCTGCCCGATGATAAAGCCCTTATCGCCAGTGAGTTCAGAAGCTTTACTTTTGAATTCAGTCCCGATTGATAATTTGGACGTAACTACTCGCGCCCTATAGCCGCGTTCCCCGCAAGAGCCATTTGAATCGCGATGAGCGGATTATATCCGCAGTTAGCCATGGTTTGCAGATAGCTGGATATTCGACAATAGGCATGGGCATAGTCTTCAGCCCGAAAGCAGCCGGACACCTAAGGTTTGACCTTGGCCATGCGTAAATCCTGTTCGGCTCGGTTATTGGTAAAAGCCACATGCGGCTCTTTGGCAAATAGGAGTATGGCGGCTTCATGAGTCTTGAACCGCTCCCACAAGTTGTGTGCATCGGATTTGGCCAGCTTGCCGCGTTTGCCACTGGGTTTTGGCGGAATAACGGGCAACTCTTTTTCGCCGCAGTCGTCACAAGTCAGGGCCTTGGACAGCGTCACGGTTGCCACGGTACGCCTGTTTTGCGCAGCGCGGTCTTGTTGTCGGGTTTACCTTTGTCATTGCGGCTAGGATGGCTCAAAGCCGATTCATCTTTGCCGGTTTGCGAGGAAGGCATGCTGGAATTGGTCGTATCCTTCTTCGTGGTGCGTTCCAGAAAAATAGCGAGGATCAGCTCAACCACCAGGAACAGGCTAGTCATGATAGCCTGGCTTTCACAGGTGATCTTGCCTTCGGCACACAGCTTCTCGAAGTCCGCTTTTAAGCGACTGACTTCAGTTCGAACCGAGGCTTTATCGAGGTTGGCCATCCACGTTGACAGGGTCAAGTTTGTGACAAACTCATCCTATCATGGGTTTTTTCGGCATCCGCTGGCCGCTTAGGCGCATTAATAACCGCGAACCCTTTACGCGGCGAAAAATCAAGCGTACGCGCACTGAGCTGCCAATACGGCCGCAATTAAATCAGGGCTGCACAATTTCGCTTTTTAGACACCAAAAACCTGTCAAGCTTTTTTTATTTATTTTATGGGGCGAGTAGTTACCTTGATCATTGAATCATGGCCCATTGCAATAGGCGTATGAACTACACGGACCAAACCGGGCATTATATCTTGGCCTCGAAATTAGTTCAAACCCCTTTAACCGAGGTCTATCGTTGTGTGGCGGCGCTGGATGTGCACCAAGCCAAGTTGGCCGTCTGTGTCTTGTATGAAAATGGCTGGCGGAGTATAAGGTCTGGAATTTGTCGGTAAAAACGGGTTACGATAAAGGTTTTATTTGGAGGTTCGGCCTGCTTTCTGACGCCGGAGCTTCTATACGAACCTATTTTTCAGACCTCGGAGCTTTATCATGGAAACCAAGCCGCCTCTGCCGCCTTTTACTGTTGAAACCGCCGCACAAAAAGTACGCATGGCCGAAGACGCCTGGAACAGCCGCGATCCCGATCGTGTCGTCCAGGTTTATAGCGAAGATACCCGCTGGCGTAACCGCGCCGAATTTCCGGTCGGGCGCGAGGCCGTGCATGCTTTTTTGACGCGTAAGTGGGCCAGAGAGCTGGATTATCGCCTGATCAAGGAGTTGTGGGCCGCAGCCGACAACCGTATCGCGGTGCGCTTTGCCTACGAATGGCGCGATGATTCCGGGCACTGGTTTCGCAGCTACGGCAACGAAAATTGGGAATTCAACGAATCCGGCCTGATGCAACGGCGTTTTGCCAGTATCAACGATTTACCGATCAGCGCTGAAGAGCGTCTGTTTCACTGGCCGCTCGGTCGCCGTCCGGACGATCATCCGGGCTTATCCGATCTGGGTTTATGAGCCGCACTGCTGTATGATTCTGGAAACGCTGGTTACCAGCCGGAATGAGCAAGGGTTGACGCATCTGGCGCCGATGGGTATTCATGACCAAGGTGATCGGGAATTGATTATTTTGCCGTTTCGCCCTTCCACGACACTCGACAATGTTTTGGCGACTGGTGTCGCCGTCATCAATTTTTGTGACGATGTCAGGATTTTTGCCGGGTGTTTGACCGGTCGCCGGGATTGGCCGTTAGTAGCGGCTGAAAAGATTCAGGGCGAGGTGCTGGCAGACACGCTGGCGCACATCGAAGTGGCATTGACGCGCGTCGAGGACGACCCGATTCGGCCGAAACTCTACTGCCGCACCGTGCACAGTGTCAACCACGCGCCGTTTCGAGGTTTTAACCGGGCCCAGTACGCAGTGCTGGAAGCGGCGATTCTGGTCAGCCGACTGTCTCTGCTGTCTCGGGATAAAATCGAGGCGGAACTGAAATTTTTACGCATAGGCCTGGAAAAAACCGCAGGCCCCAGGGAGCTTGAAGCCTGGTACTGGCTGATGGCCGTCATCGAACAACACCAAGGAGAGAACGCAGCATGACCGCAATGCTCGCCAGCGTCAGCAATCTGGATGAAGCGCTACAGGTTTTGGCAGTCAATGTCGGCATCATCGATCTGAAGCAACCCAGCCAAGGCGCGTTAGGTGCTTTAAGCCTCGATACGGTCAGCACTATCGTTACCGCGATAAACGGTCAATGTCCGCTCAGCGCCACTATCGGTGACCTGCCGATGCATCCCGAAGTGGTGGCGTCGGCGGTTAAACGCATGGCCGCGACCGGTGTCGATTATATCAAGATAGGCTTTTTTCCCGGCGATGACTGGCCGGGTACGCTTGAGGTTCTGGCGGAACCGGCCGCGTCCGGTCTGGCGCTGATCGCCGTGCTGTTCGCCGATTGCCAGCCTGATTTCACGGTTTTGGGTACGTTGAAACAAGCCGGTTTTAAAGGCGTCATGATCGATACGCAAGACAAACAAAAAGGCGCGTTGACGCAAATTCTGCCTCAAGCCGACATTAAGGCTTTTGTTGAAAAGGCGGCTCGCTACCAATTGCTCTGTGGCCTGGCCGGTTCACTCAGGCTTGAGGATATTGCGCAATTGATAAGCTTACAACCTGATTATCTGGGATTTCGCGGTGCTTTATGCCGTCAGCATGACAGGACGGCGCAGCTTGACGAACATGCCTTGAGAGCCGTCAAGGCTCGTATGATGCAATAACTGCCAAGGCCCAGTCTCGATGCAACATAAAAGTTCCATCACCACAAAAATCCTTATTGCCATGGGGCTGGGACTGATTCTCGGCGCGCTTATCAATCAGTGGGGCGCGGATAACGCCTTTATCCGGGATTATCTGGTCAACGGTTTGTTTTATGTGGTCGGTGCGGCTTTTGTCAATGCGCTCAAAATGCTGGTGGTGCCGCTGGTCACTTTTTCCCTGATCGGCGGCGTTTACGGTATCGGCGATGTCGGCATTCTGGGGCGTGTCGGCATTAAAACTTTTTTGTTGTATCTGGCAACCACCGGCATGGCCGTTACCCTGGCCTTGCTCGTCGCTATCGCGGCCGCTCCCGGACAAGGTTTTGAGCGCATCGGAGCCTTGGCCGAATTTACCGTAGCGCCCGTGCCGCCACTGGCCGAAGTGCTGATCGCTATCGTTCCCGGCAATCCGGTCGCGGCTTTTGCCGAAGGCAATATGTTGCAGATCATCTTTTTTGTCATTGTGTTTGCCATTGCCATGCTGATGTCCGGTGACAGGGGCCGCCAACTGGCGGGGATAGCCGATAATCTCAATGAAGTCATGATGAAGGTCGTTATGCTGGTGATGGATTTTGCGCCTGTCGGTGTTTTTTTTCTGATGGCCAAAACTTTTTCCGAGCAGGGTTTTGGCCTGATTGTGCCGATGCTGGGTTATTTTGTGGTGGTGATCGCCTGTTTATTGCTGCACGGTCTCGGTACTTTCAGTTTGTTGTTGTACTTTATGGCCAAACTTAATCCGCTGGTTTTTTTCAGAAAAATGCGGCCCGCACATATTTTTGCTTTCAGCACCGCAAGTTCCAATGCGACCATTCCAATTACTTTGCAGGTGGTCGAAAAACGGCTGGGGGTCGGGAATGCCACGGCGGCTTTTACGGTGCCGCTCGGCGCCACCATCAACATGGACGGCACGGCCATTATGCAAGGCGTGGCGACGGTGTTTATCGCTAATGTCTATGGCATCGGGCTGGAGTGGAGCCAATATCTGACCGTTATCGGCATGTCCGTCCTGGCCTCGATCGGTACCGCCGGTGTGCCGGGCGTGGGCTTGATTATGCTGGCGATGGTGTTCAGTCAGGTGGGCTTGCCGGTCGAAGGTATCGGCCTGATTCTGGGTGTGGACAGGCTCCTCGATATGCTGAGAACTGTTGTCAATGTGACCGGAGATGCCACGGTAACCACTATCGTCGCTAGAAGCCAGGGGCAAATCGACGATCGGATTTTCAATGACCCGGAGGCCGGTGTCATTGGCGAGATAAGGTTGCCGCACCGGAATTGCTGATAATCTGAGTGCCCCGGCGGTTTTGGGTTGGCCTGTTTTATGCGTAATGCGCTATGATAGTGCCTTGTTTTGCAAAAACCATAGGATTTGATGAGTGTCGTGCCATAAGCCGTCGGTATCTCTTGAAATTAAGAATTTAAGTTGCATACGCGACGACCGGGTATTGTTCGAGTCGCTCGGCTTTGAGTTGGAATCCGGGCAGATATTATTGCTCGAAGGTCAAAACGGTTCGGGTAAAAGCTCCTTGTTGCGGATTTTATGCGGTTTTCGGGAACCGGATGCCGGTGAAATCCTGTGGTGCGGGCGCCAGCGTGACGATAGCGGTTTTTATCAGCAAATGGCTTATGTCGGCCATTTGGACGGCATTAAAAAAGAATTGAGCGTCCAGGAAAATTTAGGCCTGGTAAGGGCGCTCGGCAGCCCCGGACGCTATTCGATACAACAGGCCCTGGAACAGGTTCATTTATCCGGGTATGAAGATGTTCCCGTGCAATCACTGTCCGCCGGGCAAAGGCGCCGAATAGCTTTGTCCAGACTGTTGATTACAGACAATCGTCTGTGGATTCTGGATGAGCCTTTCACGGCGCTGGATAAAACCGGTATTGGCATTTTTGAACAATTAATGGCCGAACATGCGCAGCAAGGTGGACTGATTATGTTGACTTCGCATCATGACCTTACTTTGGACGCACTGCCTGTGCAACATATCAGATTATCCTGATGGACTTACTCAACCCTTTTTTCGCGATGATCCGGCGGGATTTGCTTTTAGCTGTCAGGCATCGGGCTGAAAGCGCCAATCCCTTGCTGTTTTTTATTCTGGTGGTGACATTGTTTCCCTTGGGGCTTGGCGGACAAGCAAAATTATTACAAGCTATGGCGCCCGGTATTATCTGGGTCGCGGCTTTATTGGCGGTGATGCTGTCTCTGGACAGTTTGTTCCGTTCGGATTTTGACGACGGCTCGATGGAGCAGTTGGTGCTGAGTCCCTATCCTTTGTCGCTGCTGGTATTGGCCAAAATTATCGCGCATTGGCTGGTGACCGGCTTGCCTTTGTTGTTGGTTGCACCGTTGCTGGCCACGCTTTTGAATTTACCAGAGTCGGCCTTTCCCGTGCTGATGCTTACTTTACTGCTGGGTACGCCGGTGCTCAGTCTGATCGGCGCCATCGGTGTGGCGCTAACGGTCGGGCTGCGTCGCGGCGGCGTTCTTCTCGCCTTGCTGGTGTTGCCGCTGTATATTCCGGTGTTGATTTTTGCCAGTAACGCCATCGAAATGGCAGCTGGTGGTTTGCCCGTAGGGGCGCAAATTAATATGCTGATTGCGCTGTTGCTGGCGGCTTTGGTGTTGGCGCCGTTACCTGCCGCAGCGGCATTAAAGATGAGCATTAATTGAATTCTACCGTAAAATAGTGTCTATAACGTTATTTAAATTTGGGAGCAAAAAATGGTTTCGGGCAAATATCTTTCGGTTTTTTCGCCGGCGACAGCGCAGCAAAGGCAACAAAATTTTGAAAATTACTGGGTGTTTACCCAACAACACGGCGGCGAATTATTCGAGGCGGATAAAGATCTGGCCAAAAAACGCGCTAAGTTACAGTATTTTAAAGATAGCCCGGTCAGTTTGCGTAAGCCTTTGGCCGACACCGATGCTTTTTACCGCAATTACATTAAAATGCAGGATGATCCGGGTAAGCTCGAACGCCTGACCTTGATGCTGACCGCCATTTATAAGTTTGCCCGGCATGAATGGGTCGGCATTAAGGGCGCCTGGGATGCGGTACCTGATATGGCCAACTCTCACAGCGTCGAAGATAAGATCAGCCGGGTGCATCTGGCGGAAGAATTCTGTCATGTCCGCTTGTTTGATGAAATGCTAAGAACGTGTGGTCTCGATAACGTGGAATGGGTGCCCTTAGGTCCCATCAAAGAAAAAATTTACCAGCAGTTTCCAAAATTTCCGGGTTTTTTAATGGATACACCGGCTTTTGTCACAGAATTGATGGGGGTGACTTTTTATCGCCATCTGGACCGCTTATTCGACGATATTCTGGCCGATGAACCTGAAGTCAAAGAAAGACTGAAAGCCTTGCTCGATGAAATTACCATCGACGAAGTGGCGCATGTGGGGCAGAGACGAAATTTTATCGGCCCGGTCGGCACAAAAGTTTCCTATTGGTTGGTGAAACCTTTCTACACGCTGTTTTTTAATGATATTCCAGAAATAAAACATTTATTCGATCTTCAGCAGATGATTAAAGACGGGCAGGCTTTCGATTTTAACGAGCTGCCGGAGTCGATGATCGAGCGAAGCTGGATTCCTTCTTACTGCAAGGCTTGAAAAGTGGTTGAATGAGTCTTTTTCAGAAAAATAATTTTTATCAGTCAATATGTTTTTGGTACCCGATTCAGTAGGCCGTTTTTTTCACCGCATGGCCTCGCCGCCGCATTTTTATGCGTTCAGTGGGCGCCTTATGCCCTGGCTCGGCGTCATTTTCTTGTTGCTGGTGGGGGCGGGTTTATACGGCGGTCTGGTGTTGGCGCCGCCGGATTATCAGCAAGGTGATAGTTACCGGATTATTTATATCCATGTCCCCAGCGCCTGGATGTCATTGTTCATTTATGTGATGATGGCCGCCGCCGGCGTTATCGGTCTGGTTTGGCGTATCAAGCTGGCCGAAATCGTGGCCATCAGCAGTGCGCCGGTCGGCGCCGCTTTCACTTTTATCGCCCTGGTCACGGGGTCTTTGTGGGGCAAGCCGATGTGGGGCACCTGGTGGGTATGGGATGCCCGTTTGACTTCAGAATTGATTCTGTTGTTTTTATACCTGGGCGTCATGGCGCTTTACAGCGCCATCGACGACAAGCGGGTGGCATCTAAAGCCGTGGCTATTCTGGCTCTGGTTGGCGTCGTTAATATCCCCGTCATTCATTATTCAGTGGAATGGTGGAATACTCTGCATCAAGGGCCGACCGTCACTAAAATGGACAAGCCTTCGATTCACATCAGTATGCTGGTGCCGTTGCTGACCATGGCGGTGGCTTTCAAGTTTTATTATCTGATTGCCATGCTGCAAAGAGCGCGTACCGAATTATTGCAGCGCGAACGCAACAGCCAATGGTTGAAAAAATTACTGGAGAGCGAAGGATGAACTGGCAGGATTTTTGGGCGATGGGCGGTTATGCTTTCTATGTCTGGATGGCTTATGGCTTGACGCTGGTGATTCTGGTGATCAATATCGTGATACCGGTATGGCAGCGTAAAAGATTTATACAACAAATTCGCAACAGACAGAAAAGGTCGAATTGATATGAGGCCCATCAAAAAACAACGCTTGTTACTCATTGCGTTAATGCTGGCAGGCATTGGCGGGGCGGCGGCTTTTGCGCTTAAATCCTTCAATGAAAACCTGATGTACTTTTTTTCCACCACCGATGTGGTGTCCGGTAAAGCGCCCGGTGACGCACTGATCCGCATCGGCGGCATGGTGGTTAACGGCAGTGTCGAACGCCCTGGCGATTCTTTACTGGTGCGTTTTAAACTGACCGATTTCAACCGGGATGTACCGGTCGAATATACCGGCATTTTGCCGGATTTATTCAGGGAAGGGCAGGGGATTATCGCTAAAGGCCGCTTGAATGGTCAAGGCACCTTCATTGCCGAGGAAGTGCTGGCTAAACATGATGAAAATTATATGCCGCCGGAAGTTGCGGCGACGTTAAAACCTGACACGCAAAATAACGCGCAATGATGGCAGCGATTTCCGGTTTGACCGTATTTCGGTCGCGGCAGGGAGCTGCCCGAGAGCGCCGTAAACCTTTTCATGGGAGCTTGTCAGTCCCGCCTTACCCTCTTTGTTTTTAAACCTGGAATTGCTGCAATGATTGCTGAATTGGGACATTTTTCGCTGATACTGGCTTTGTGCCTGGCCTTTATTCTGGGTGTCGTGCCTGTTATCGGCAGTTTACGCGCTATACCCGGCTGGATAATGCTGGCCCGGCCCGCCGCTTTCGGACAAGTGTTTTTTGTCGCTCTTGCTTATGGCTGTCTGACGTATACTTTTATTAGCCATGATTTTTCGGTGGCTTATGTCGCGCAAAATTCCAATACCGAATTACCGCTGTTATATCGTATTTCCGGTGTGTGGGCGGCGCATGAAGGTTCACTTCTGCTGTGGGCGTTGATTTTGTCTTGTTGGACCGGATTGGTGGCGCGCTTCAGCCAAACCATTCCGGAACCAGTCATTGCGCGTGTTCTGGGCGTGATGGGACTTATCAGCATCGGCTTTCTGCTGTTTTTACTGCTGACTTCCAATCCCTTCGAGCGACTGATTCCGGCACCTGCCGAAGGCCGCGATTTAAACCCCTTGTTGCAGGATCCGGGGCTGGCGATACATCCACCGATGCTGTATATGGGTTATGTCGGCTTTTCGGTGGCTTTTGCTTTCGCCATTGCCGCTTTGCTGGAAGGCCGTCTGGATAGCGCCTGGGCGCGCTGGTCGAGGCCCTGGACCAATATCGCCTGGATGTTTTTAACGCTGGGCATCGCCTTGGGTAGTTGGTGGGCTTATTATGAACTTGGCTGGGGCGGCTGGTGGTTTTGGGATCCGGTTGAAAACGCTTCCTTTATGCCCTGGCTGATCGGTACGGCCTTAATCCATTCTTTGGCTGCGACCGAAAAACGTGGAGCTTTTAAAACCTGGACCGTGTTGTTGGCCATTTTCGCCTTTTCGTTGAGTTTATTGGGCACCTTCCTGGTGCGCTCGGGCGTCTTGACATCCGTTCATGCTTTTGCCACCGATCCGGCCCGGGGTTTGTTCATTCTGGTGTTTCTGGCTATCGTGATCGGCGGTTCGTTATTTTTGTATGCGCTAAGAGCGCCGCATGTCAGAAGCACCGCGACTTTTGAACTGATTTCCCGTGAATCGGCCTTGCTGATCAATAATGTGTTATTGGTGGTAACGGCCGCGACCATTTTGCTGGGCACGCTTTATCCTTTGGTCATCGATGCCTTGGGTCTGGGCAAGCTGTCGGTCGGGCCGCCTTATTTTAACGCGCTGTTTATTCCCTTGATGGCGCCTTTGGCCGTGATTGTCGGCTTGGGCATGTTGCTGCGCTGGAAAAAAGACGATTTATCCGCCATTGCCGCAAGAATTCGTTGGCTGGCGCTGATAAGCGTTGCGGTCGGTTGTTTGCTGCCTTTGCTGATGCCTTTTTATTCGTGGGCCGCCGCTTTGGGTCTGACACTGGCGCTATGGACATTGGCGATTACCGGTTTGGCGTTTTTTGACCGGTTGGGCCGGAAACAGCCGGTTTGGACTCGCTTATTGAAGTTGCCGGGGGCTTTTTATGGCATGACTGTGGCGCATCTGGGAATTGCCGTATTCATTGTCGGCATTACTCTGACATCTGTCTACAGTGTTGAACGCGATGTCCGGATGACGCCTGGCGACAAACTGGACATGGCCGGTTATATTTTTGAGTTCCACGGTGTCAGCCAAACCCGGGGGCCTAACTATGATGCCTCTCAAGGCCATGTGACGGTTTCTTATCAGGATCGGCCGGTCGCCGAATTGAGACCGCAAAAAAGAATTTACCGGGTGCGAAAAATGCCCATGACGGAAGCGGCCATTGAAGCCGGGCTGTTTCGGGATCTGTTTGTTGCCATCGGCGAGCCTTTGGGTGACTCGGGTGCCTGGAGCCTCAGGATTTATTACAAGGCTTTTATCCGGTGGATTTGGCTGGGCGCTATATTCATGGCTTTGGGCGGTTTATTGGCGGCTTTTGATCGTCGCTATCAGACTTTATCAAATAAACAGGCTTTAACGGATGTTTAAATACAGCGTGCCGTTAGTAATTTTTATCGTGCTGGCCATTTTTCTGGCTTTGGGGCTCACGCTCAACCCGCGCGAAATTCCGTCACCGTTAATCGATAAACCGGCTCCGACATTTTCCCTGCCGCGTTTGCAAAACCCTGAACAAAGCTTGAGTCCGTCCGATTTAAAAGGCCAGGTCTGGCTGCTCAACGTTTGGGCTTCGTGGTGCGTATCGTGTCGGGCCGAACATCCGGTTCTGAATCGATTGGCGCAACAAAAATTGGCTGTTATCATCGGCTTGAACTATAAAGACGAAAGCGATTCGGCAAAAAACTGGTTGAGTCATTGGGGCAATCCCTATGATGCCAGTGTCGTCGATGCCGAAGGACGCGCCGGTATCGACTGGGGTGTTTACGGTGTGCCCGAAACCTTTGTGATGGACAAACAGGGACGGGTTCGTTACAAGCATACCGGCCCGATAACGGATGACGATAGCGTGGAAATTTTTATTCCTCTTATTCAGAAATTACAACAGGAATGACAGACCGAGAGACAGCTTACGTGCGTGTATTCATGTGATTAAACATCTCATTATTCTATTGTCGGTTACTGTTTATGCAGTTGCCGCGCAAGCGGCGAATGTGGCCTATCGCAGCAACGATGAACTGGATCCAGCCGATGCGACTTTCCCGACCAGCAGTCTCATGCACGGCGCCTTGACCCATGCAGGCGGCGATAGCGAAGCTTCGCCAATCAGTCCAGAGCAAAAAATCGACGAGACGATAATAAAGGCCGAACAGAAAAAAGAGGAGACAACAGCTCAAGCGGCTTTCGACCCGTTTGTACCGAATGCCCGGGACGCTGAAATGACCGGTTTTGATTATTATGGCAATCCGCAAAGCCAGTTTAAACTGATCAAAGACTCCCGGGAGTTAATAGGTAAGCTCGGTGACGATGACGAGGCTTTGATCGCTGTTTTTGACGATACCTTGACACTGGCGCAGCAAGTCAATGAGTTCTGGAACAGTCTCGACAGCCAGCTTACCGTCAAGTTTTATCAAGGACTGGATTATGTGGGCGTCAGCGATAGCTTTGACGCGGGTGACAACCTTAATAATAGACAAAACACAGCGGCTTTCAACGATGAGATTTTAGAAATCAAGCTAATGCCCGAAGCCACTGATGCCCCAGCCAGCGGCGTTCACAGTTTTATGTTGAAGCTGCCCCGGCTTCTGACGATCAACAACATACTTTTGTCCATACTTGCACTGCTGACATGCAATGGCCTGTTCAGAGTTATGCGCTTTGTTCTGCTGCGGCTATAAACCTAAAAAAACCTGAATCCGGAATTCTCGATGCGTTTATTTTTCTTACTGATTTTTATACTGGCCGCACCCAATGCAGGGGCTGGGGTCGAAGTTAAACAGTTTGCCTCAACCGAACAGGAGCAGGCATACACAGATTTGATTTCCGAATTGCGCTGTCTGGTTTGTCAAAACCAGAGTATCGCCGAGTCCAATGCCGAATTGGCGCAGGATTTGCGCCAGCAGGTTTATACCATGCTGCAACAAGGTCAATCCCGACAAGCGATTATTGATTTTATGACGCAGCGTTATGGCGACTTTGTGCTTTACAGGCCGCCGTTTAAAACGAAAACGCTTTTGCTTTGGCTGGCGCCGGTCGTGTTTTTTATGGCGGGTCTGGTGATTGTCTGGCGCTTGAGCCGTAAACGCAAGCGCGATACAGTCTCGGCTCAGGATGCGGAACGTATTGAAAAAGCGCGCCAATTACTGGAGCAGGGAGAAGATCTATGAGCGCGGCATTCTGGCTGACGCCTTTGGCGTTGATTCTGATCGCTTTCGCATTTGTGCTGCCGCCGCTGCTGCGCAAAGCGAAAGCGCTCGATGCTGATCCGGCCGGTTATAATCTGGCTATCGCTAAACGGCGTCTCTACGATCTGAAACAACAACGCGATGCCCATGCCTTGACATCCGGGCAGTTTGAAGAACAGTACGCCGAGTTGCAAGCATCTTTGGCCGACGATCTGGCCATCGATACAAGCTTTAAACCCGCGCAAAAGTCGGGGCGCTGGATGGCGATTGTATTGGTATTGGCTGTCCCATTGGTTTCGGTATCGCTTTATGGAATGCTCGGAAGCCCCGCACTGGTGCTGACAGAAGCCGACAATCAAGCCAGACTAGCTGAGATAAACGCCAAGGTAGCGGATTTGGCCGAACACTTGCGGCAGCAGCCGGATGATGCCGAAGGCTGGTTTATGCTGGGACGCTCTTATAAAGTGTTAAACCAATACGACAAAGCCAACGCTGCTTTTGAGCAAGCATATCACTTGCAGGGCGAGAATGTTGAACTGCTGCTCCACTATGCCGATGCCCTGGCGCGGGCCAATAACGGCCAATGGGCCGGAAAACCTGCCGAGCTGATAGCCCGGGCGCTGGAACTGGCGCCCGATAATGCCATGGCATTGTGGCTTGCGGGCATGAGCGCAGTGGAAGCCGGTCGCCCTGATCAAGCTTTGAGGCATTGGCGAACTTTGGCCGCGCAAATGCCGGAAAATTCTGAAGCCCGGAAAGAACTCAACACTCTCATGGCAAAGCTGACGCGGCAAATTGCCCCTGAATCCGATTCCGGCGAAGCGGCGCAGTCTGCACTGAGTGTCACTGTGCGCCTCGATCCCGCGCTGGCGAAAACTGTAAAGTTATCCGACACTGTGTTCATTTACGCGCAAGCCCTGCAAGGCCCCCCCATGCCGCTGGCCATCGTAAAAAAACAAGTCGGCGATTTGCCTGTGTCGGTCACGCTGGATGACAGCCTGGCCATGATACCGACACTTAAATTGTCGAATTTCGATCAGGTCAAACTCAGCGCCCGCGTTTCAAAGTCGGGGCAGGCACAGCCGCAGCCGGGCGATTTGCTCGGAAGCCTGGCCTCGGTGGCTACAAATTCGACTGAAGCCCTCGACATTATCATCGATCGGACTGTCGAATAATGGACCAATCCCTGACTTTCGATCTCGATCTGATTAACCGTTACGATACCGCAGGGCCGCGTTATACTTCCTATCCCACTGCATTGGAATTGCATGAAAACTTCAGTGCGGAAGATTACCGGCGACACATCGGGTTATCGAATGCCCGGGGCGGACCGTTATCGCTGTATTTTCATATTCCCTTTTGCGATACCGTTTGTTTCTATTGCGCCTGCAACAAAATAGTCACCAAAAACCGGCAACATGCCGAACCTTATCTGGATAATTTATGCCGGGAAATCGCCTTGCAAAGTGATTTGTTCGAACGCTCCAGAACAGTCGATCAATTGCATTGGGGCGGAGGGACGCCGACTTTTTTAAATGTCCGGCAAATGCGCCGCTTGATGGACACTACCCGGCGGCATTTCAATTTGAGAGACGATGACACGGGACAATATTCGATTGAAATCGACCCACGGGAAACGGAGGAGGGCACCATCACCCAATTGCGCCAACTGGGCTTTAACCGCATCAGTCTGGGGTTGCAGGATTTCGACCCGGCAGTGCAAAAAGCGGTCAACCGGATTCAGACCGAGCGACAAACTTTTGCCGTGCTGGAAGCCGCGCGCAAGGAAGGTTTTCGCTCGACCAGCATTGATTTAATTTATGGGCTGCCTTTGCAGTCGGTTGATAGTTTTGCCAGAACCCTGGATAAAATATTGGCTGCCGCGCCGGAACGCTTTTCGGTATTCAATTATGCACATTTGCCCGCGCGCTTTAAAACCCAGCGGCAGATCGATGCCGCCGATATGCCGTCACCCGAGGTCAAGTTGGCCATTTTGCAAAGCGTTATCCGGAAGCTCACCGACGCCGGTTATATTTATATCGGCATGGATCATTTTGCCAAGCCGGACGACGAACTGGCGATAGCCCAGCGCGAAGGCAAGCTGTACCGCAATTTTCAAGGCTATTCCACGCATTCGGACTGCGATCTGGTCGGTCTGGGCATTACTTCGATAGGCCGGGTAGGAGATGCCTATATTCAGAATGTAAAAAATCCTGACAGCTATGGTTCATTGCTCGAACAGGGCCGCTTGCCGGTTTTTAAAGGCGTGGAACTCAATGCCGACGACAAATTGCGCCGTACCGTGATCACGCAATTGATTTGTCATTTTGAACTGGCTTTTGAGCCGATAACGCACGCTTTTGCCATTGATTTTAAAGATTATTTCAAGGCAGAGCTGAGGGCTTTGGCGCCGATGGCGGCTGACCGCCTGTTGACGCTTGACGAGCAGGGTATTAAGGTTTTACCGGCAGGACGTTTGCTGATCCGCAATATTTGCATGGTCTTTGACCGCTATCTGGCGCAGAAACAGCAGCAATTTTCGAAAGTCATTTGAAAAGTTGTGGTAACTATTCAGTCCATTAGTCGAGTCGTCCCGCGTGGACTTTTTAAAAGCCAACAGTGTAGGATGGATACGCTTTGCGCAGCCACCTTTTAGGCGGTAGCCACGCTGAGCGGCTTTGGCGGATGCGCTCAGCGCTTATCCACCCTACAGACTAAACGCAGCGCTCAATCAGGATGATAGGCTGAATAGTTACAAGTTGTGTAGCCATTTAAACATCCGTAGGAGCCCGATTTATCGGGCGATAGGGAGTGGCGCGAATTTTGTTGCGTAGGGGGGAGCTTGACGCGTGGGCGCTGTTTGTTTGCGCGCCGGGTCCGCATGGGGCGCTGCGATGAGGCGCTTTGCTACGCTCGTCACCCGGTAAACCGGGCCTCTTGCAGCCCCCGACACAAGGCGGATGCACTAACCCGACATCATGGGCTATGCACTATGCCGCCGATACGTTCCGCACATAATTTTTGGTAAAGAGCCTAATCGACTCCCGGCGTTGCAAGTACTCCTTGAACAGTTGGTTAACAGCAATCGGCGTTAAATAAACATAAACGCCGACGCCTGTTTGCGCCATGAATTCGGCGCTTAGCATATCGATAAAAGCGGCGCGTGCCTGGTTGGTAATATCTGTTGGATAACGTGCTTTCATTGTCATCACCTTTTTTCGTTAGTCAAGTCTAATAAGGCATAAAAAATGCCAACAAAATTATTGCTTGTTTTTACAGGTGATTGGAGAATGGCCGTGAAATGACACGGGGGCAGGTTGTAAAAATTATTGACACTTTTAAAGTAGTTGTCGCGGGCGTTAAACTATCTTCACGCCGTTTCTGCTGCCGTTTTTGACGGCATACAAGGCTTCATCGGCCAGTGACATCAGTTTGCGCCAATCCGGCTTGCCGTGTTGCGAGGCGGTGCCGCCGATACTGACGGTCAAAGGTCTTGGCAGCTGCCATTGTTCGGGTTGATGAATCTCTACTGCATTACGAATGCGCTCGGCCAATAACAGGGCCTGGGCCTTGTCGGTATTGGGGGCGATGACGAAAAATTCTTCGCCGCCGAGGCGGCAAGCGACATCGCCGGAGCGGATGCTGGCTTGCAGGGTGTTGGCGAAATAAATCAAAACGTCATCGCCGGTGTCATGGCCGAGGCTGTCATTGATGGCCTTGAAATAATCCAGATCGAGCAAAAACAGGCTCAAGGGCTGTCGGCTGCGCAATGAGGCCGTCCATTCTTTTTCCAGTCTGAGTAAGCCGTAACGCCGGTTGGGCAGGCCGGTCAGAACATCGGTATGCGCCATCTGCCGGAGTTTGCGATTGGCTTTGGCAAGGGCGGCGGCAGCCTGCTCTCCCGCTTGATGCTCCCGGCGCAAGTCCTGGTGCAAGGCTGTGATACGTTGTCCGGCCGAAATCCGCGCCAGCAGGACACGAATACTGACCGGCTTGATGACATAGTCGTCGACACCGGCGGCGAAAGCGTCGATCAGGCTGTCTTCGCGCGTGTCGTCGGTCAACATGATCAAATAGATACTTTTCCCCTGTGCGAACGCTCTGAGCGTATGGCAAAATGTGAGTCTCTCCATGCCGTGCATTTGCCAGTCGATGACGATAAGTTGCGGTGGATGGCTGAGGGCCTGTCGCAAGGCGCTTTCACCATCCATGCAGGTTGTGACGGTGTGGCCGCTGGCGCTGAGCTGTGCGGATAACTCCTCCGGTAAAGTGCTGTCATCTTCGATCAGCATGATGTCGAGCGTGTGACAATGGCTTTGTGTGGTTTTGGCGGGTGGTTTTTTGTGCGTGTCCTGTGGCGCTTGCCGGGGTGTTTTGATATCGAGCAATTCACCCCAGTCATGCCATTGTGTCAGAATGTCATCGGCGAAAGCGGTTAAAGTGTCAATCTGGAAACCATGGTTTTCACTCTCCAAAGCTAAGGACGGCAACAGCCCTTCGCGGTCTTCGGTCAGACAATAACGGCGAAACTGTCTGGCGAAAACCAATTGGCGCGCACAACGTCCGGTTCGGGTGGTTTGGTTGATGTTTGAAGTAGTGCTGAGTTTAAGCGCATCCAGAAATACCGAAGGCAGGCCCCAGTCGTCCAGCAATAATAAAGTCAGGGCATCATGATCGATGGCAAATTGATTCCGCTCCAGGCTTTTCAATGGCTGGTTGCCTGCCTCCTGCAAGCACTGGCTATAGTCTTCAGGCCAAGCGGTCGCCAGCGCCAGACGTCCGATATCGGCCAGCAAACCCAGCGTGAAAGCTTCCTCGGGGGGTACGGCGCGCTCACGTGCGGTGATGGCGGTACAGGTGACGGCCAGCAGCAGCGAGTCGGCCCAGAAAGCGGCATAGTCGAAATTTCGGCAGTGATTCTGAGTTTGGGTGTTGATCAATGACAAACTCAGGGCGAAATTGCGTACGGCCGACATGCCGATCATCGCGACTGCGTCGGCTACATTGACAATGGGCCTGCGCGCGCCCAGCGCCGCCGAGTTGGCAAAACGCAGGATGCGGCCTGTCAATGCCGGGTCGGTTTGCACCAGGTGCGCGATTTGCGCGGCGCTGGTTTCACTTGATTGTACCAGACGCATGATTGCCAAGGCCGTCCCCGAAGGTGAAGGCAGGCGGTCAAGGGCTTTCAGTTCGTAGAAGTTAAAGTGGGTGTCCATGGTTCATGCTGCCATTGTGCTCACATTATGAAAAATGCCCATCGATTATTGAATGAACTTGAGATGTGTGTGATTAAAGTCTGGCCGGATAATTGCGGCGTGCCTTTAAAAATCCGCTCTCCCAAAAAGCGTCGAAGGCTGGTTTGATTTTACGCAGACAGTGATGATTCATCATAGTCTGTTATTGTAAAAAAATCAACTCAGGCATTAAGAATTGGGTCAGCGCTGATGCTCTTTCTGAATCCTCGCTGCGTCTGCATGATTTTGTGGCGAAATTTGAAGTGCGAAAAATATACGTTGATCGTCGTTTGGGTAATCAGGAAAACTATTATACATTAGCTGTGGTTATCAGATATAATCGCGAGTTAATCAAGTATTCCCCCAACGCGCATTGCCGCGTCTTCCATTTTCTACAGGTATATCCATGTCCCATGACGATTCAAGTTTTCCTTCTTTCCGTGATTTAGCACTGATCGAGCCGGTGTTAAAAGCATTGGAAGATGTCGGTTATGAATCACCCTCGCCTATTCAGGCGCAAACCATCCCTTATTTGCTGGAAGGCCGCGATGTACTGGGCCAGGCTCAGACCGGCACCGGCAAAACCGCCGCCTTTGCCCTGCCCATTTTGTCGCGCATCGATATTAAAAAGACTCAGCCGCAAGTGCTGGTATTGGCGCCAACCCGGGAGCTGGCCATTCAGGTCGCGGAAGCTTTTCAACGTTACGCGGCTCATTTAAAAGGCTTTCACGTTTTGCCCATTTACGGCGGTCAGGATTATACCACGCAGTTGCGTCAGCTTAAGCGTGGCCCGCATGTTGTTGTCGGTACGCCGGGGCGAGTTATGGATCATATGCGCAAAGGTACGTTGAAACTGGATGCGCTGACTTGTCTGGTGCTGGACGAAGCCGATGAAATGCTGCGCATGGGTTTTATCGATGATGTTGAATGGGTGTTGGAGCAAACACCGCCGCAGCGCCAGATTGCGCTGTTCTCGGCGACAATGCCGACCGTCATTCGCAAAATTGCGCAAAAATATTTGCGCAATCCCGAGCAAATTACCGTCAAAGTCCGCACCGCGACTGCCGCCTTGATTCGGCAACGTTACTGGTTTGTCAGCGGCGTCCACAAACTCGACGCCCTGACCCGTATTCTGGAGTCGGAAACATTCGACGGCATCATCATCTTTGTTCGTACCAAAACCGCGACTGTCGAATTGGCTGAAAAACTCGAAGCCCGGGGTTATGCGGCGTCAGCGATTAATGGCGACATGTCGCAGGCGTTGCGCGAACGCACTATCGCGCATCTGAAAAACGGTAAACTCGATATTCTGATCGCAACTGATGTCGCCGCGCGCGGACTCGATGTCGATCGCATCAGTCACGTTATCAATTATGACATTCCTTACGACACTGAAGCCTATATTCACCGTATCGGCAGAACCGGTCGTGCAGGCCGTACCGGCGACGCCATATTGTTTGTGGCGCCGCGCGAACGCAGGTTGTTGAGCAATATCGAAAAAGCCACCAACCAGAAAGTCGAGGAAATGGGGCTGCCTTCCACTGAAGTCATCAATAACAAACGCATTGCGCGCTTCAAGCAACAGATTACCGATACCCTGGCCGCCGAAGAGCTTAGTTTCTATTTGCAGTTGATGGAGCAATATCAGCTCGAACACAATGTCAGCGCGCTGGAAATAGCTGCGGCACTGGCCAAACTGGTTCAGGGCGACACACCGTTACTCTTGAAAAACCCGCCCAAAAAAACCAAAAGTCACGATGAAGAGCGGTCGCCACATGGCGACCGCCCCGCCAGGGAACGTAAAAGCCGCACCCGTGATGATCGGGCACCTGATGTTGAAATGGAAACCTACCGCATTGAAGTGGGTCGTGCGCATGGTGTCAAACCGGGCAATATCGTCGGCGCCATTGCCAATGAAACCGGACTGGACGGGGAGCATATCGCGCGTATCAAGATCGAGGAAAATTACAGTACCGTCGAACTCCCGGCCGGTATTCCCAAAGATTTGTTTCAGGAACTGAAAAAAATCCGGGTAGCCGGGCAAGCTTTGAATATCACTCGCATGGGTGAAATAATCAAAAAAGCCAAAGACAAAAAAAGAGTCGGTTCACCTTCTCGTCGCGCCAAACCAAAAAACGATTGATTCAGGTATGACCGGTCGGGCGGGAGGGCAGCGGAAACTGTTCACCGAGCCGACCCGCTCAGGGCGAACGGTTGAGTGTTTCCGCTGATTCAGGCTTAAGTGTCCGATCTTCTTCCGTGTAAAGCGGCAAGGCGTCGATACGCTTGTCTATTTCTTGCAGGAGTTGCTGATATTGCGGCGTATAAACGGTAAAAAACTGTTTTTTGAACTGTTTTCGATCCAGGTTTTCCGGTAAATCGCGTATATCGGGCATGAAAGCGCTGTAATCTTTTATTTCACTCATGTATTTTTGCAGTTTACGGGCTTTTTCAGGCGATGCCGCAGCCAGTTGTCCAAAGCGCATACCGGCTCTGTCCCCGGCCAAATCGATAAAACTGAAGCCGCTGCCGCTGCGGGCGTCACTCAATTCTTTTTCCATTCCTATCATATTGGCCAAATGTCCGCCGCCGGTTGCGGTCACTGTCGCCGAGGCAGCGAAGTGTTTGGCCATGTCAACGCGTTTATACAGATAAACCGGATAGTTGCGTCGGGGCCGTGCGGTTACGTTGCGGGGCAGATAGGGTAAAACTTTATCTTTGTTGACATAACTGTTGACGGTAAAAATGACAATGCGGTTTTCTTTGATCGCCGTGGCCGGTGTCGAGCGTTGATAGGCCAATTTAAACAAGGGTTGGAACAATTCCGCCAGAGACAAGCGCCATTTCGGGTCGTGCCGGTTGATGACGGCCGTCAATTTTTGCTGATAATAAATCATGGCCTGGTGGTCTCTGGCCTGATGCAGCAAATCGACTGTGTTGCCGGTATAGGCGGGGTCGGTAAGATAGGTCAGGCTGAGCTTTTCCGCATCGAAGTGCAAATCAAGAATTTGCTCGGTGACGAGAATATAATGTTGCTTGAAGTGCGCGTATTTGATGATTTTATAGAGCAGAAAACCGGCCAGCTCATCGGCCACGGCGATTTTTCCGATATGCAGTGAACTGATTCGGTTGATGCCGTTTTCGCGGGTTAGCTTGAATTGCAGGTTGAGATAGTTGCCAAGCAGGTTTTCAGGCAGTTGCAACGACAGGGTAAAGTCGAGGCTATTGTCGTTCAAAGCAATCAGCGATGAGCTTTGAATATAATTGTTGAGTAAATAATTCAACGCGATATTGAGGTCGCGGCTGTTCAGTTCAATGGTTTTGATGTGGTCTTTGATGGCGTTGCCTTCAAAAATCTGTTTCGCTCTGGCCAGGTCTTGCTCGGTTACCTGCCATTCAACCTGCGTGGAGGGTTCGGGTTCCACGGCTAAAAAAAGCAGCCAGACCAATATCAGGGTCGGGGCGGCAGCCAGGACGAAAAAAAAACGCAGGATATGGAGCATGTCGATGCTAGGCGAATTCCAACTTAAAGCCGCTGTGCTTAAGTTGTTCGGCTTCTTTTTGCAGGTCGGCATGGGTCAAAGGCGCCTGGTCGAGCCAGTTTTCAGGGAATTGCAAAGCGATTTTTGTCTGCTTCAGGCTTATTTTGAATGCGGGAAGGTCTTTGTCGTTACGGTTGCGATGCAGCAAAATGGCGATTCGAAGGATGATTGTCAGCAACGGCAGTTGACCCTGCCAGGGTTCAGGTAATTTATCGAAGCGGTCGGCGACAAGTTTTCCGCGCTGCGACTTGACCAGCGTTGACAAGACGATCTGATCTTGTCTGGAAAAGCCTGCCAGATCCGCATTGGCGAGAATATAGGCGCCGTGTTTATGATATTGGCTGTGGGCAATATCGCGGCCGATTTCATGCAGGTCGGCCGCCCAGGCTAAAAAAATACTGTTGTTTTCTTCTTCGGTTTCGGCGCGGATGTCCGGTTCCAGTTGCTCCAGCATGTAGTGCAAGGTTTGCTTGATCCGTTGTGCATGTGTCTGGTCGGTATGGTAGCGTTCAGTCAGCATGGCCACGGTTTCCGAGCGAATGTCGCGGTTGTAGATACGGCCCAGCAGATCGTAAACCAGTCCTTCGCGCAGGGCGCCGTCGGAGACTGTCATTTGTTCGATGCCCAGGGTTTTGAAAGTGGCGTAGATGATAGCGACGCCGCCGGGAAAGACCGGCAGGCGTTCGAGATCCAGTTCGGCCAGATTCAGGTCGTCGATATGCGGGTGCTGCCTGATATGCTCGGCCAGTTTTTCCAGCCCTTCCTGGGTAATACCGTTATTGCTCCAGCCTGCCGCTTCCAGCACTTTTTGAATGGCCCTTAAGCTCCCGGAGGCGCCAATGGCTTCGTCCCAGTTTTTTTGGTTGAATTTACGCTGGTGCGGTTCGAGTTTTTGTTCCGTATACAGCGTCGCCGCCTTGAAAGCTTTGGCGGATAATTTGCCGTCTTTGAAAAACTGGTTACTGACTGAAACGCAGCCCATATTCAAACTTTCCTTGGTACGGGGCCGGTCGTCCGTGCCAATGATATACTCGGTGCTGCCACCGCCTATATCCATCACAAAACGCTTGTTGGCGCTGCTGCTGAGGCTATGGGCGACGCCTTGGTAAATCAGGCGGGCTTCTTCGATGCCGGAAATGATATGAATGGGATGTCCGAGCGCGCGTTCGGCCTTGACAATGAATTGCCGGGCGTTGGTCGCGGTGCGCAAGGTATTGGTGCCGACAATGCGGACACTGCCGGAGGGGAAGCTGCGTATCCTTTGGCCAAAACGCTCCAGGCAGGCCAGCGCCCGATTTTGGGTGGCGGCATCCAGACGGTTTTTTTCGTCCAGGCCGGAAGCCAGCCGGACCATTTCTTTCAAACGATCCAGGGTTTGCAGTTTATCGTCCTTGAGGCTGCAAACAATCATATGAAAACTGTTTGACCCAAGGTCAACGGCGGCAACGGTTTCTGGTAGAGTTTCAGGCACGGTGGTTTCCGGTTTTGTCAGCGGGAGAGTTTGATATCTGATAAGATTATAAGTTTTTAAATCCATCAGCCGATACGGTGCCTAATTTAACTTATTTACAAGCTCCCGTTAAGTGTTAGTTCCCTTATGACTGCTTTATCCATCCAGAAGTTGACCAAAATTTACAGTAATGGCTTTCGGGCATTAAACAGCATCGATCTGGCTGTGGAGACAGGCGATTTTTTTGCGCTGCTCGGTCCCAATGGCGCCGGTAAGTCAACCACGATAGGCATTATCAGTTCGTTAATCAACGCCAGCGGCGGTGTTGTCGAAATTTTCGGCCATGATTTGCACAATGACCGGGAACGCGCTAAAAACTGCATCGGCCTGGTGCCTCAGGAAATTAATTTCAATCAGTTTGAAACGGTCAGAAGTATCGTGATGATTCAGGCCGGTTACTATGGCATAAAGCGCAAAGAGGCGCTGGTACGCAGCGAAAAATGTCTGAGGCAAATGGATTTATGGGATAGGCGCGATACTGTGTCCAGGCGGCTGTCCGGGGGCATGAAGCGACGCCTGATGATTGCCCGGGCGATGGTGCACTCGCCGCGCCTGCTGATTCTGGATGAGCCGACAGCGGGTGTCGATATTGAAATCCGTCGTTCCATGTGGGACTTGATGCGGGAAGTCAACCGGCAAGGCACGACCATCATCCTGACCACGCATTATCTGGAAGAAGCTGAAAGCCTGTGCCGCAATATCGCCATCATCAATCATGGGCGGATTGTAGAACATTCGGACATGGCCAGTTTGCTGGCGCGGCTTCATGTCAACCATTTTGTGCTGGATTTGGCTGCGCCGGTGACTGCGGTGCCGGTGATACCGGGTTATCAGATCGATCAATTATCCGCGCGTTCTTTGAGTGTGGCCGTGCCCCAGCAGCAAGGCTTGAATAAACTGTTCGCGCAGCTATCGGAACAAAACATTCAGGTCGTCAGTATGAAAAACAAGGCCAATCGCCTGGAACAATTGTTCATGGATTTAATCGGCCAAAACCAGCCCCCACTATAAACTTATGAATTATTCCATTGCTTTTCGTACCATTGTCGTTAAAGAAGTGCAGCGCTTCATGCGCATCTGGCCGCAAACCTTGTTGCCGCCGGCGATGACGACAGCTTTATATTTTTTGATATTCGGGAAGTTGATCGGTGACAGGATCGGTGTTATCGATGGCGCCAGTTATATGGAATATATCGTTCCCGGCGTTATACTGATGGCGGTTATCAGTCATTCCTACGCCAATGTGGTGTCGTCTTTTTACTCGACCAAATTTCAGCGCCATATTGAGGAGTTGCTGGTAGCACCCATACCCAATATCGTGATTCTGGCCGGTTACGTCAGCGGCGGAATTATCCGGGGGCTTATGGTAGGCGTGGTGGTTTCTGTGATTTCCCTGGCTTTTACCGATATTCAAGTCGCGCATCCGGGCATCGCGGTTGCGGTATTTATTTTAACGGCCACGTTATTTGCCCTGGCCGGTTTTATCAATGCGGTTTTCGCCGATAGTTTTGATGATATCGCCATCATTCCAAGCTTTGTCCTGACACCTTTGAGCTATCTGGGCGGGGTTTTTTATTCGGTCGCCATGTTGCCTGAAATCTGGCAAAAAATATCACTCGGCAATCCGATTCTGTATATGATCAACGCTTTTCGCTATGGCTTGATTGGCGTGACCGATGTCAACATCCGGATAGCCTTTGCGATAACGACAGGCTTTATTGTGGTGCTGGCATTTTTTAGTTTATATCTTTTAAATAAAGGGGTTGGGATCAAGACTTAGACAAAAAGCTGAGTCATGATCAGATGCGATTGTAAGGTCGGATCAATTTTTATCGACCTGAATTGACTATTTTTGGGTAATTTAAAGCTTTATTGACAGAGGTATTCGATTTTGGCAGAACAAAACAATAAAAGAAAACATCCGCGCTTGGTTCATCGCGCTAAAGTATTGGTGATTTATTCCGATGAACAATCCGAACAATTGCAAATGAATGATTTTTCACAAACCGGCATGTTCATCGGATGCGCGCATGAGAAATTACCGGCGCTCGGCGACTCGTTTCATGTCCAAAGCCTGGAAATTGACGATGCTCCTGTACTGAGAGTAAGCGTTACCCGATTAGTGCCGGGCCAAGGGTTTGCGGTTGAATTTATCGATGAAAGCGCTGATTAATCGGTAGTTGTTAATCCCGTCATCAAGACGGGTATAAGGCAAAGTCCAGTTAACCAGATCGCCTTGCTTATGCGGGAACTCGAAGCCGCCCAGTGCAAAAAAATCTTTCTGGAGCAAGTATCCTCCGTTGCTGTCTACGCACAACTTGAAGCCGCATTGGAATTTGCGCGTGAGGGTGATGTGCTGGTGGCCACCAAACTCAACCGGCTGGCTCGAGCAGTTGCCGATCTCATGGTGATTATTAAAACGCTGGGGCAAAAAGAGGTTGGCCTCCGGATTCTGAATCTCGGCATGGACACCCAGACCCCAACCGGAAAACTGATGCTGACCGTATTGGGAGGTGTTGCACAATTCGAGCGGGAAATGATGCTGGAGCGGCAACGCGAAGGTGTAGCTAAAGCCAAAGCAGCGGGTAAGTACAAAGGCCGAACACCCTTGCCGACCGAGTTGCGTCAAAAAGTTGTCAGTCTAGGGGCTGTTGCCGTTTTGTAACTTCCCTTTGAATTTCAATACCTCTGCCTCAAAGATTATTAATTTTGAGTCAAAAACGAGCAAACCATGCCGCGACAACTGTTTACGGATGAACTCTGGAGTAAAT
>PGZD01000100.1 GCA_002843155.1 Gammaproteobacteria bacterium HGW-Gammaproteobacteria-3
AACAGCAAAAAATCCGTAGTGCCAACCGACAGTAGTTAAAATTTTTAACTGATTGAAATGGCGGGGAACTTCGTTATTAGGTGACGAAGTTGGGTTAAAGCTGCGTTAACCGACAGTGCTTCACTTAGGCTTTCCAAAAGCCATTCATGCTGAAAACGTCACCCCTCCTTAAAAACCGCAACGACTTCCGCAGTTGAAATAAGTAACAACCAAACCGCAACTACGGGAAACCGATCTACGCTTGCAAAAAGAAATAAAGGTTTAACGAAACACTTCCGTTTCTTTTTACCAATTTTCGATCTCCAATATAAGTCCGAGCATATTTTTAGCTAATGGCCGATTTTCAGATTCCATTAAACTGTACAGCAACCCTATTGGACAGTAGCGAAACTTTTTTTCACAAAAGACCTCTCGTCAACCGATAACGGCAGAAAAGCATATGGCTGTCGTCAGTTATCCTGCAACTCTTTGTGTAACATGATGTAGAGTTTGCTGGAGATAATTTCGTTTTTGCTGAGTGTATTCAGTATCTCCAGTTGTTTGGCGTCCAGCGTTTTTTGTCCGGACAGGGCGTTGAAATTATCCAGCAATTCATAATTCGAGGCGAGCATGCCATCGAGCTTGTCCTTGGTATTCTTTGCCAGGTTTTTATAGAGGCCGATAATTTTATTTACTGTCGCCTTGTCATCGAACACTTCGATCAGACTGGTATTACCCAAACTTTCAAGCCGGGCAACAACGGTTTCCAGCATTTTATATTGCGTCCGGTAATAGATATAAAGATCCTGCGGTTCCAGATTCGGCGAAGGCAAAAACAATAAGCGGCGAACGCCATTGATAAATTTTTCAAAACCATCCACCGGAAACTTTTCATCCAGCGCTTTTAATTGAGACCGCCCTTCCTCGACTCGCTCCATTTGTATATCCAGCATATTGAGGATTTTTTTATAAATCGTTTCATTGATTTCGCCGCGATTGTAAATATCTTTAAGCTCGCCTTTTTCCATACCCAAAACAAAAAGCCGTAACAAATGTTCGGTATAAATGGAAGCGCCGCCGAATTTTTCTTTATATTCGGTGCTGGCACTATCATGCAGCCGGTAATAAAACGCGCGCATGGTTTGATAGTTTTTATCGCTGATTTTGTGATCTGCGTACAACTTGTCGAGGGTATTCAATGTCTCATCGTAAAGCAGCGCTTTACTTTTGTAATAGCTGACTTCTTCGTAGTCGGACAAGGCGTCGATACCCAGTTTATTCATCACTTTGCCAATCGTTGTCGCTTTAACCAACAAGGTAAAATAAATACAGCCGATGGTAATGGAAGTAACGAAATCCTTGATCGAAAAATCATAATGCCAGCCCGGCAAGACAATATCATCAGGTATCAACAACACCATGACAATGGCCAAAGCTCCCCGCAAACTGCCCCAGGACAGTAAATGCATCCACGCCAAAGGAATGGGCTCTTCTTTTTTGGTCAGATTCAACAAGCCTAACAGTGGATAAATGGACACAGCCCGGCCTACCACCACCACAGCAATCGCCAATATGATAGGCAGAATGGCAACATTCACGTCAATTGACTGCCTGACGAACAACAATCCCATCAGAATAAAGACCAGCGAGTTAGTGACAAAACCGAAATAGCTCCAGAATTTCTCCATGTATTCTTCGACGCCGTGCGACATTTTGAAGCGACCATAATTACCGATGACCATGGACGCCACCAGCGTGGCGATAATGGAGGAAAAACGGATCTCCTGCCCCCAAAGCACGATATGTTCGGAAATCACTTCGGTCAAAATAAAGGTAAAATGCGCGACCAATAAAGTCAGCGTAATTTCCAGATGTTCATGGCCTTTGACCCAGGCGATCAGTTTGGAGAACAGAAAGCCCATCGATAACCCGAAGGCAATGCCGCCGAACAGCATGATAACAAAATTCAACAGACCGTCGATGACTGAATCGGTGCCGTGATAACCGTTTGTCAGAATTTCGAGAAATACCAGGAATACAGCGAACGCAGTACCGTCATTGAATAAGCTTTCGCCTTCAAAAATCAGCGTCAGCCTGCGCGGCGCGCCGTATTCCTTAAATAAAGACAGCACAGCGACCGGGTCGGTCGAAGAAATGATCGCACCAAACAACAGCATGACCATCATCGGCATGGCAAACCCGATCCATTGAAAAACATAGTAGCCGACAACGCCGATAAAAAAAGTCGATATCAACATACCCGGAATCGCAAGCAAACCGATCGCCCGGATATTATTGACCATATCACTGACTTTAATGTTATAGGCGGATTCAAAAATCAGAATCGGCAAAAACACAAAAAACAGCAACTCCGGCGTCAACTCAAAACTGTTGATAAACGAAAAGCCTTCAACTTGTGCTATCGGCACCAGCAATGAACCCACTATGACCAACAAAACCGTATAAGGCAGGTGAATTTTTTTTGCCACCACATACACGGCCAGAGAAATCAGCATTAAACTGAACAAAGACAAGAATACTTCGAGATTCATTGGTGCTCCCTGATTGTAACGACAAGCCTCGCTAAAAAAGGCGAGGAGGATGCTTGGTCAATTTGGCGACATTTAAAACGATGCACTATTTTAGCGTTTGCTTGAACGCTTGTGGGAAGTTTTTTGTATCGGCTCGCCGAATCGGCTGTTATTGTATGATTGCCGTGTAACGAAAAAACCGGATGAGCGATCATAAACACGTTCACTCAAGATTTTTCAGTTTCGTTTCAGCTCAAGGGATTACCTTGAACTCTGGTTTTTTTGAGAGGAGACTTACACAATGAAAAATGTAACTAAAGTATGGGACCTGCCAATCCGGCTTTTCCATTGGTTATTGGTGATTGGTTTTTTTGTTGCCTATTTTACCGAAGAAGACTTTCTGACGCCGCATGTTTGGGCGGGTTATTTGGTATTCGGCTTGCTCGTGTTCAGGTTACTGTGGGGCTTTATCGGCAATCGTTACGCGCGTTTTTCCAGTTTTTTATGCTCGCCGGTCCAATCCATCGCGTATCTAAAGAACTTGATACACGGTAAGCCTGAGCGTTATTTAGGCCACAATCCTGCGGGCGCTGCCATGATTGTATTATTATTACTCAGTTTGCTGATCACCACCGTCACCGGCTTTGCGGTTTATGCCCTCGAAGAACAATCCGGGCCTTTAGTCGGCGTCATTACGCAAAATGAGGATTTCTGGGAAGAAACGCACGAGTTTTTTGCCAATTTCACGGTTTTTCTGGTCATTTTGCATGTCGGCGGTGTTATCGCCGAAAGCCGGCGGCACAAGGAAAACCTGATAAAAGCCATGTTCAGCGGTTATAAACGAGCCGATGATGAAACGCACAATCCTTAAGCCACTGCCCAAAGCCCGTGACTACCGCTAAAACACCCGCCAATACGCATATTGCCCGCATCGAATCAGGCGTGGCGCTTATCAGTTTGTTGGCTATAGCCGCCTATCTGAGTTTGCACTACGGCTTTCGACTCGGCGAGGAAAGTTATACGCTCACCGTCAATTCGGTGCTGGATTTGCCCACCGGCCGCCTCTTGACCCAAAGTTTCTGCTTTTCGGCCACACTCAACCAGTTGCCGCTGCTTGCAGTGTTAGTGCTGGGCGGTCTGCCGTCAATCTACCGAATGACTCTGAAACTTTTACACGGCGATCCGGGCGCCGATCTGCTGGCCGGTATTGCCATTGTAACGGCGGTATTTTTAGCTCAATATCTGGCCGGCGCAGTGATTGTTTTGATGTTGTCCGGGGGGAGTGTTCTGGAAGCCTACGCGATCAAACGGGCAGCATCGGTGCTGGAGGCGCTGGCTAACCGAATGCCGTCGCTTGCGCACCGTAAAACAGCCGACAGCACTGCCGACATCGCTACGGAAAAAGTTTTGATCGGCGACACGCTGTTGATTCTGCCCCACGAACTTTGCCCGGTTGACGGCACTGTAATCGAAGGCGCGGGCACGATGGACGAATCCTATTTAACCGGCGAGCCGTACAGGATGTCCAAAGTGATAGGTTCATCCGTGCTGTCGGGCGCCATCAACGGTGCTTCCGCCCTGACCATTCGAGCCGAAAAACTGGCCGTGGATTCGCGTTACGCCAAGATCATGGAAGTGATGCGCCGCTCCGAACAAAACCGTCCCGAACTGCGCCGCCTGGGTGACCAGCTCGGCTTCCTGTATGCGCCGCTGGCGCTCGTTATCGCCATTGCCGCCTGGGTTTTCAGTGGTGAGTCAATGCGGTTTCTGGCCGTTCTGGTTATAGCGACCCCCTGCCCTCTGTTGATTGGCATTCCGGTCGCGATTATCAGCTCTATTTCGCTGGCTGCCAAGCGCGAAATCATCATCAAGAATCCGGCCATTCTGGAAACCATCGGTACTTGCCGCACCGCCATTTTCGACAAAACCGGAACCTTGACTTACGGCCGCCCCTCGTTAACCGAACTCATCCCCGCCGCAAATTTCAGCAGGAAACACGTTCTGACTCTTGCCGCCAGCCTGGAACGTTATTCCAAACACCCGCTGTCAAACACCATTGTCAATGCGGCGGCACAAGACAATCTGGCTTTATTGCCCGTGACCCACATTGAAGAGTTGCCGGGACAGGGTCTCAAAGGCATTGTGGACGGCCAAACGATACATATCACCAGCCGCAAGCATTTGCTGGCCGCCGACACCGCCAATGAATCCTTGCTCCCGAGAGCGTCTAGCGGCCTGGAATGCGTACTGCTGGTCAATGACCACTATGCCGCAACCTTGCAATTTCGCGACGAAGTGCGCAGCGACAGCTCCTCTTTCATCAATCATCTAAAACCCAGCCATCTGTTCGACCGCGTCATGCTGGTGTCCGGAGACCGCGAATCTGAAGTACGTTATCTGGCCGATAAAATCGGTATCGAGCATGTTTACTTCAGCCAAAGCCCGGAACAGAAACTCCAAATCGTGCGTGCGGAAACCCAGAAAGCCAAGACCGTGTTCCTGGGTGATGGCATCAACGATGCCCCTGCGCTGACAGCCGCGACCATCGGTATCGCGTTTGGGCAAAACAGCGACATTACCGCAGAATCGGCCGATGCCGTCATCATGAACAGTTCCTTATTGAAAGTGGACGAATTGTTTCATATCGGCCAGAGAATGCGGCGCATCGCCTTGCAAAGCGCCGTCGGCGGTATGCTCCTGAGCCTAATCGGCATGGGTTTTGCCGGATGGGGTTATTTATCGCCGGTAGCGGGCGCCGTGGTACAGGAGATCATCGATATTTTTGCCGTGCTCAATGCTTTAAGAGCCGCCGTGCCGCCCAAAGTGCTGTCGGATTATTAATTTTTCCCCACTCTAACTTATGCGCCTGTTATTAATTGAAGACGATCAAAACCTGGTCAAACTGATCCAAAAAGACCTGGAAAAAGCCGGTTACGCAGTCGATGTCGCCTTGAACGGTGTTGAGGGTGAATACCTCGGTAATGAAGGCATTTATAGTCTGGCGGTACTCGATCTAGGCCTGCCGCAACGTAATGGCCTGGAAGTTTTGAGAAACTGGCGTGGCCGCAACAACAAAATCCCGGTTTTGATTCTGACCGCGCGCGATGCCTGGCACGAAAAAGTGGACGGCTTCAAAGCCGGTGCCGATGATTATCTGGCCAAACCTTTTCATATCGAGGAATTGCTCGCGCGAATCAATGCCCTTTTACACCGCACTCATCAACAACCCGGCGGGCTGTTAAAAGTGTGCGGACTCGAACTGGACGAAAACCGTCAGCAAGTATGCCTGGAAAATGGCGAAATGGTTGCGCTGACCGGTATCGAATTCAAATTGCTACGCTATTTTTTATTGCATCCCGGCCGCATTTTGAGCAAATCACATCTGGCTGAACAGATTTACGATTTCGATTCGGATAAAGACAGCAATGTTATTGAAGTCTATGTCAACCACTTACGGCGCAAACTGGGCAAGGAACGTCTGCAAACCCGGCGCGGTCAAGGCTATGTATTCAGGGCCGAGCCATGACCACCTCGTTACAATTCCGGCTCGGCGCGGGGCTGTTCATCAGCCTGATCAGTGTGTTTATCCTGCTTTGGTGGATGACCGGCTCGACGCTGCGTTATCTGGGCGAAGAAAACCTGCTCGAACACATGCATCATGACAGCGAAAGCATACTGGCCGCGCTTGACAACGACACCGACAAACAACTCAGTCTGACTATTGAATCGATCGAACCGATCTATGGCCGCCTATATTCAGGCCATTATTATCAAATCACCGACGGCATCCACACATTGAAGTCAAATTCGCTCGGTACTCAGAGTTTGATTATGCCCCAAATTGCGCCCGGTCAATCCCATAAATTCCACCAAACCGGCCCCAGGCAACAACCCTTGCTCATTCTGGCGCAACGGCATAAAAACCCGAACGTAACTATCACCGTGGCCGAAGCTCTGTCCCCTACTCTGGCTAAAATCGCCGTGTCGCAACAGCGTTATTCGGTAGTCGCACTATTTCTGCTACTGCTATTGATCGGCATACAGATACTCATTCTGCGAACCGGTTTCAAGCCGCTAAAACGTATTCGAACACAACTACAAGACCTGGAGCAGGGTCGGCGCGAGCAACTCGATACCGACGTACCTCAGGAAGTGGCCGCCTTGGTTGACGAATTCAATCATTTGCTGAAAATTTTACAGCAGCGTTTGCAACACTCGCGTAACGCCCTCGGCGACCTGGCGCACGCACTGAAAACACCGTTGACAATCATTCAGCAACTCGCTCATGAAGAAGCACTGCACCAACATCCGGCATTGAGCGGTGCGTTGCGCCAACAAACCGCAAACATGCAACAACTGTTGAGTCGTGTGCTTAAACGCGCGTGTCTGGCAGGACAAGGGCCGGTTTTAGCCAAATTCGATAGCGCGCGGGAAATGCCGAATTTGATTCTGGCTTTTAAACGAATCTACCAGGAAAAAAATCTTGCTATCGAACTGTACGCGCCTTCTTCAAAAATCTTGCCCATAGACCGGGAAGACATGCTGGAGTTGACCGGCAATCTGATAGACAACGCCTGCAAATGGGCCGGAACTCACGTCAAAATCAGCATGACGGCAGATTGTCCCATCATTCGCCTGCGCGTTGAAGACGATGGCCCGGGCGTTGCCGCAGACGCTTTGGTTCTATTGCCTGCGCGTGGCACCCGTCTTGACGAAAGCATCAGCGGCCACGGCTTAGGTCTGTCAATCGCCCAGTGTATTGTCGAACAGCACGGTGGCCGGCTCAATTTCGGCCGCTCCAGTGAACTGGGTGGTTTTTGCGTTGAAGCGATATTGATGTTTCATGAGAGCCGATAATTAGAACGTTTGTTGATAGCTGTATCCCCTGTGGCATAGGCCGAGGTGCAGGTGCTTCACCGGTCATCGCCCGATAACTGCTCCATGCCCAGTCTCCAGGCGATGCCACCATTCCGGCTCGGACAGGGTTGAGTACAACATAACGCGTCAGCTTTAACCCAACTTCGTCACCTAATAACGAAGTTCCCCGCCATTTCAATCAGTTAAAAATTTTAACTACTGTCGGTTGGCACTACAGATTTTTTGCTGTT
>PGZD01000101.1 GCA_002843155.1 Gammaproteobacteria bacterium HGW-Gammaproteobacteria-3
TCATTATACAACTCCGATTTGAGCGTTTCCTTTTTATGCGTGATGCGCTCCTCTGCCTGATTCTCGATGGCTTGAATCGAACCCTCTATTGCTTTGGCGAAAACCTCGGCCTTCTCCCGGTCATTGTTAAACGCTGCTTCCAGCAATAAAAACACGTCGCGCGGTATCGAATAAGACATGTACTTGCCCCGTCCAATTGCTATTAAGTTCAGGATTATAGCATTGCCACAAAAATATGCCCCTATAATAAAGAACTTCCAGTCATTTCCAATTTGACAGTAAAATGATGTAAGTTTATGGATTTTCTGCGAAATTAAAATTTTCATCTTTAAGTCGTTGTTAATGTTGTTCATCTAGTATTCAGTTTCCTTATTACCGATAAGGTGCATAAAGACCGAATATCGATATGGAAAAATTGATAACGGGACTTGAAGCGGCCTAAGGCAAAAACGTCGAGGATTTTTCGCGGCTAAAATCCGTCCGCCCCGTTTTAACAGCGAAAAATTCTGGCAATGGTGTTAATACCACAATTATCAGGTGTACTATGTTCGACGATTATTTTGAAGTTTTTTTAGCGGATACTGCCAAAAGTAAGGAAATTCATTATTCGATACGTTATCAGGTTTATTGCGAAGAAATGGGCTTTGAAAACAAAGATAAATTTCCCAAGAAGCTAGAGAATGACGACTATGATAATCATTCCGTTCATTTTATAGTGCGGCATAAACACACCGGCGCATGGGTTGGGGCAATGAGGTTGATTTTCAAAAACAATCAAGCACTTCCCGTGGAGAAACTCTGTAATCTTGATGAACCCATCGGTTATAACCGTTCTTTCCGGTCGGTCGAGTTATCAAGGCTCTGCCTGGTCAGAGAAATCCGCAAAAGGATAACCGACCTCAATTCGCCTCATGGCATTACCGATGAAAACAAAATCATATCAACCGATAATGTCAAGCCGCTATATAATCATTATCGCAATGGGCGCAGCATAGTTTGGGGATTGCTTCGTGCCGCAACCGAATACGGTTATCATAATGACATACAGAAATGTTACTTTCTGATGACCAAAGCATTGGCGAAAATTATCCGCAAAGGCGGCTTGACCCTGCAAGATATTGGCCCCTCTTGTTACCATAATGGCGAACGCTATCCTTTCAGGATGAATGTTGCCGAAACCTACCGTAATCGAATTTGGCATGACTACAGAAATGGATACCGCCTATTTTCCGAATTGGACGTGCCTGCCACGCTAAAAGCGGCATAAATATCTTTTGACCGCAGGAGTCCGGTTTACGGGGCGATGGGGCGGACAAAAACCCGGCCGCGCCCTGGCTCAGGGCGTTGGCTTTGTTTTGGCCGAGGCGCCCGGGCATTTGCCGCATTGAGGCGCGTTGCTTAGAGTGGCGCACCTTATCTGACATCCTCTTGTCCAATAGGCCTCTTGGGCCGTAGGAACCCGGCCAACCTGCACGGGGATGAAACGGACAACGAATTTTTTCGCGCTTTGGCCTCAGGCGCTGCTTTTGTTTTATCGGGTGCGTCCGGAGATGCGGCCACCTTGAAAACATTTCTCCCGCCATCGTCCGGTAAACCGGCCCTTGCTAAAAATTAGCTTGCTTGTCTGTACGAGGTATGTAGACAGACGAAAAGATGCAAGTCAACCCATGAATTTAACAAAGCGAGTACACTTTTTTCATAATGGCGCTATACTTTGAGCAACATTGATCAGTTCATAAGCAACCATACTCGCAAGGGGATTTGGAAAGTGTTCGAAAAAACCTTGGCACACCATTTTCAGGAATACTTCACAGTGCAGTCCGCAAACACAGCGGAACTGAAAAAGGCCATTTATAAGATCAGGTATGATGTCTACTGTACCGAGTTACAGTATGAAAAAGACTGTCCTGTTGATTGTGAAAAAGACAGTTTTGATAATTATTCAAAACATGTCCTGATAACACATAAATTTTCAGGAAGCTACGCAGGTTGCGTGCGCTTGGTAACACCGCCTTCCAATAACCCACAAGCGGCTTTACCTTTCGAAGTCAATTGCTTGCCGTCGCTGGGTACGGTAAAAATGGAATTTCTTGAAAACGAAGAAAGGACCCGTCTTGGTGAGCTGTCGAGATTGGCTGTGCCGGCCACCTTCAGACGAAGAGCGGGCGAAAAATCAAGTGCTTACGGGATTGGTTTGTTCCGATCCCCGATTCAAGTCAGCAATGAAGAAATACGCTACTTTCCCTTCATTGCCGTGGCGCTCTACATGGCTTCCGCCAGTATTGCCCTTGGCCTTGGTATTAAATATGTCTTGGTGATGATGGAACCTCGACTGGCCAAGCATTTAGCGCGTTATGGGATATGCTTCACCCAAATCAGCGAAGCGATAGATTACCACGGCGAGAGGGCTTTGTTTTATATTGACAATGTCACTCTGATCAAAAACTTTAAACCGGAGCTGGAAGAGTTTTTTCAGCTTGTGGACTCCCAACTCAGATCCTGAAAAACTCGACTATGAATAAGCAGTTTTCGTATCAAGACGCTTTCTCAAGAAATATAGGCTGGCTGACGGAATCCGAACAAGCATTTTTACGCACCCGAAGAATTGCAGTAGCAGGCATGGGTGGCGTGGGCGGCAGCCATTTACTGACCTTGACGCGACTGGGTATCGGAAAATTTAACATAGCGGATTTCGATACCTTTGAACTGGCTAATTTTAACCGCCAGGCAGGTGCTATGATGTCCCATATTGGCCAGCCCAAAGTCGATGTGTTGGCCAAGATGGCTTTGGACATCAACCCCACGCTCGACATTAAACAATTCTCCAATGGCGTGACCCTCGATAACCTGCCGGAATTTTTGACGGATGTCGATGTTTATGTCGATGGTCTTGATTTTTTCGCCTTTGAAGTCCGGGAAGCGCTGTTCGCCGCTTGCGCTGAACGCGGCATTCCGGCCATTACCGCCGCACCTTTGGGCATGGGCGCCGCCTTATTGAATTTTTTGCCCGGACGCATGACTTTCGAAGAGTATTTTCAATTGCAAGGCAAGCCGGAACTGGACAAAATCCTGCGTTTTCTGCTTGGTTTGTCGCCTGCTTTGTTGCACCGCGCTTATGTGGCCGACCAAAGCGCTATGGATTTGTTCAAGCACAAAGGCGCGTCCACACCCATGGCTTGTGAAATCTGCGCAGGCTTCGCCGCAACCCAGGCGTTAAAAATTTTATTGCAACGCGGCAATATTCTGGCCGCGCCTTGGGGGCTGCAATTTGATGCTTATCAAAACAAACTGGCTAAAACCTGGCGGCCCTGGGGTAACCGAAATTTTATTCAACGTTTGGGTCTCATGATTGCGAAACGATATTTTTTAAACATCGAAAAGGGTGTTCACAATGAAAAATAAATCGCATGGCATTATCGAAAATATCCTGGATCATGCCCGCTGGGCTCCCAGTGGTGACAACATGCAAACCTGGCGCTTTGAGATCGTCGATGAGCGCCATTTCACTGTTCACGCATGGGACACACGGGACTTTTGCGTTTACGATCTGGATGGACGAGCCAGCCAGATAGCTTTCGGTGTCTTACTGGAAACGATCGCCATTGCGGCAACCCGATTCAAACTTCAAGTCAATACCATCCGAAGGAGCAATTCGCCGGAAAGCAAGCTTATCTTTGATATATTTTTGACGAAAAACGACGCCATTGAGCCTTCCGCTTTGCTTCCGTTCATTAAAACACGTTGTACCCAGCGCCGCATGATGAAGATAACACCGCTCTCCCATGCAGACAAAAGCGCACTGGAAGCCGCACTAAATCCCGCCCATAGCGTCCAATGGATCGAAGGCTGGCGCGGCAAACTGAACGCCGCCTGGCTAATGTTCCGCAACGCCAAGATCCGGTTGATCATGCCGGAGGCCTATCAGGTTCATAGCACCGTAATTGAAAAAAATGCCCGTTTCTCCGTCGATAAAATCCCGGATCAGGCAGTGGGACTCGACCCAGTCACCACCCGTATCATGCACTGGACCATGAAAAGCTGGCAACGGGTCAATTTTTTTAACACCTATTTGGCGGGTACATTGCTGCCACGCATCGAACTCGACTTATTGCCCGGCTTATTCTGCGCAGCTCATTTTGTTATCATAGCTGACCGCAAACCTGCCGCGACTGACGATTACCTGGATGCTGGACGAGCCTTACAGCGATTCTGGTTGACTGCGACGGGGCTGGGATTGCATGTGCAGCCCGAAATGACACCGTTGATCTTCGCAAGATACGTTCGGGAGCAGAGAAGCTTTTCTGCGACTCCCAAGGTGCAAGGCCTCGCAGCAAGCCTTGCAAAACGTACCCAAATGCTTGTGTCCGAGCCCGAACAAACGGTTTTCCTCGGGCGTATCGGTAGCGGTAAAGCGGCGGCAACAAGATCAATCCGCTTGCCGTTACAAGAACTATTGATCAGCAAGCCGACTCATTAACCGTCTAATACAGTCAGGACCGGAAAAAATATGCCGTTGGTTACGACAAGTAAGGTGACTTCAACCCGCTAAGACGGAAAAGCATCATAATGTTTTTCAGATCGGCGTGGTGCTTTGACTTTAAGGACTTTTGGGTCTCGCGCAGGCGCGCGGTCAGAGCAGGATCGAAATTTCGGCGGGGGGCGCTTTTTATCGCCACCATATAAGGCATAGGCTTAAACGCATAAAGATGACCCCGGTTTTTCAGGTGGCGCTGATAATCTCTGGAAAAAGAAGTTAAAGGAAAAGCGGCTCGCAACGAATAAAGATAATCGAGGGTAAATAATTCCGGTTGTTCGAACTGGTCCCGGTAAGCGAAATACTGGATGGATTTTTCGCTTTTCAGGTGAGCGAAATCAACAAGATAAAGCCCCCCGTCCTCCCGTAAGACCCGGCTGGTCTGTGCAAATGCGGCTTCCAGATCGGCCTCCGTCGGTAAATGATGCAAGACAACCGTGGAATAGACAGCATCGACACTCTTATCGGCAAGGCTGTCGAGTCGAGTGATGTCGTCTTTCCGAAGCGTAACATTGCTCAACTTTTCTTTCCTGAGATGTTCTTCCGCGCGGGCCAGCATTTCATCGGACAAATCCACGCCGATAAAATTAACATCCGGATTATGCCGGGCGATAACACCTAACTGATTGCAAGGTCCGCAACCCAAGTCCAATACCGTATCCCCGGGTTTGATCACTTCCGAGATTTGCGCGCAGTGGAACAAATACACCGATGATAGGATGCCGTGCTCGCTGCCCGCCTGGCGAAAGGCTTCGACCTTGGCGGGATTATCCATAATCAGGTCGGGCTCGGGTATGCGGCGGCTCTGCTGGGAAGAAAAAGTTTCGCGTAGGATGGTTGCTAATAGTGGCAAGGTGAACATAAAAGGCAGCTCCCGCTTTCAAAAAACGCCAAGTTTAGCTTAAATTAAAATAAAAAAGCCACGCAAAAACGTGGCTTTTAACCAAACAAAGTGCGTAGGTTGACGACAGGAACCCCAACACGACAGCCGCAAAAGAACCCGCAAACCACCGGCAACGTAACATCATTGGTACCAGTGGTTCATAGGCCGCCGATGTGGGGCTTCGTTACCTCACCCCAGCCTACGGTACTGTTTGCCCATGCCTTGGCTTAGACAGCTTTCGAGCGGATACGGAAACCGAAAGCGCTTAAACCGGCGCCCACTAACAATGTGAGGCCGGGTTCTGGAACCGCAAGAATGGCCGAACCGTCTTCAAGTCCGCAGAAGTTATCTCCGGTTTGACCACAATTAAAGCCGCCAGTTTGGAATTGAAAAGGCGCCCCCCCAGCAGGCGAAGAATCAAAATTGGAGTCGAGATGAGCAAAAGCCGGATTAAGTGGATCGCCACCTGCCGTTTTAAACACGCTAAACCCATGTGTATTTGTCAGCACAAAGGTAATATCATCCGACCCGTCACCTGTAGTGGCGCTTACCGCGCCACCATCAGATAGTCCCAAACCCGCCAAAGCGTTGACACTAACGTCGAATGTAGCAAAAAGCTGTCCCCCGCCTGCGGCACCAAATCCCACGCCTGTACCCGGAACGGCTTTGGTGCCATCACCTAGATCATCGAAGAAAAATTGTAGTGTCCCGCCTGGGTTATGCGTGAAAGACAAAGTCCCATCAGGGTTTGGGGCGCCAATAGTGCCTCTCACGCCTGAAAATTCATAGGTTATTTCAAAGTCATTATTGATACCGGCTGGAGTTTGTGTGCCTAGGCTAAAACTAACAAACGTACTAAGGACGCCTTTACCTTCCACAGTAAAACCTTCGCCCGTTGTTAAAACACCATCTGGTGTGTCTCCGACAATATGGAATGGCGTAGCGGTAAAACCGATTTGATCAATATTATTTATGACCGGTCCTGCTGGCGTCAAGCCGGACAAATCCAAAGTCCAATCGTTGACTATAAAAGCAGCCTGTGTGCTACCGACTGCTGACATTAGCGCCAATCCGGACATGCCGAGCAGCGCTTTCTTTGTTAAGTTTTTCATTAGTTAATCCCCTCAAAAGTTAATTACACCCATCGAGCTGGTCTTCAGCTCTGCCAAAATAAATGCACGATTAATGCCACTGTTGTATATTATCTTATAAATCATAAATATAAAAACACACCGGATAAGTAATATTCCGCTTAAAAAAGTATTTTGTAAAAAAACCTGACATTATCGAATCAACGCTAGCCGGGTAGATATAAGGGTGGGCACATGCTGTTCGTGCCCACGCGTATCGGTCTGACCCAATCAAAACCGCCTTTGGGAAACCTTGGGTGGTTTTTTGGGGCGCGAAAAACGGTGGGCAAAAAAGCGTTGCCCACCCTACAAGGCTACAAGGCTGTAAAATTCCTTGACACCCTGCAAGGCTTGTATCTCAAGCCACCGTAGGAGCCCGATTTATCGGGCGATGGGGCGTGTGGGGTACCTGTCCGCAAAGCTTGCGACGGGTTATCATCAATGTCGCAGGTCTGGTCTTCGCTCGTCACCCGGTAAACCGGTCTCCTACGATGCCCACGCGTAAAGGTGTTTCGAACCTCAACACGACAGGGCCATAGGATGGGCTAACGAAGGAAGCCCATCGTTTGCGATAGGATGAGCTTCGTACCTCAGCCCGTCCTATCTTGCTGGTGGACTAAAAGAAATTTCGGGCTTCTTTGCCCTGTAAAATTTTCTGACACCCTGCAATAAAGTCCATAGATATAAAGGATGCGGTGATGATAGGAACCGCATCAAGCGAATGATGCGGTTCGTGCTTCACCGCATATATGGACTCCTCCCCAATTGCAAGCCAAGATTGCCAAAAATAATGATTTCAACAGAGATCGAGATTGCAGCCATATATTCGGTCTCTTG
>PGZD01000027.1 GCA_002843155.1 Gammaproteobacteria bacterium HGW-Gammaproteobacteria-3
ACAGCAAAAAATCTGTAGTGCCAACCGACAGTAGTTAAAATTTTTAACTGATTGAAATGGCGGGGAACTTCGTTATTAGGTGACGAAGTTGGGTTAAGCAAGGTAAATTGGATGGCGTAGTGTTGGCATAAGCCAGGATTTGTGTCGTATTGAACTGGAATAACCCGGGTAAGTTGATTTAGCTGGCTTAACACCTGCGCCTTGCGGGTACTTCGCTCCGCGCCCTTGAGTAGTCCGGCATAGGTGACAAAAGACATGCAAAGCGCGGCATCTTTATCGAGGGCATTAATACGCTCGGCGATGGACGGTGGTTTGTTTTTAATGAGGTAGATGAGGATATTCGTATCCAGCATGTAAATCATAGAGTCTCGCGATCCTGCATGGCAGGTTGCTGCTGTTGATTTTGCTCAAGCTGGCTGACAAACTCATCATCAAAGGTATTGAGCGCCGCCAAAAGGGCTGCGCCACGGTCGATGGGTAGCGGGTGAATCACCAGATCGCCATTAGCATTCCGGCTGATTTCAACCTGGGTAACATCCAGGCGGAATGCTTGCGGGAATACGCACCGCCTGGCTGTTGCCATTTTTAAAGATACGTGTGGTCAAAGTTGGCATAGTCCACATCCAGATGGATGTACATTAGTGTGTGTATTGTATTTTTAGCTCCATAATTCTGCAAGTTATTAGGTTTCAGGATTAAATCTCTAAAAATTTGATCGACCTCTGGCCGCCGCCTCCCGCACAGTATCTTTCATTTTCCGGGGCGATTGCTAGGCTTTCATGGTAACGCCACGAGGAACCCACAAAGATCTGGACACAACCCTGAAGTCAGTTAACCAATGGTATGCAGGCTGGTCAAATTATTACAGTTTAAGCCAATATCCTGCACAATTGGGCAAGATAGAAGCGCATATCCGGCGGCGGCTGAGGGCAAGGTTGGTTGACCAGCAAAAGCGGAAGAAGTATCTTTACCGGACACTGATCAAAAGAGGCGTATCACCAAAAGCGGCAGCTCTTCAATGTCCGAAGGTCGAGTCTTCGCTCGTCGCCCGGTAAATCGGGTTCCTACAGGTCGCGCATAAAAAAACCGCCCGGGGCAGGCCGAGGGCGGTTTATGTATCGTTACACCGTTATGCGTGGACACCGACAGCAGGCGCCCACGCTACCGGCATCAGGCGATTATTTACATTCTGAAGGAGCAAAACGTGCCAGTAATGTTCCGGCTTGAATGCCGGCCATGCCTCTTGCTGTAGCGGTAGCATTTGAAACGGAGGCACAAGCCCAGTCCAGTGTGCCGATAACGCCATCAGCCAAAACTTGCGCAACCGGAGGTGAGCCGACCTGAAGATTGGGCGTCAGTACAACGGTATTCTGACCGGCGGCAATGGTGCCGACAGTTGCAGCATTATAAGTAATGGTAATGGCGCCGGTAGCGGGGGCCACTTGCAGGCTCGTTACATATTTCGAACTAGGCGGGGCTGCGTTAATCTGAGCGGCATAGGCGGCGACACCAACAGCTAAACCATCCGCCGCAAAAGCGGAGGCCAAATCGGCTTTAACAGCCGATGCCAGGTTCAAGCCCTCAGTAATTTTTGAGCGCACCAGATAATCCTGATACGCAGGAATCGCGATGGCCGCCAGAATACCGATAATGGCGACTACGATCATCAGTTCGATCAAGGTAAAACCTTGTTGTACTTTTTGCATGGATGTTTTCATGGGTGAATCCTCATGTTGTTGAGTAAAAAATAAATTACAATGAGATACAAGCAGGAGTCGTGCCGGGTTTTTGAATAGCGCGTTATTATTTTCAGGGTTTTTAATAAAATATTTTTAAAACAATAAGATAGCGTTATTTAAAGAAAATGGCCGGACTTTGGGTCGGGGCGAGGTTTAATTTAAATTCAAGGCCGTAGCAGGCGCTGACACTGGAAAAAAGGTATCATGGAAAAAATGACACAAAAAAACCGTGTCATGATAAAAATGACACGGAAAAACCGTGTCATGGGTCGCCGCCGCGTCGTCATGCGTAGCCGCGTAGGGTGGGCACATGCTGTTCGTGCCCACGCTGTAACGGTGGCATGATACCTGCGGTGGGCAAAAAAGCGCTGCCCACCCTACGCGACTGTGGCTCATAGGCCGTCGATGCTGGGGTTCGTTACCTCACTCCAACCTACAAAACCACAGACTCGCAGGTCTGGTCTTCGTTCGTCGCTTAGGTAAACCTAGCTCCTGCGGCGGCGCAGATCTGTTGGAAAATCGCTCTGACCTCATTGATTTTGGGCGGCCACAGGGGGGCCCTGCAATTGTTTGGTAAAGGAGATGATATGCTGACTATCAGTCTGCAAACAGGCACGGCATTGACCGAATGGAGCCTGAGCACATTGAGGCGCCGCATCAATGACGGCAGTGTGCAATGCACCCATGACAAAACGGCCGCCAACAAAACCCGAATCTGTTTTGATTCAATCAAAAACCATATCGGCATGGCGCTGGATGCGGAAACGGTTGCGCTGATCGAAAAGGCCGATGCGGGCGATGCGGCGGCGCAAAATGATCTGGCGGTGTTTTTTCTGGAATGCGATAACGCGCGTCTTGCCATTTATTGGCTGGAGTTGGCGGCAAGGCGAGATTTTACCGATGCCATGCATTTGTTGGGTCAATGTTATTTAAAAGGTAACGGCGTCGCCAAAGACCACAATCTTGCCTTGATGTGGATTGCCCGGGCGGCGGCGTCGGGCCACCCGTTAGCGGCGGCGCAGGTGCGGTCGATACGTTTGGGTTGATTAATCGTTGCTGCGACCTTCAGGCTGCCGTTTCAATATATTGAACGGTGCTTGTTGCTTGTGGTACGGGCAAGCCATCTTCAATCAATCCTTCGATATGAAATTCAATGGCTTCACGATTTTCATGCTCAGCTTCCTCAATGGTATTGCCGGTAGCAATGCAGCCCGGTAAATCAGGGACATAGGCTGAGTAGTCAGGTGCCGCTTTTTCGACAACGATGGCATAACGCAGGGGTTACTCCTTTAGTTTTGCTTGTTTGAGCAGGCTATTTAAAGTGCCGGGAGCTAAATCATCTCCGGGTTTTCCAGGTACGGTTACACGGCCACTTTTGATTGGATGCTTAAATTGATGATGGCTCCCTCGCGTTGCGGCAAGATACCCGCCATCTTTTTTCAGTATGATTAAAATTTCATTTACTTTCATAAAACCAGTGCGGTTCGTATCTCACCGCATCCCGCAGTTCTTATCCAGCCTTACTATTTACAGGCAACGCCGCTATCGAACAAAACAGCAGTTAGCTACCCGCAAATATGACCGCGCGAAGTATATCGTCAGCTCACATAAAACTGCCGCATCATGCCTAAATCTTCATGCTCCAGATTATGGCAGTGATACAAAAACAGCCCCTTGTAATCTTCAAACGGTTTGATGATCTCAATCTCCTCACCCGGCATCACCAGCACGGTATCCTTCCAGCCGCTGTCGATAAAGCCGTCCTTAACCGTATCATAGCCTGCCCCCGCCATGCCCGTGGGTTTTCTGGACCACACCTGATATTGCTGGCCGTGCAAATGTATCGGATGCGCCATGCCCATCATCATCCCCGGCCCCATGCCACCCATGCCACCCATGCCACCCATGCCACCCATGCCACCCATGCCACCCATGCCGCCTGCCATTACACCGGCACCGCCTTGCATCGGGCCGTGGTCGTGGAAAATTCTGATTTTTTTGATCGAACCCAGAGCGACTTTTTCAAAATCCGCGACTCTGTCCATGGCAAAGGATTTACCGTTCAATTGCGGCGCCATTGGCTTCATCGAAATAGCGACAGGCAGGGGATTGTCCGCGTTATCCACATTTTTATCCGTCAAGCGCGAGTAAGCGGCCAGTTTTGTCGGCAGCGCCGGTGAATCGCTCACGGCTTCGGTAACCTTGAACGTGGCTATAGCAATTTTGGCGCCCTGCGGCAAAGCACCCGACATCATGCCCATGCCGCCTCTCATGCCTTTACCGTGCTGCCCCTGCATACGTTCATACATCGGCGGCATGGCGCCGGAAAACGGCAAACTGTACAGTATCAATTCCGAACCTACCTTCCGACCGCTGAAGTCGAGCCATAAGTCCACGCGCTCGCCGGGCGCCAGCATGATATAAGGCCGGGTTTCGGGGCGCTCCAGTAAACACGCATCGGTTCCGATAGCGGTCAGCGGTGTGCCGTCGTCCCAGCCCAGCTTGTAAATTCTGGAATTGGAACCGTTCAGGGCGCGAAACCGGTAAGCACGGCTTTTAACGGCAAATTCGGCATCGACTTTACCGTTCACCAGAATGGTATCGCCGAGAAATCCCAGCATCCGTGAATGCATTCCCTGAACATAGCGCAACTGATTGCGCTCATTGAATGTCCTGTCCTGAATGACCAGCGGCACATCCAGGTCGCCGCCGGGTAAATCCAAAGCCTGCTCTTCGTCGTCCGTGACTGTTATCAATCCGGCCAGACCTTGATAAACCTGTTCAGCCGTCAATTCGTGCGCATGGGAATGATAAAAACTGGTACCGGCACGGTTTTTTACTTCAAATTCGTAAACATAGCGCTCACCCGGCTTGATTGAATACATCGGGTGGCCGTCACTGGCTTGAGGCACATGCAGGCCATGCCAATGAATAATCGACGCTTCATTCAGGCTGTTGGTAAAAAAAATTCGAACTTTCTGGCCTTTGACCAAATTTAATACCGGGCCTAAATAATTGCCTTTCAATTGCTGCAAGGTGTGTGCGGGGCCTTTGACCAGCCTGGCATAATATTTTTGCACTTGCGTGTTCGGGCCGCTCGATTTTATAGCTATATGGGCTTTGCGCGCGGTAAATTCAATTTCGACATCGGGATTGAAGCCCGGTGTCGGACTATTGCTTATTTTTCCGCTAGTGGCCGTTAAAACGCCCGGAAACGCCGCGAACGCTACGCCGACAGCCGAATAGTGCAAAAATTGACGTCTTTTATGATTGATCATGTAAGGCATAGCAGCTTCCCCTTTTATAAGTAAACTCAATCTGAAAATAAGTTTTTAATTATTTGCTGACATTATTCGCTATTTCATTCTTCCTCAACACTCCAATTTCGAAATTTCATATGTGATGCGTATCAAACCGCTCATTTGACCCGCTCCAACTTCACAAAACTGTAACTGAACGCCACTTCGCTGTCATCGTCTATATCTTCGCGCTCCGTTTCCAGCCACTGCGCGGGATTGATTTCCGGAAAAAAAGTATCGCCTGCAAAGGCCCTGTGCACTTCGGTCAGATATAAAGTATCCGCTTTGGGCAACAAGGCCTGATAAAATGACACGCCGCCGATCACGAACACTTCAGCTAAATGCGCGCAGCTCGCCAGCGCTGATTCGATACTGTTGAACACCCGGCAGCCCGGTTGCCGATAGCACGGGTCGCGGCTGACAATGATATTGCTCCGGCCGGGCAAGGGCCTGCCGATCGATTGATAAGTAAGCCGCCCCATCAGAATGGGCGAACCATACGTTATTTGCCTGAATTTTTTCAGATCGGCGGGTAGTTTCCAGGGCAAGCGGTTATCGATTCCGATGGCGCGGTTACTGGCCATCGCCACAATCAGTGCTATTTTCATATTAATAAAAAGTCGGTTTTGCTATGCTTTGCCGTTGCTTTGATGTTTACAACGGCACCTGCTCATGAAAAAAATTCTGGTCGTATTTACCGGTGGCACCATCGGTTCGGAAAACACCACCGGCGTCATCGACACCTGCTCCGGGCACCCGTTCAAACTGCTCGACCTGTACCGGATGCAGTACAGGCAGGAACAGGAAATACAGTTCAAAAGCTGTCAGCCGCTACAGCTATTGAGCGAAAACCTGCATCCCTCGGCCTGGGAACGGCTCATAGCCGCCATCGAGTCCGAGCGCCCGGAGCAGTATTCCGGCGTCATCGTCACGCACGGCACGGATACGCTGGCGTATACGGCGGCGGCGCTGGCATTTTATTTTCATCAATTGAACCCGCCGATGCTTCTGGTTGCCAGTGATTATCCACTGGATCACCCCAAGGCCAACGGCCTGGACAATTTTGCCTGCGCCGTCGAGTTTATCCGCCAGCTTGGAAGCCCCGGCGTTTATGTGCCTTATCGCAATCAGCGGCAACTCATGCAAGTGCACCGGGGCACACGGCTGGCTTCATCCCTGCAATTGAGCGGCGATTTTTTCAGTGTGCAATGCCGGCACGCCATGGCATTTGCAGACAACCGCTTCAAACAGTTGGACGCGGTCAACACCCTTGACGCACCCCCCCTGCAAGCGGCCTTGAAACCGGTTTTTTCCCGCCGGATTTTAATGATTCGGCCCTGCCCCGGCCTCGATTACAGCCGCTTTGATTTAACCGGCGTGGCCGCTGTCTGCCATGATCTCTATCATGCCGGTACTGCTTGCGCCACGCGGCAATGGGGCGATGAGCACTCGCTGCCGGCGTTTTTAACACGCTGCCGGGAACAAAATATCAAAGTTTATCTGGCACCGGCGATAAAAACGGCCTCGGTTTATCAGAGTACGCAGGAATTATTGGCCGCCGGTGCGCACATGATCTGGAACATGTCGCTGGAAGCGGCTTATGTGAAGCTGCTATTGGCTTACGGTAATTTTACCGACGACGAACAACTCACGATTTTTCTGGAAAGCACTATTGCCGGCGAACATGTTTAAACCGAAATCGCCGCCTTGATAGCGGCGTGCGGGTTATAGCCGGTAATGTCGAAATCCTCGAAGCGATAAGCAAAAATCGAATCCGGCCTGCGTTTTAAAGTCAAAACCGGAAGCTCGCGCGGCGTGCGGCTTAATTGTAAGCGGGCCTGCTCCAGGTGATTCCGATACAGGTGCACATCGCCGCCGCTCCAGATAAAATCACCGACCGCCAAATCGCATTGCTGCGCCACCATGTGCGTCAATAACGCATAGCTGGCGATATTGAACGGCAGCCCTAAAAACGTATCACAACTGCGCTGATAAAGCTGACAGGACAACCGGCCTTCGGCGACATAAAATTGAAACAAGGCATGACAGGGCGCCAACGCCATTTTACCCTGGGCGACATTGTCCTGCGGGCTGACGCCCTCATCCGGCAAATCCGCGACATTCCAGGCCGAAACAATGATGCGGCGGCTGTCGGGCTGCGTTTTCAATTGCCTGATAACGGCTTCGATCTGATCGATACTTTGCCCGTTGGGGCGTGGCCAGCTTCGCCATTGATAACCGTAAACAGGTCCCAGGTTGCCCTGTTCATCAGCCCATTCGTCCCAAATCGTGACGTTTTGGGCATGCAGGTAATCCAGACGGGTGTCGCCTTGTAAAAACCACAGCAATTCATGAATGATCGATTTGACATGCACTTGCTTGGTCGTCACCAGCGGCAAGCCTTGCGCCAACGGAAAGCGCATTTGATGGCCGAAGATCGATAATGTGCCGCTGCCGGTGCGGTCGCCTTTCACCACGCCTTGCGTCAGGATTTTATCCAATAACTCCAGATACTGCTTCATGCTTTTTTTCTGTATGCCCAACACAAAAGCAGCGCGCCCACGGCAATCATCGGCGTTGACAGTATTTGCCCCATAGTCAGCCAAGTCAATGCCAGATAGCCCAAATGCGCGTCCGGCATACGGAAAAACTCGACAAAAAAGCGGAAACAGCCGTACAACATCACCGCTAGTCCTGTGACCGCCATCGTCGGTCGCGGCCTCGCACTATAAAGCCAGAGTATGATGAACAACACCAAGCCTTCCAGCAAGGCTTCATAAAGCTGTGAAGGATGTCTTGGCAGCGGCCCCGCATTCGGAAATACCATGGCCCACGGCACATCGGTGGTACGCCCCCATAACTCGGCATTGATGAAATTGCCGATACGCCCGGCGCCCAGGCCAATCGGCGCCAGGGGCGCGATAATATCGGTCAGTTGCAGCATGGTACAGTGCTGTTTTTTGGCAAACAGCCACATCGCAATAAATACGCCGAGCATTCCGCCATGAAACGACATGCCGCCTTGCCAGATTTTATAAAGGATGCTCGGGTCGCTTAAAAATTGGCTGAAATTATAAAACATAATATAACCCAGCCTGCCGCCTGCAATCACACCGATAGCGCCATAGGTCACCAGATCCTCGATAGCTTCGGGCTTTATCGGAGAGCCGGGCTGTAAAGCCCTGCGCTTGCCTAAAATCCAGACGGCGGCAAAACCCACCAAATACATCAGTCCGTACCAATGGACTTTAAGAGGGCCCAGACTCAAAGCGACCGGATCGATATTCGGGTAAGTCAACATAGGATTATTCGGAGTTATTAAAAACGGTGCATTATACCCCGTGCATTTAAGCACCGGAGTTTTTGAGGGAAATTTATTTCCTGTTTCTGACGACGCCTCTTACCAGCAGCAGCGCAATCAAAATAATGCCGTAAAATAACGGCTCACGGAAATCCGCCTTTTCAGACAGCAGAAAATGCAAAAGACTTAAAAAAGCGATGACATACACTGAAGTATGCAGTTTTTTCCAGGCAGCGCCCAGTTTCCGCATCATGCTGTTGCTTGACGTCAACGCCAAGGGAATCAACAGCACATAAGCCAGTAATCCGATAGGGATACGCACCGTTCCAATATCTTCCAGAATATAATCCCAGGTCAGCGATTTTTCCAAAACTACATAAATAGCCAGATGCAGCGAAGCGTAGAAAAAAGTAAAAAGACCCAGCATCCGGCGGTATTTAATGACACCCGGCTGTTTGAACAGCATCCGGTAAGGCGTCAGCGCCAATGTGATCAGCAACAGGCGTAGCGCCCACAAGCCGCTCATCCGGCTCAGGCTCTCGACCGGGTTGGCGCCCAAGTCGTGGTGGACGGTTTTCCAGACCATCACCGCGAAAGGAGTTAAAGCAATAAGGAACAGCGGTAATTTGAGCGAGCACAGGGCCTGCCCTTGTTTCGTCCGATAACCCGAAACCCTACCGCGCATGACGGTAATCATGCACGGCATCGACCATGACTTTGACATGTTCGGGATCAACGTCAGGCAGAATTCCGTGACCCAGGTTGAACACATGGCCGGAACCTGTACCGTATTTATCGAGAATGGCCGTTACTTTCTCCTGAATGACATGCGGCGGCGCATATAAAGCAATCGGGTCCATATTGCCTTGCAGAGCTACTTTTGCACCGACGCGGGCGCGGGCCAGCCCCACATCGGTCTGCCAATCCAGACCCAAGGCCTCGTAACCGGTATCCGCCATGGCCTCCAGCCACTGCCCGCCGCCTTTGGTAAACAAAATGGACGGAATCTTTTGCCCGTTCATTGCGCTAATCAATTGGTCTTTGACTTGCCGTGCGTAAGATAATGAAAATTCAAGATAATCCTCACTGTTCAGCATACCACCCCAGGTATCAAACACCATGACCGCTTGTGCACCGGCCCTGATCTGGGCATTCAGATACAATGCGACCGATTGCGCGAGTTTGGCCAGCAGCCCATGCATGAGTTTGGGTTGTTCATACATCAATCCCTTGACCTGCCGAAAACTTTTACTGCTGCCGCCTTCAACCATATAAGTCGCCAAGGTCCAGGGACTGCCCGAAAAACCGATCAGCGGCACTTGTCCGGCCAATGTCGTTCTGATCAGGCGCACGGCATCGATAACATAGCGCAATTCCATTTCGGGGTCGGGAATCGGCAACTTGTCGATATCCGCAGCCGAACGCACCGGATGGAGAAATTTTGGCCCTTCGCTTTCAGTAAAGTGCAGACCCAATCCCATGGCGTCGGGAATGGTTAAAATATCCGAAAACAGGATGGCGGCGTCAAAGTCGAAGCGCCGCAAAGGCTGCAAGGTCACTTCGGCGGCCAATTCGGGATGGGTGCATAAATTCATGAAACTGCCGGCTTGCTCCCGGATTTTCCGGTATTCAGGTAAATAACGCCCGGCCTGGCGCATCATCCATACCGGTGTACGGGCGACCGGTTGCTTCAATAAGGCTTTAATGAAAGTATCGTTTTTTAGTGAGGTCATTGACTGTTTTTTAAAAATTCGAGTTAGGACTGGCCTGATCCATGCTGCCATTCCCGGTTTGAGTATTTTCGCGGCATTCTCGTCAGACACGCGCCGCGCCCTGTTTCGTTTTCAAATTTGAAATGGCTGCGATCAGCGGCTATTTTTAATATCATTCTGCACGGTTTTAAAACGCCTGACCCATGATTTTTGAAAAGCTTTCGGCAAACTCTGCATGGCGTTTCCGGCAGCTTGGGCGCTGACGAAAGAACCATACAACAAGCTGTGTTTTTCCTTGCCCTTACTGATGGTTTTAATCGCTTTAAACTGCTGTTGCAGCGCGGGGTATTTGTTCATCAGTTGGATCAGGCTTTTGCCGCTGGATAAAACGATCAATTGCAGGGTGTAATTTTGCGGCGGCTGGGCGAGCACCCAAGGCCTGTCATCCGTCGCCGTATTCGCCTGGCGGGGTGTTTGTTCAACCGGGCTTTCCGATTGGGGTTCAGGCTGGGGTTTTAGCGCTGGCCTCATTACTTCAGGGCTTGTCGCGGGTTCAACTTTTACGGTTTTCGTCGGCACTGGTGCCGCTGCGTCAGGGGCTTGTTTTGCTTCAGGCAGACCCGGCTTCTCCGGCGCCGGTTCAAGCGTAGCGGGTGATCCGACGCCGACCTCAGGCACCTTAACCGGCTTATCGGCAATGTCTGCCTCAGGATTTTCGGCTGCGCCGGGTATTTTTGCAAGCGGTGCAATGGTTGTGACGGCCTGCTTCTCTTTTTCAGGATCGGTCGGCGATACGGGCAGAATCGGTGTTTTGTCAATTTGCTGATGCTTGGGCGGCGCCAATGCCACCCAATTGACTGCGGACCGGTTTGATGCGAGTGGTTTTTCCGTTATCGGGCCGATTTCTTGCAAACTCCAATAAAAAAAAGCTGCCAGAGCACTGAGTATCAGTAAAGCCCACGGCAGCCATTTGATGGTTTTGACCGTTCCGTATTCGGATAATTGCGGCAGCATGGCCATGATACGCCCTGGAATACCGTGAGTTTCCTGATATACCCGTGCAATCAGAGTCTCATCGATAGCGGCAAACGCTATTGCCGCACCCGGTTTGCCGGAAAGATTGCGCAGAAACTCGCCGCATTGCTTTTCCGATAACGGCGGCAAATCAATAAAATGACACTCTTCGAGTGTTTGATCCGAACTGTTTTTGACATAAACCTCATCCTGGGTCAACGCAAAAACGACTCTAAGCGCCGGATGGGCTTTGGCATACCGGTTAATGGCATCGATCAGCCCCGGCACCAACAATCCGGCATCATCGATTATGACTATCCATTTCTGTCTGGCTTGATCCAGTTGCACCAGGTAATGACTTAAATCCAGCAAAGTCGAACCGGTCTGCTCCTCTTTTATCAACCGGTTCAATTGCGCTTCCAAGCTTTCAAAGCTCAACTGCGGGCTGCCCACGATATAATAATAGCAAGACCCACCGGATAACAGTCGCTCGCCCAGATGCTGGAGCAGCGTGGTTTTTCCAATACCTAAAGGCCCGGACACAATCAGCGACTGTTTTAAATTAGTCAGCAAATGGCTCAATAAATCGAGCTTTTGCGCACGCTCCGGGCTAATCAAGGAATCATTGGACAATTTTGTCTGCCCATCCGATGGGGCTTTATGCCGCACACTAAAAATATTATCAGCCACCATAGTCGCTCAACGTCATTTCCAACAGTTTTTTTTCAACACTGACCGGCAACGTCGCGGCACCGATGCTTTTTAATAAAATAAGACGTATAAGGCCATCCACATTTTTTTTATCGACTGCCATCAATTCCATAAAACGTTTGCTGTCGAGCTGAGATGGCGGCACAATCGGCAAACGCGCCGCTTTAAAAATGCGCTCTATCCGGCTCACGGCGTCAGCGTCGAGCCAACCCTGACGCCTTGATAAATCAGCCGCCAGACAAGTGCCAATGGCCACTGCCTCGCCGTGCAAATAGCTGCCATAACCCATACCCGTCTCGATAGCATGACCAAAAGTATGGCCTAAATTCAAGGTCGCCCTGACACCTGTTTCCATTTCATCGGCTGCTACCACCTGCGCTTTGTTCCAGCACGACCTTTCCACCGCATAGGCCAGCGCCTGACTGTCCCTTTGCAATAAATCGTTGCAATGGCGCTCCAGCCAGCTAAAAAAGTCCGGGTCCCTGATCAGGCCGTACTTGATGACTTCCGCAAGACCGGCCGATAATTGCCTGTCGTCCAGCGTCGCCAGCACAGCCATATCTGCAATCACGCATTGCGGCTGATAAAAGGCGCCAATCATATTCTTGCCCAGAGGATGATTGACACCGGTTTTGCCGCCGACAGAAGAATCCACCTGGGCCAGCAAAGTGGTCGGTATTTGTATAAAGCTGATGCCTCGCTGATAGCAGGCTGCGGCAAATCCGCCCATGTCGCCTATGACGCCGCCGCCCAAAGCGATTAAACCGGCATTGCGGCTGAATTTTTTTTGTAGCAGGTGATCGAATATGCGCGTTACCGAGTCGAGCGTTTTGTATTGCTCGCCATCGGGCAATACCACGGTTTCGACATGTAAACCCTGAAGCAGATTCAGCACCCGATCCAGATATAACGGCGCGATGGTGGTATTGGTGACTACCATGACCTGTTGCGACTGGATGTGCCGGCGCAGTAGCGCGCTATCATCCAGCAACCCGGAACCGATATAAATGGGATAAGCGCGCGCGCCTAAATCAACCTGTAAAGTTTTCATGTTAAAGTCAATCGGCCCTGGCTGCGTATTGGTCAAGAATATTTTTGATGACCGCTTTACCGGACATTCTACCGGTATCGACGATGTAATCCGCGCAAACGCGATACCAGGGATCGCGCAATAACAACAATTGTTCCAGGCGCGCTCTGGGATTTTCGGTTTGCAACAAAGGCCTTTTGGTATCGCGTTTGGTGCGCTCCAACAAGCGGTCAACCGAACATTGCAAATACACGACAAAGCCGTTTTCTTGCAAGCGCTGACGATTATCATCCCGCAAAATCGCACCGCCTCCGGTTGCCAGAACGATGGCCTGCATTTGGGTGAGTTGGTGAATCATTTTTTGCTCACGGTCTCTGAATCCGGCCTCGCCTTCAAATTCAAAAATCGTGGCGATATCGACACCCGTGGTCTCCTCGATGGCTTTGTCACTGTCATAAAACGGCAATTTCAACGCCTTCGCCAATTGGCGGCCCACTGTCGTCTTCCCGGCTCCCATCAGGCCGATTAAATAAATATTTTCCGATCTCGCCATGAGATTTTAGCCAAGCCTTTACCTGCAATAAAAAAGGGGCATTATGCCCCCTTTTTCGACTAAGTAGAAGCCGTCAATAAGCTATCTCATTATTCAGGACAATTTTTGGCGTAATAAAAATGAGTAGTTCTGTTTTATCATCTTGCGTTTCCGTTCTTCTGAACAAAAAGCCGATGCCGGGCAAATCGGAAAAAAACGGTACCGTACCGACGGCCCGGTTATAGGTGCCTTCAAAAACCCCGCCCAACACCACAGTTTCACCATCTTTTACATGCACATTGGTTTCAATTTCCCGCGTTATAAGAGCCGGCTGTCCCAGCACCGCGTTGGAAAAATCAGGTTCATCTTTGTTAATTACCAGTGCCATCAAAATGGTGCCATCAGGTGTGATTTGCGGCGTGACTTCAAGTTCCAGTAAAGCTTCCTTGAATTCGATATTGGTGCCCAGATTGGCGCTGGCTGTCTGGAAAGGAATTTCAAAACCCTGCTTGATTCTGGCCTGACAGCGGTCGGCCGTCATGATGCGCGGATTGGAAATGATTTCGCCTTTTCCTTCATCCTGAAGCGCCGATAGTTCAAGATTGAGCACATAATCGGCGGCCTTTACCAGTGTCGCGCCAAAAGAGCCGAAAGGTGTAGATGAAGTGGCCAGATCCACCAGGGTATCATTGATCGACGTGGTTCCGTCGATGCTGCTTTGGGTGCCTCCCCCCCCTACCCCAAATCGATTTTTGCCACCGACGTCCGCTTTCGCCACACCAAAACGGACGCCCAGTTCCTTGGCAAAATTATCGTTGGCAATGACGATTCGGGATTCGATCATCACCTGCTTCACCGGCACATCGAGCTTTTGTATCAATTTTTTGATTTCGGTCAGACGCGCTGCAGTCTCCCTTACAATCAGCGTATTGGTGCGGCCATCGACCACCACCGTGCCTCGTGACGACATCAGGGAAAATCTGTCCTCATCGTTACCTCCCTGACCACCACCGCCTTGCTGACCAAAGCCACCGCCGCCTTGTTGACCAAAGCCACCGCCGCCTTGTTGACCAAAACCGCCACCGCCACCTCCACTGCCGCCTTGGCCGCCCCGGCTCCCGCCCTGACCTTGACTGCCACCGGCGGTGGCAATGCCGCAGTTACCAAAAAAACCCGCATTGCCGCCATAAAGCAAGCGGCTGAAGTTCTCCGCCCTGGCGTAATTGATTTTTAAATACTCGGTTTGCAGAGGCTCCGCCTGTTCCACGACTTTTTCCGTTTCGCGCTGTTTCTCTTTATATTCTTTTATTTTTCCTACCGGAGCCACCAGGGTGACATTGCCGGTTTGAAATTTTTCCAGACCCTTGGTCATCATGACAAAGTCCAGCGCTTCATCCCAGGGTACATCATCCAGTTTCAAAGTCACCGCTCCCGTGACATCATCCCCGGCCACCACGTTTTGCCCGGTAAACTCGGCCAACAGGGTAATGACGCTGCGAATATCGATATCCTGAAAATTCAACGACAACCGGTCACCGGTATATTTGTCTTTTTTACTGTCCAATACGGCTTTTTCGGCCGACGTCAAAGGCCGAAATTCGACCGTTAACAGTCCCTCCGATTGAAATAACGAATATTCGTAAAGATTATTCTGCAAACCTACGACAATTTTACTCCGCTGGTGCTCGCTGATTGCGTCGATAAACCGGACCGGTGTGGCAAATTCGGACACATCCAGCCGTTTCGACAGGCGCTCGGGCAAGCGGGTATTGACAAAGGTCAATTCCACATTACCGCCGATTTCGCGCGTATTGACCAAGGTATTAGGCGCGGCCAGAGCCACCAGTATGCGGCCTTCGCCATCCGGGCCGCGTTTGAAATCAATATTTTTAATGCCTTGTTCCGGCAATAATCTGGATACTATTTGTTCGCGCGCATTGCGTTGCGCATTGGTAACTGCGGCTGTTTCCGATGGCTCGGGAGGTTTGACTTCACCGGCTGCCGTCAGCGTCAGAAAAAATTTGTTGCCTTCAATTCTGGTTTGATAAGGCACAGCGGTAATCAGATTGATCACCACTCTGACCCGGTCGTTCGATTCAGCGACATAAATGCTATCTGCGGCATCAAGATTAATCGGATATTTCTTTTTTTGCAGGGCGCTTTTAACGCCGGAAAAATCCAGGGCTATGCGCGCCGGATTATCGGTATGAAATACTTTGGGCGCAATGACCGGACCGTTCATCTCAAGCTGCAATTGTAACTTGTCTCCGGCAAGCCGGGTAACATCCAGGGTTTGAATCTGCAAATCGCCTGCCTGAGCCAGAACACTGTAGAACACGATTATAAACAAACTCGTAAAGCGGGCTATCCCTGTAAATTGTTGGTCACTTTTAAAATTGATACTGTGGTGTCGCTTGTTCATTATTTAATCCTCAAGATCACTCTGCCAACGCTAATGAAGCTTGTTGTTCCCGCCATGTTCCAGGCTGATCGGGAACGATTTCCATTATGTCTATTTTATCTTCGCCGATACGAATAATTTTACCGTAATTTTTACCCAGGTAATTTCCTGTTCGCACCCTGTGAATAGTGCCGTCACTGGCTTTTATAAGACCCCAGATACCGTCTTTTTTGACCGTGCCGACCATTCTCAGACTATCCAGCGTATAGCCCTCCATCTCTTCCTTGCGCCGGGTGGTATCCGGCCTGATACCACTGCCCGGAGCAAACGCTCCGCCGTCAGCCTGTACCATTTTTTCCAGTGGTTTAAACGGGTCACGCAGCCCCACCGGTTTAAAAATAAAAGGTTCGACCACTTTTAAGGCGGGTATGGGTTCAATCTGGGTTTTGGGGCGGGCTTTAACCTCAGCGATATAACGCGTCAAATCCGCGTTATTCTGGCTGCTGCAAGCCGTTGTCAAAACAACCGAAACCAGTAAACAAGACAAGCCTGTGCGTGCGGGTAGAATAACAGCCATCATTTTCCGCCTCTGCGTTTGTTTTTAGACGCAGAACTCGCGCCATCTTCGTCGGAAGCTTCGTTGTAGGTTTTGACGGTTGCATCCATGACCATGTCATCAGACTTTGCTATAGGAGAAATTTTTACGTTTCCCACCGTGACGATTCGAGGTAAGGAGGCCAGTCCGCTCACGAATAAACCGAGCGCTTCGTATTTTCCGGTCACCTGTATGCTAATCGGCAGTTCGGCATAAAATTCCCGGCGCACCGGCGATTCAGGCCGAAACAGCCTGAACTCCAGACCACTAACCAAACCGGTTTGCGAAATATCCACTAATAAATTAGCGACTTCTTGCCGAGTCGGCATTTGTTTGATCATCTCTCCCAGCAAGGCTTCGATTTGCTGCAATTGATCTTTGTAATCTTGCAAATTGACGGCTTTTTTTTGCTTGACTTCAAAGGATTGCTTCAATTCGACTTCTGTCTTCTCGCTGCTTTCAAGTTCTTCCAATTGGCCGAGAGTATCATAATAAACTCCGGCACCCGCAACCAGTAAACAAAGCCCCAAAACGGCGCCAATTTTGACAGGTAAAGGCCATGAACCGGCTTCATTAAAATCCCAGTTAATTTCCGACAGATTCATTTCTCCTCCCCGCTTTCCGCTGCCGTTTTTTCGCCCAACTGAGCCAACAGTATAAAGTCGCTTAATTGGTCGACCTTGATTTTTTCCTTGGCTTGAATGATGTTCAAACTCGGACTGTGCAACCACCGTGAAGCCTCGATCGCTCTCATGAAGGCCGACACCCGAGCGTTGGATTCAGCTTTACCGGTAAATGTCAAGATCGCTTCGGTTTGTGCAAATTGCGTCAGAAAAACGCCGTCAGGCGTCGTTTTGGCCATTTCATCGAACAAGTGCACGATCAGCGGCCGACTTTCCTGTAATTTCTGGATGACATCAATCTTGGTCAACAGCTTGTTTTTCTTTTCCTCGATAGACTTGATTTCCGTTATTTTTTTATCGACCAGTGCAATCTCCCCGCGCAGTATCTGATTTCTGCTTTCCTGAAATTCTTTCAACCCTTCGATGTACAAATGCACCGCAAACAAAATAACCAAGGTCAGCAAAACCGCCAATCCTCCGGCCGATAAAAAGTCCCGTTGCCGCTGTTGTTTGAGTTCTTCGCGCCAAGGCAATAAATTAATTTTGACCATCAGTCGAAACTCCTTAACGCCAAACCACACGCTATCATCATGGCAGGCGCGTCGCTGCTTAAATTTTGCGGCCTTATTCCGCCCGACAGCGCCATATTGATAAAAGGATTAGCCACAAAAGTCGGCAATCCTATATTATTTTCCACCTGTTTTTCGATACCCGGAATCGAAGCGCAGCCACCGGCAAGAATGACACCATCAATCGCCCTGTGCGCGCTGGATGACACAAAAAACTGCAATGATCGGGCAATTTGCTGAATCATGGCTTTTTTGAAAGGCTCCAGCACGTCTGCCGCGTAATTGTCAGGCAGGCCGCCATGACGTTTCGCCAGACCGGCTTCATCATAGGATAAGCCGTAGCGGCGTTGAATTTCTTCGGTCAATTGCCGACCGCCAAAGCCCTGCTCCCGCGTATAGATAGTCCGTCCGTCATGAATGACGTTAAGTGTGGACATGGTAGCCCCGATATCCGCAATCGCAATAGTCCGGTTTTCAAGAATGTCGGGGGATTGGCCTAATAGCAAAGTGAATGCGTTTTCCATGGCGAAGGCTTCAACATCGACAATCTTGGCTTTTAATCCGGCTTTGTCGAGCGCCTCGACTCGGTCATCGACATTTTCCCGTCGCGATGCCGCGAGCAAAACATCCACCATTTCAGGGTTTTTTTCATTCTTGCCCTGAACTTCAAAATCAAGATTGACTTCATCTAAAGCGTAAGGTACATATTGATCGGCCTCCATCATGATCTGCTCGACCATATCATCATCTGTCAAAGACGCAGGCATAGTGATAATTTTGGTCATGACCGATGACCCCGCAACGGCGACGCAGGCATCTTTGACTTTGCTTCCCGACTGCTTAAGGGCTTTTTTAACAGCAGTGGCAATAACATCAACCTTGGCAATATTTTTATCAATTACCGCATCCTGGGGCAGAGGCGCAACCGAATAGCTTTCCACCCGATACCGCGAACCGGCCTTACTTAATTCCAACAACTTGACGGCTGCCGTACTGATATCGATACCCAGAACCGGCGTCTGCTTATTGCCAAACCAGCTCATAAATAAATCCTTAAAAACTTAAAAATTATTTGATACATAGAATCTAAAATCCGTGGCGCATAAACAAACAAGAGCGCTTTTCATCGATTTTTCGACTTCACCTGCCGACCCTGAAAGCGTTGAACGAAGTATAGTAGCCTTTTTAATTTACACAGAAAAATATGCATTTTTTAAGCAACCTGTTGCTCTTCCAGCAAATCGCGTATATGTTGGGCAACTCGAAAAGCTTGTACCTCGCTTACACGCCCATGACTTGATACTATTTATAAAATTGGCTCCCTTTACGAAAAATGCTGGTTAAATTGCTGAAAAGTTTGATCCTGATTTCCTCTATAATCACCCTTGCCGGTATTGGCGCAGGCTACTTCATTTATAAAAAACTCGCACAAGATCTGCCCGACATCAGCATTCTTAACGACATCCGCTACCAAACACCCTTAAAAATCTATAGCCGCGACGGTTTTTTACTGGCCGAATTCGGCGAAAAAAAACGCACGCCGATAACTATTGCAGAAGTGCCGGATACCTTGATTAAAGCTTTTCTGGCTGCCGAAGACGATCGCTTCTTTACACATCCCGGAGTCGATTACAAAGGCATTATCCGAGCCGCCTGGCATTTGGCTGTGACCGGTAAAAAACAACAAGGCGGCAGCACGATTACCATGCAGGTCACCCGTAACTTCCTGTTAAGCCGGGAAAAAACCTATGTCCGGAAAATCAAGGAAATCATGCTGGCTTTAAAAATAGAACAAAGTTATGGTAAAAACAAAATTCTTGAGCTGTATCTCAATAAAATTTACCTCGGGCATCACGCTTACGGAGTAGCCGCAGCCGCCCGGACTTATTACGGCAAATCTCTTGGCGAGCTTTCCTTAGCCCAATGCGCAATGATTGCCGGATTGCCTAAAGCCCCCTCGCTATTCAATCCGATTACCAATGTAAGCCGCGCCCTTGAAAGACGGAATTATATTCTGCAACGCATGCACGCACTGGGCTTTATCGATGAACAGATGTTGAAACAGGCTTCGCTTGAGCCGACATCGGCACAAATTCAAAAAAAACCGATTGAACTGTCCGCACCTTTTATTGCGGAAATGGTGCGGCAAAAAATCATCGACCGTTATGGGGAGGACGCCTATAGCTCAGGCATGGTGGTTTATACAACAATCACGCGCCCTTTACAGCAAGCCGCCAACCAGGCGCTCAGAAATACTCTGCACAGTTATGACGAGCGCCACGGCTATCGCTTTTCCGAACAGCTAAAATTGAATGGAACGACTGATTTCAAAAGTCTGCCCGTTATCGGCGACAGTCTGCCTGCCACGTTGACAGCGCTGACACCGGATAAAGCCACGGCTCGCCTGCAAAACGATAGTTCAATCGACCTTGCCTGGGACAATTGCAAATGGGCGCGTAAATTTCTTTCAAGAAATGCCTTAGGCCCCAGACCTAAAGGTTTTACCGACATTTTAAAAGCTGGAGACATTATCAGGGTCCGGCAAGCAAACGACCAATCCTGGCGCCTGGCTCAGATTCCCGAAGTCGAAGGCGCCTTTGTCGCATTGGATCCGAATGACGGCGCCATTTTGGCGCTGACAGGCGGCTATGATTTTTTTAACAGTAAATTCAACCGGGCGACCCAATCAAACCGGCAGCCCGGCTCGGGTTTCAAGCCCATTATTTACACTACCGCCCTGGAAAACGGCTACACTGCGGCCTCGATGATTAATGATGCCCCTCTCGTTATCGACAGCCCGGTTAAAGGCAATGAGTGGCGTCCGGAAAATTACAGCCGAAAATTCTACGGCCCGACCAGCTTACGCACGGCCTTGAGAAAATCGAGAAACCTGATTTCCATCCGCCTACTCCGTCAATTGGGTCTTGGCGAAGTGATTCGGACCGCTTTGCGTTTTGGTTTCACCCCGGAACAATTACCGAAAAGCCCATCGCTGGCGCTGGGCAGCGGACAAGCCACGCCTTTGCAAATGGCCCGGGTTTTTGCCGTATTCGCCAATGGCGGTTTTCTGATTGAGCCTTATTTTATCGAACGCATCGAATCCAGCGAAGGTCAGATTCTTTTTCAAGCCAAACCGGCACGCGCCTGCAACGCTTGTCCTCAGGATAACGCCGGCGCCGCCGCAGAACAAGCACCCCGGATTATCTCTCCGCAAGTCAATTTTTTAATGAATTCATTGCTGCGTGATGTCGTGCAAAGAGGCACAGCAACCAAAGCAAAAGTACTGGGCCGTCAGGATCTCGCCGGGAAAACCGGCACAACCAATGATCAGCGTGACGCCTGGTTCAATGGTTTTACTCCAATAATAGCGGCAACAGCCTGGGTTGGGTTTGATGATTTCAGCCCGCTGGGCAACAAAGAAACGGGCGGGGCCGCCGCCTTGCCTTTGTGGATAGAGTTCATGCGAGAAGCGCTGAAAAATACCCCGGAAGCACCCTTTGAGCCGCCCGCAGATATTGTAAAAACATGGATAGCGACTAATTCCGATGCTTCAGGATACTGGGAATACTTCGACACCACGATACCGGCGCGGCAGTCCCTAGAAAATATCGAGATTTACAGCCACCCCAAACCTGGCTCTCATGCTGACAAAAAGCCGGTTGAGATGTTGTTTTAGGATTTAAACGCGAGACAAGGAGCCTGACCGAAACGGTCAGATAGAGCACATAAGGTGGATGCGCCGACGCTTATCCACCCTACAAAACAAACTTGCGGTTTTTATTTTCCGTATTTTTTGCGGAATTTATCGACACGACCGGCAGTATCGACGACCCTTTGCTTACCGGTATAAAAAGGATGGCAAGCAGAGCAGACCTCGACATGCAAGTCCCCGCCCAATACCGAGCCAGTCTCGAATTTGTTGCCGCAACCGCAAGTTACGGTAATTTGTTTATATTCAGGATGGATATCTGGTTTCATTTTTTGGCTTCCACATTAAACCCGCAAGTGGGCTACATACTTCAAAGAATCGCGTATGATACTTGCTGCTTTAAAAAATGGCAACATCCTTTTAGTGATACTTGTCGCACTTCAAATTCTGCCCCTCATCTAACGCTAGGTGAGGTGAGGGGCCGAATCGAGTTAAAGGTATATACCCGCTAACAATCCCGCTATCCTGAAGACCGTAATGGCACACGCACGGCATCATTGCTTTTGACCCTGAAACCGGGCCATAGCTGTTTGCAGCCGTATCAAAATCAGCACCAGAACGACAGCCGGTAAACCCACCGATGCCGAATAAACAAAAAATACCTCATAACCATAGCGGTCAACCACCAAACCCGAGAAACCACCCAGTAATTTGGCCGGCAATGTCATCAACGAACTGAACAAGGCATACTGTGTAGCGGTATAAGCCGCGCTGGTCAAACCGGACAGATAGGCGATAAAAACCGAAGTGGCGATACCGCCGCTCAAATTATCGGCGCTGACTACGGCGGCCAGCAATATAAGGCTGGGCTTGATGACTGCCAACATGGCGAACAACAAGTTAGTTAAAGCGATCATCACTGCACCCAGCAGCAAAGGCCGCATGATGCCGTACCGCACCACCAGCACTCCGCCCAACGCCGCACCGGCAATCGTCATCAAAAAACCGAAAACCTTGCTGACATCGGCAATTTCTTTTTTACTGAAGCCCAGGTCGAGATAAAAAGGATTGGCCATTACACCCAGAGTAATATCACTCATTTTATACAGTGCAATCAGCATCAGGATCAAAATGCCGTACTTGCCGTTGCGTCGAAAAAACTCGACAAAAGGACTCAACACAGCATCCGAAAACCAGGCTAATGCCCGCGCCCCCCAATTTTCTCGCTCGTCCACGCCCAAAGCTCTCTCCAGACTTTGTTCCAGGTGTGCAATCTTCTCACTCTGCCGACGCTCAGGCTCGCGCACCAGCAATGTTGTCAACACCCCGATACCCATGCAAGCCGCCATGACAAAATAAGCCGCTCGCCAACCGAAATAATCAGCGACATAAAACGCACCCGCGCCCGCCACCAGTAAAGCGATTCGATAACCCAGCACATAAGCGGCTGCCATGGCGCCTTGATATTCGGGCACCACCACTTCGATACGATAGGCGTCAACGACAACATCCTGAGTCGATGAACAAAACGCCACCCATACCGCCAGGGCTGCAATCTGAGGCAATTGAGTGTGCACATCCGCACCGCCCATGCCGATCAAGCCAGCGGCAATGCCGATCTGGGCAAGCAGCATCCATGCCCTCCGTCTCCCTAAAAGACGCGTCAACCAAGGCAGCGGCAGCCTGTCAACCACCGGAGCCCAAAACACCTTTATAGAATAGGTTACTCCCACCCAGCTAAAAAACCCGATCACGGAAAGCGCCGCGCCTTCGTCCCTCAGCCAGGCGGATAAAGTCGAAAAAACCAGCAAGAAAGGCAGGCCGGCGGAAAAACCTAGAAAAGCCATGCCCAGCATTTCAGGCCGGGCATAAACCAGACAAGCATCGCGCCAGTTAGCCGCCCGGGTCATACCAATAACAGCCAAAAACCGGGGCGACAAATAATCCGGCAGGGCATCAACCGTTCACCAGATAGTGCGTAAAAATACTCACGGCATATCCTGCGGCAATGGCCGGTGTCCACTTCAAATGACTGAAAAAAGTGTATTTATGCCTTGACTGCCCCATCAAGGCAACACCCGCCGCCGAACCTACCGACAACATCGAGCCGCCGACACCCGCCGTCAAAGTCACCAGCAACCATTGATACAAATCCATATTCAGGTTCATGTTCAATACCGCAAACATAACCGGAATATTATCGACAATCGCCGAAATGAGACCCACCAGAATATTGGCGGTGGTAAAACCCAGGCCGTCATACATCGCTCCCGACAACAACGCGAGATAGCCGATATAACCCAAACCACCCACCGCGAACACCACACCGAAAAAGAAAAACAGAGTATCCCATTCGGCATCGCGTACTCGACTGAAAACATCGAACTCGCCATCTTCGTCACTGCTGTACAGCAGTTTAATTCTATAACCATACAGCATCAGCACGGAAAGCCCGGTCATCATCCCCATAAAAGGCGGCAAATGCAGAAATTGCTTGAAGCTGACCGCCGTCACGATAGTCAACAAGAACAACCCGCAGATGGTTATCGCGCCGGTTTTCATGGTGACCGCCGCCTCATCCGAAGCCTGCGGCTGCTCATCCGGTACCGCCATATACATAATGGCGGCGGGAACGGCATAATTAACTGCCGAAGGAATGAACAATTTGAAAAAATCAAAAAACTCGGCATAGCCTGCCTGCCATACCATCAATGTGGTAATGTCGCCGAACGGACTGAAAGCGCCACCGGCATTGGCCGCCACGACCAGATTGACAAAGCCGATACTGATAAACTTTTCATTGTCGGCACCCACCGCCAGGACTACCGCGCCGACCAACAAAGCGGACGTCAGGTTGTCGGCCACAGCCGATAAAAAGAAGGTAATAATGCCGGTAATCCAGAATAATTTACGGTAACCGAACTGTTTTCTAACCAGCCACGAGCGCAAAGCTTCAAACACGTTGCGCTCGGCCATGGCATTGATATAGGTCATGGCAACCAGTAAAAACAGCATCAGTTCCGCGTATTCTTTCAGATTATTTTCAAACACTTCGTGCATGGCTTCGACGGAAACACCCACGGAAGCGGCAAGCACCGCTGCATGAGCCCAAATAATACCGGCCGCCAAAATGACCGGCTTGGACTTGCTCAAGCCGGTAAATTCTTCGGCCATAACAAAGCCGTAGGCAATGATAAATACCAACACCGTATAAATACCGCGCTCGGTGCCGGTCAGACCCAAATTTTCAAAACCGGCGGCAAAAGCCATTCCCGGCGCCAGCAAAGCCAGCATTACCACTAAGAACCGAAGCAAAATAACCCCCTATTTATCTTAAAATTAAATACTATGAACATTACCAACAAAAAATCTTGGCTATTATAACTCTATAATAAACTTTGTCATTTTATCAGTGTCAGTATATGATTAGACGTTACGCTCACAGGCCGGATTGGCACCTTCAAGTTCGACATTCATGTATCAGTATAATCAACAAGACCAGACACTTATCGAAGAACGCGTCGCCCAGTTCAGAGGGCAGACCGAACGTTTTTTAAAAGGCGAGATTGACGACGATCAATTTCGCGCCTTGCGGCTCATGAATGGGCTGTACATTCAAACCCATGCACCGATGCTGCGTATCGCAGGGCCCTACGGCCTGCTTTCCTCCCGACAAATCCGTAAACTGGCGCATATCGCCCGCACTTACGATAAAGGCTATTGCCATTTCACCACGCGCCAGAATATCCAGTTCAACTGGCCGAAGCTGGAACAGGTTCCCGACATTCTGGGCGAACTGGCCAGTGTACAGATGCATGCCATCCAGACCAGCGGCAACTGTATGCGTAACACCACGTCCGATCCGCTGGCCGGAATTTGCAAGGACGAAATCGAAGATCCCAGGCCGTATTGCGAAATTATTCGGCAATGGACTATTCTGCACCCGGAATTCGCCTATCTGCCGCGCAAATTCAAAATTGCCGTCAGCGGCGCAAGCCACGATCGGGCCGCCACGCAATTTCACGACATCGGCCTGCATTTGGTCAAAAACGCTGACGGCGAAATTGGCTTCAAGGTTTTCGTCGGCGGCGGTCTCGGACGCACGCCCGTCATCGGTCAGGTCATCCGGCCTTTTCTTGAAAAGAAGCATTTGCTGTCTTACTTAGAAGCCATCGTACGCATTTACAATTTATTCGGCCGCCGCGACAACAAGTACAAGGCGCGCATCAAAATTCTGGTCAAAGAAGCAGGACTCGACACGATCAGAGAGCAGGTTGAAAAAGAATGGCGACTGATCAAGGACTATCTGGAACTGGATTCCGAACGCATTGAGGCCATAACGGCGCAATTTGCGCCCCCGGACTATGACCCGGATGCAGCAAATGATCAAAGCTTCAGCCAGAGCCTCGAACAAAACCCGGATTTTGCGACCTGGGCCAAACACAACACCGTCGAGCATAGAATTCCCGGTTACCGGGCCGCTTTCATCTCATTGAAAGCGCGAGATTTACCGCCGGGCGATGTGACCGAAAGCCAACTTGATCTGATTGCAGACCTTGCCGACCGCTTCAGTTTCGGCGAAGTCCGCAGCACTCACCGGCAGAATCTTATTTTATCCGATGTCCGGCAACAAGACCTTTTCAGCTTATGGCAACAGCTCGTCAGCGCTCATCTGGCCACGCCCAACATCGGCACGGCCACCGATATAATCTGTTGCCCGGGGCTTGATTTTTGCTCATTGGCCAATGCCGCCTCCATCGGCATAGCCCAGGGCATCAACGCAGCGCTGGACGACCTCGATTACCTGTATGACCTCGGCGACATCAAAATCAATATATCCGGCTGCATGAACGGCTGCGCCCATCAAAGCGTCGGCCATATCGGCATCCTGGGCGTCGATAAAAAAGGCGAACAATGGTATCAACTGACTTTAGGCGGCTCCTCTGAAAATGAGGCCGCCATCGGCGAAAGGCTGGGACCCGCCATCCCCAAAGATCAAGTCACAAAGGTTATTACGCACATACTCGGCGTCTATATTGAACAGCGCCGCGAAGACGAATCTTTTTTACAAACGGTAAACAGAACAGGCATTACGCCATTCAAAGAGCGGGTTTATGCGCATCATTAAAGACAAACAAATAGTGGAAGACAACTGGCATTTTGTCGCCGATGACACCGAACTGCCTGTCGGCGATATTACGGTATCCACGGCCCGCTGGCGCCGCGACAAACCGGTATTGCTCAAGCGCGAAGGCAACATTGGGCTGCGTATCGACTCAACCGAGGCAGTCGAGGACATCGCCGAAGATTTGCCGTATTTCAGGCTCATCGAATTGAATTTTTCAACCTTTACCGATGGCCGCTCATTTACCCAAGCCAGCCTGCTACGAAGCCGTTTTAAGTTTAGCGGTGAACTGCGCGCTGTCGGTAACTTTATGGTGGATCAGATATTTTATCTGTCGCGCACCGGTGTCAACGCCTTTGCGTTAAAGAATAGCGACCAGTTGCCGGTCGCTCTTGCCAACCTTTACGATTTCAGCGTAGCTTACCAGGCATCGGCCACGGGTTAAAAACCCACCGCACAAGTACCGCAAGGTTGGGTTGGGTTGGGTTGTTTGCACCCAACCCGCCCTTCTTAATTCCTCAACAGGACAATACCTTTAAGCAACATCAGCGCTTCATGCAGCGGATAATCCGACACATTCTGCTGTTTTTGCTCTTCGTCAAGCTTATCTTCCGCTTCTTTATCCAGTGCTTTTTTACCTTTGGTTTTGTTGCCATTGGTTAAATGCCGCGATAAATCGGCTTCCTTGACTGGTTTGAAAACGGGCCCATCCACTGATTCCAACTTAACCCTTTCCAGCGAAATATCCGGTTCGATACCTTCGGCCTGAATAGAGCGACCCGATGGCGTATAGTATCGGGCTGTGGTCAACTTCACCGCACCGCCATTGCTGGTCGGCAAAATAGTCTGTACCGAGCCCTTGCCGAATGATTTTTCACCCATAATCACCGCACGTTTGTGATCTTGCAACGCACCGGCAACAATTTCCGAAGCCGACGCGGAACCCGAGTTGATCAGTACAACTATGGGCGCGTCATCGATCAAATCGTCGGGCGCTGCGTTAAATCGCATTTCCGAATTCTCAATCCGGCCTTCGGTATAGACAATCAAGCCGTTTTTAAGAAAAATATCGCTGACTTCCACGGCCGCATTCAACACACCGCCCGGATTGTTTCGCAAGTCCAGTACCAGTCCTTTCAAATTGTCTTTATTCTCTTTTTCGAGTTCTTCCAGCGCTTTTTTCAAACCGTCTCCGGTCCGCGATTGGAAGCTGCTGATTCGGACATAGCCATAGCCTTTTTCCAAAAGTCGGCTTTTGACGCTTTTTACTTTAATGACATCGCGGGTAATTTTTATTTTTAACGGTGCTTCTTCGCCTTCGCGCACGATGGTCAATAAAATATCACTCCCCGGCTCGCCCCGCATCAATTGGACAGCATCACCGAGCGACATGCCTTTAACCGGCTGGTCGTCAAGTCTGACAATCAAATCTCCGGCTTTGACGCCGGCGCGCTGGGCGGGCGTATCGTCAATGGGCGAGACGACTTTGATAAAACCGTTTTCCATCGTGACTTCAATGCCCAAGCCGCCGAATTGCCCGGTTGTGCCTTCCTGCAATTCCTTGTACTGTTCGGTGCTCAGATAATCGGAATGCGGATCGAGGCCGCTCAGCATACCGCGTACTGCGTACTCCAACAGTTGCTTGTCGGAAACCGGTTCGACATAGTCCCTTTTGATACGCCCAAAGATTTCCGTAAAGGTGCGCAAATCTTCAAAAGGCAAAACGTCGGCATCGCTTTCGGTGTCGGAAACCGCCTCTTCACGTTCGGCCAGAACAGTGCCGCCGACGCTTATAAACACTCCCAGGACAACCCCGAGAAACAATATCCATAGACTCTTTTTTTTCAGCATGATTTTTAAAACTCCAAATACCTGATTTCCTGACATAATGATTTCAACTCCGACGACCGGCAACAGTACAAATCTCCCTATACTCGCGCGTAATCACAGCTATCAAAATATAGCACGGCGCCCGACAATACCAGGAACAATTTTTCCAGGCGCGACCGGCTTTTACTCTCCCCTCGTGCCGACAAAAGCCTCAACCCACTCGATCCCGGTCGATTTTACGGCACCATTTTACAGGATCGACCGGCTTGCCATTTCTGCGGATACCGAAATACAGTCCTGCGCGGCTTCTGCCGCCGCTTTTGCCGACGGTGGCAATGACATCGCCTGGAGCTACCGTATTGCCGACTGAGGCATACAGACTTTGATTAAACGCATAAAGCGTCATAAAGCCCTGGCCATGATCGATGATAGCCAACAATCCATAGCCCCTGAACCAATCGGCAAAAACCACTGTGCCTTTGGCAATCGCGCGAATTTCAGCGCCCTCGCCGGCATCGATCAATACACCATCCCAGCGGCTTTCCAGGCGCGGACTGCCAAATTTCCGGGCAAGAAGACCTTTAACCGGCCAAGGCAATTGGCCGCGTGAATGCGCAAAAGGCTTGCCCGAATCCGGTGGTGTGAAAGCCTCGTCGCTTTGGCCTTGTTGCAATGTTTTTATCAGCTCTTGCAAGCGTCTTTCTCCGGCTTGCAACCTCGCCAGCCGCAACTTGTTCGATGCCTGCTCCTCGCTCAGGCGCGCCAATAACACCTGTCTTTGTGTTCGCGAATCCGCTAACGCAGCCTGTTCTTTTTGCAGCAGCACCTGTTCTTGCTGCAACTCCCCGGCTTCCTGTTGTCTTTCCTGCTCCAGCTCATCGATGCGCGCAAGCCCCTGTCCGATATGTATTATTTTAGCCAGCCGGTCATGATTGAGATAATCGTAATAAACCATCATTCGACTCGATAGCACAGGGTCTTGCTGATTGAGCATTAACTTCAACTTGTCATTGCGCCCCATCGCATGGGCCGCCTTGACCAGGCTGGCCAGGCTTTTATGCTCCGCCTTGATAGCTTTTTGCAACTGCTCCGACTCACGCCGCAACCTTTGCAGCTTGTCTTGCGTGAGCGTTATTTGCCCGCGCAAGGCATTCAAAGCGGCCGCTGTCTTGCCATAATGCTTTTCAATTCCGGCCAATTGCGCTTGCAGCGCGTTTTGTTCCTGCTCAATCCGGACTATATCGTCGGTGACGCTACTGATTTGAGTCCGGATTTGAGCCAGTTCCTTACTTTTATCGGTGTTGTCCGCGTATACGGGCAACGCCGATACCGCAACGCCTGCAAACCAGCAAAAGAGTGTTACTCGCCGCATGACACCGGCTAAACAGGCTTCAATAACGACCGCCCCGTCATTTCCACCGGATGTTGAACGCCTAAAATTGCAAACAGGGTCGGCGCCAAATCGGATAGACAGCCCCCTTCGAGCAATTCCCGATCACCCAAAACATAAACCAGAGGCACCGGATTGGTGGTATGGGCGGTATGCGGCTGTCCGGTTTGTTCATCAATCATCTGCTCTATATTGCCGTGATCGGCCGTCACCAACATGCGACCGCCCACTTCCTTGAGCGCCGCCTCGATGTCGGCGAGACTGGCGTCAATCGTTTCGACGGCTTTGATCGCCGCATCCAGCTTGCCGGTATGTCCGACCATATCGCAATTGGCGTAATTGCAGATGATGACATCATGCAGGCCGCCTTTGATGGCCGAAACCAAATGCCCGGTCACTTGCGCCGCGCTCATTTCAGGCTGCAAATCATAGGTTCTGACTTTAGGCGAAGGCACCAGAATCCGGTCTTCGCCGGGAAAAGGCGCATCCTGTCCGCCGTTGAGAAAAAAAGTGACATGGGCATATTTTTCCGTTTCGGCCAGACGCAATTGTGTCATCCCCAGATTCGACAAGGCTTCACCCAAACCATTTTTAATTTCCAGAGTTGGATAGGCTACCGGATAAGGAAAATTCTGCTGGTATTCGGTCAACGTGACAAAGCTGCCACGGTGCGGCGGATAATCGCGGTCAAAACCCTCAAAATCATCAGCAGTCAAAGCCTGACTGATTTCCCGCGCCCGGTCGGCGCGAAAATTCATAAACACGACAGAATCATCCGTAGCCAGCGTCACCGCCTCCTGCTGCTCATCCAGAATGCAGGTCGGCAGCACAAACTCATCGGTTTCACCACGTTCATAAGCCGCTTCCAATGCCGTCAAAGCCGAATCAGCCCGTTGCGGCGAGTGCGCCTGGGTAATCATGTCATAAGCCTGCTCAACCCTTTCCCAACGCTTGTCGCGATCCATGGCGTAAAACCTGCCGACAATGGAAACAATCCTGCCAACACCCAATGCTTTGAATTTGGCTTCTACACGTTTAATTGATTCTACCGCACTTTGGGGCGGTACATCCCGGCCATCCAGTATGGCATGCAGATATATTTTTTCAAGACCCCGACGCGCCGCCAGCTCCAGCATAGCCATAATCTGCAACTCATGACTGTGAACGCCGCCCGGCGACAACAAGCCCAGCACATGCAAAGCTTTATCCTGATTTTTGGCGGCATCGACGGCCTGGCACAGCACCGGGTTGGTAAAAAAACTGCCGTCTTTTATGGCATTGTTCACCCGGGATAAATCCTGGGGTACATAACGGCCACTGCCGATATGTAAATGTCCCACTTCGGAATTACCCATCTGGTCATCAGGCAACCCGACCACATCACCGGAACAATTCAGCAAGGTTTTCGGATTTTCCGCACAAAGCCTGTCCCAGCAAGGCGTATTAGCCAGAGCAATGGCATTGTAATTTTTTTCGAGCCTGTGGCCGAATCCGTCAAGGATCAGCAGCACTAGAGGTTTGGGTCGAATCGACATAGTTTTTTTATCTCCCATAAAAAATGGTCCAGTAATGAAAAAATCAGTCGGCCTATTTGCAGGCCTTTAGTCAAAAGGATTGATATTACCATCCCGTTTTGTTAGATTTACCAGCTATTTGTATTTTACCGGATAAAGTCATCGGCTTTGCACAAATTTATGCTGAAAATAATCGCCCGCTTCCGGCGCCCGCGATAAACCCGCGCAGTTGACACCTTATGGATGAAAACGAAGAACATTTGCTTTATAACGACACCGATATCGCCAAAGCAGCGCGTTGTCTGAAAGCGATGTCACATCCTTTGAGGCTGAAAATTCTCTGTATTCTTGGCAACCAGTCCATCAGCGTACAGGACATCGTCGGGCAAGTGGGCACCAGTCAAAGCAATATCTCCCAGCACTTGTCAATTTTGAAAGAAAAAAATATTCTGGGGGCGCATAAAGAAGCCAACCGGGTTTATTATTACATCGACGACGAACGCATACTCAAACTCATTAAAATGATGCGCGATGTGTTTTGCACAACGCACTGACATTCACTTTTCACTCACTGCCTACTCATAATCATTCCATGGATCGCTTTATAGAATTTGTACTCAATCATTACTTGTTGTCGCTGGCCCTGGTCGTCGTTACTTTTTTACTGATCCAGGATTTATTTGAAAACCTCTTCAATAAATTCAAATCGTTATCGCCCCTGCTTGCAGTCGCAAAAATGAACGACAGCGATGCCGTCATTATCGATGTGCGCGAACCTCACGAGTTTATCAAAGGCCATATTGAAAATGCCGCCAATATACCTTTAGGCAAACTGGCCGACCAGTTGGGTCAATTCGCCCAGCAAAAAACCAGTCCGCTACTGGTTGCTTGCCAGACCGGCGCGCGCTCCGTACCGGCCTGTAAAACGCTGTCCAAAGCCGGGTTTACCGATGTTTACTACATCATCGGCGGCATGCAAGCCTGGGAAGACGCAAAACTGCCTATCAGAATCACCAGCAAAAATAAAGCTTGATATTTCACTTCCGGCGATCAACGCCGATTTCCTTTTAATGAACCCACACTACCCACATGGCTGAAGATCATAAACCCGTAGAAAAACAATTCTCCATTCAAAAAATTTACACCAAGGACCTATCGTTTGAAACACCTAATTCCCCCAAGATTTTTACCGAAAAATGGGAACCCAAAGTTGATTTTAACCTTGGCACCAATGTTCAAGCCCTGGATAACTCGTTGTATGAAGTCACACTGACCATCACAGTGACTGTCAAATGCGGCGACACCACCGCCTATCTGGTCGAAGTTTGCCAAGCCGGCATTTATTCCCTGGCGGGTTTCAGCGATGAGGAAATGGGGCCGATGGTCGGCAGTTTTTGTCCCAATATTTTGTTTCCCTATGCCCGCGAAGTGGTTTCCGATCTGGTCGCTAAAGGCGGTTTTCCGCAACTGCTACTGGCGCCGGTCAATTTCGACGCCCTCTACGCCCAGCATTTGCAACAACTGAAGCAACAAGCGCCCGGCTCCGACAGCGTCAATTAAAGCGCCATGAAACCCAACATCTCGGTACTGGGCGCCGGCTCCTGGGGCACCGCGCTGGCGCTGCAGGCCGCCAGAAATGGTTGCCCGACAATGTTATGGGGACACAACCCCGAGCACATACAAACCCTGACGCAACAGCGCAGTAATCAGCGCTATCTGCCCGGTTTCAACTTTCCCGAACGACTGGATATGACTACCAACCTTGAACAAGCGGTCGGGTTCAGTTCGGTGCTTTTGATCGCGGTGCCCAGCCATGCTTTTAAAGACACTTTAATCTCAGTTTCACGCTGGGCCAAACCCGGCATTCAAATCGCCTGGGCGACCAAAGGTTTCAATCCGGAAAACGGTTCGTTGCTGCATCAAGCAGTACAGCAGGTTTTTTCGACGGATACGCCTTCAGCGGCTTTGTCTGGGCCAACCTTTGCTCTTGAAGTCGCGGCTGATTTACCCACCGCCATTACCGTAGCCGCCAATCAACCTGAATTTGCCAGGCATTTGACAAGGATTTTACACAGTTCGCGCTTTCGCATTTATACCAGCACGGATCTTATCGGCGTACAAGTCGGGGGCGCTGTCAAAAACGTACTCGCCATCGCCGCCGGTATTGCCGACGGCCTTAATTTTGGCGCCAACACCCGGGCCGCACTGATTACGCGTGGACTGCATGAAATCATACGACTGGGATTGACGCTGGGCGGCAGACAGGAAACGTTCATGGGGCTGGCAGGATTGGGCGATCTGATATTGACCTGTACCGACGACCAATCCAGAAACCGCCGGTTTGGCTTGGCGCTGGGCCGGAACAAGAACAGAACTACGGCCATACAGGAAATCGGCCAGGAAATCGAAGGCGTTTCAGCCGCCAAACAAACTTACCTGCTCGCACAAAAACACGGTCTCGATATGCCGATTACCGAGCAAGCTTACAAAGTTCTCTATGAAAACCTGAGCCCGCAGGTCGCAGTGCAAAATCTTTTGGACCGCCAACTAAAAGCCGAATCCTAAGGAATGGGCGTGAAATAACTTGGGCAACGGTGCTAAGATTTTTGCCCAACACCTAAATTGGCTATGATTCAAAATCATAGCCAATGACCTGTGGAGTTTAGGTGCCGGGTTCAAGGCGTGCAAACTTAGCCCAACTTCGTCACCTAATAACGAAGTTCCCCGCCATTTCAATCAGTTAAAAATTTTAACTACTGTCGGTTGGCACTACGGATTTTTTGCTGTTCA
>PGZD01000102.1 GCA_002843155.1 Gammaproteobacteria bacterium HGW-Gammaproteobacteria-3
ATGAAACGGGCCATGGGGATTCTGGATTGTTATGTTGGTTAGGTCGCTATTTTACCAGAAAGCCACGTTAGCTGGCGGAAGTCCGACAGGCTCCTAGATCAGTCTGCTGATCTAGGTGAGGGGGATTTTTTTTGCCTAATGTTCATGAAAACGCAGTATCACCCCGGAAAATGAAAGTTTTTGTATATCACAAAAACAGATAATGAGCGCAAAATGACGAACTTTCACAGTAATAAGTAATTAATCAAAGGTAACCCCCCGGCTATGCCGGGGGGCTCTCAAAGGTTTGACCTATACGGCGGTCAATAAGATTCTCTGATACTCGACCAAAAGTTAGGAGAATCAAAAATGAGAGAGTATCAAAGTTTGAGTCATAGCAAATGGGATTGCAAATATCACATAGTGTTTATCCCGAAGAGACGTAGAAAAGCGCTATTTGGTCCGATACGAAAACATTTAGGAAAGCTGTTTCACGAATTGGCGAAGCAGAAAGGATGCGAAATTATGGAAGGTCACCTTATGGTGGATCATGTTCATATGTGTATCAGTATTCCGCCCAAGTATTCGGTATCGAATGTGGTGGGTTTCATAAAAGGGAAAAGCGCCATAGCAATTGCCAGGAAGAGCAAAAATTTTACAGGAGAAAATTTCTGGGCTCGGGGATACTTTGTTTCGACAGTAGGGTTGGACGAAGAAATGGTACGAAATTACATCAGGGAACAGGAAGCAGAAGATGAGCGATATGAACAGATGAGTTTGTTAACAGGCTAACCGCCCTTAGGCGGTTCATGAAGAGGCCCCTTTGAGGGGCTAACAGAAATAAGCCCCCGGCTTTGCCGGGGGTGATTTAACTCTGTCTCGAAAGCCAATGCAGAGCACATCGAACATCTCGCCCTAAAATCCGTTGAAATTGCTGATGAAACATGGCGATAATAGCGCTTCTATGCCAAACCACCTTCGAGACTTATGGATAATCAGATAAGGCTTTGAAGGACGGATGTAACCGCTTTTTTATCCCTGTCACAGGCGCTTTTCCAGGTATTGGATAACCAGTTGAAGGGATTGGATACCGCGATATTCATTGATATCCAGTTTATAGGCGGCATTGATCGAGCGCACCCCCAGCCAGTGCTCGGGGCGTTCGATAAAAAAAGCAATGGCATCGATGAGTTGCTGGCTCTTTGTTTGCCGGAGCACCAGTTTGAGATGACGCTGTCCGACAATGCGCGCCTGAATGACTTCGAATATGCCGTTAAAAACCGGTTCGGGAAATTCCTGACCCCATGGGCCTGAGTTTTGTAATAATCCGGCAAATTCCAGGCTCAAGTCAGACGCTGTGAGTTCGCCATCGGTATAAACTTTTTGTTCCAGGTCGAGCGTCGTCAAATGTTTATGGACGCTTTCATCAAAAGCCAGGGCAAAGGGCGGATAATCGTGTATTTTCAGACTGAGTCCAGCCGCCATCGCATGACCGCCGAACTTGCTCAGTAACTGCGGATGCGCAGCGGCAATTTCGCTGAGTACGTCGCGGATATGGACGCCGGGTATCGAACGCGCCGAGCCTTTTATTTCACCGTTCCCCGACGGCGCGAAAGCAATCACCGGGCGGTGCAGACGGTCTTTGATGCGCGAGGCCAGGATACCGATTACACCCTGATGCCAGTTGTCGTCAAACAGGCACACGCCCGCCGGTAAATGTTTTTCATCCAGAGCTTTCATTTCGTCAAGCAGCGCCATGGCTTCGATTTTCATCCGGCCTTCGATGTCGCGCCGGTCATTGTTCATTTCATCGAGTTGCAGTGCAATCGTTTTGGCCAATTCGGCGTCGTCGGTCAACAGGCATTGAATCCCTAAGGACATGTCATCCATGCGCCCGGCCGCATTCAGCCTGGGCGCTACGGAAAATCCGAGATCGGAGGCGTAAATCGCGTGTTGCTTGCGCCCGGAGCTTTCAATCAAGGCCCGGATACCGGCATGGCAGTGCCCGGAACGTATTCTCGACAAGCCCTGATGCACCAGAATACGGTTGACTGCATCGAGCGGTACGACATCGGCGACCGTGCCTAGGGCGACATAATCGAGTAATTGTCCCAGATTGGGCTCGCTGAGGTGTTGCTGTGCGAACCAGTCGAGTTCGCGCAGCCGGTTGCGCAGGGCTATCAGCACATAAAATATCACGCCGACACCCGCCAGCGCGCGGCTGGGGAAATTGTCTTCCGGCAGATTGGGGTTGACGATGGCATCGGCCGCCGGAAGCTGTTCGCCCGGCAGATGATGGTCCGTGATCAACACTTTCATGCCCAGCGCTTTGGCCGCATTGACACCCTCGATACTGGAAATGCCGTTATCGACGGTAATCAGCACATCGGGTTGTTGTTGCCGCGCCAGTTCGACTATTTCCGGCGTCAGGCCATAACCGTATTCAAAGCGGTTCGGGACGATAAAGTTGAGCTGCTTCGCGCCCAGCAAATGCAAGCCTTTGATAGCCACCGCGCAACTGGTGGCGCCATCGGCATCGAAATCGGCGACGATGGAAATGCGTTGTTGAAGGGCCAGTGCCAGGGCCAGATGTTCGACCATCGGTTTGATGCCGGTCAACGAGTCAGGGGAGGGCAGTTGGCTCAAAGACCGGTTCAGTTGTTCGGGCGAACTGATGCCCCGGCTGATAAAAATGCGTTGCAGCACCGGATGGAAAGCTTCGAGATGCGCCTTTTTTTTAGGCACGGGGCGGGGTACGATGAGTTTTTTTACACCTTGATAATACATAGGGTTTCCAACAAAAAAGCCGGCTTGAGCCGGCTTTTCGATACCAAAAAAAGTCGGGTTACAGCGTATCCAGAATGGCTTTTTTAACTGCGTCCAGTGTCGCTGCAATGGTGACCGGATGGGTGTTTTTGCATTGCTCGATAGCCGTGTCCGGGTCTTTCAGACCGTTGCCGGTCAAGGTGCAGACAATTTTGCTGCCTTCGGGTATTTTGCCGGTGCCGATGTCACGCAAGGCGCCAGCCAAAGATGCTGCTGAAGCCGGTTCGCAAAAAATACCTTCGTGGCCGCTCAGCAGTTTTTGTGCAGCCAGAATTTCCTCGTCGGTCAGGCTGTCGAACCAACCGTTGGATTCGCGTTGTGCATTCCAGGCAAAATCCCAGGATTGCGGATGGCCGATGCGGATCGCCGTGGCCACCGTTTCCGGATTGTCGATCATTTTTCCGGCGATGAACGGCGCCGCGCCCGCCGCCTGATAACCGCACATAACAGGGCGTTTGGCGGTCACCTGCGGCAAAGCGTCTATCGTACTGGAGTATTCCTTGTAACCTTGCCAATAGGCGGTGATATTGCCGGCATTGCCGACCGGCAGGCAGTGATAGTCGGGTGCATCGCCCAAAGCATCGATGATTTCAAAAGCGGCGGTTTTCTGGCCTTCGATGCGGAACGGATTGATGGAATTGACGATGGTCACCGGCGCATGATCGACTATTTCCTTGACCAGCGCCATGCCTCGGTCGAAGTTCCCGTTGATCTGAATGATTTGCGCGCCGTACATTAACGTCTGCGCCAGTTTGCCCAAGGCAATTTTACCTTCCGGGATCAATACGAAGGCTTTGATACCGGCGCGTACCGCATAGGCGGCGGCTGCAGCCGAGGTGTTGCCGGTGGAGGCGCAAATAATAGCGTGGCTGCCATCTTCCACGGCTTTGGTGACGGCCATGGTCATGCCGCGATCCTTGAAAGAGCCGGTAGGGTTCAAACCCTCATATTTGACATAAATAGTGACATCCTTGCCGATCAGTTTCGGAATGTTCTGTAGCTCGATCAGCGGCGTATTGCCTTCGCCCAGACTGATCACGCGGGCGCTTTCGGAGATAGGCAGACGCGCCCGGTAGCGTTCAATCAGGCCGGTGTAGTGTTGGTGCATTGACATGTGTTTTATCCCAGAGTTTCCAAGCGGATTCGGTTGACTTTGCCGCTGACGGTAGTCAGTTGTTCGATTTCGGCAATCGCCGCATTCATTTCCTGTTCGAGTGTGGTTTGCGTCAGCATGATAATCGGTACCGAGGTTTTGTTTTCATGCGGTTCTTTCTGAATAATCGCCTCGATACTGATCTGATGCGCCGCCAGAATCCGCGTGACATCGGCTAAAACGCCGGGCTTGTCTTCGGCCGCAAGGCGCAGATAATAGGCGGTGCGGACTTGTCCTTGCGCCAGTACCGGAATGTCGGACAAAGCCTCGGGCTGGAACGCCAGATGCGGCACCCGGTTTTCAGGATCGCCGGTCAAGGCTCTGACCACATCGATGACATCGGCCACGACTGCCGAAGCGGTCGGCTCGGCACCGGCGCCCGCGCCGTAATACAAAGTGGCGCCGACCGCATCGCCTTTGACCAGTACCGCGTTCATGACGCCATCAACATTGGCGATCAGGCGGCGTTGTGGAATCAAGGTTGGATGCACGCGCAGCTCGATACCTTCGAACGTTCTTCGGGCGATGCCTAAATGTTTGATACGGTAACCCAGCTCTTCGGCGTATTCGACATCGGCGCGGGTGATGCGGGTAATGCCTTCGGTATAGACCTTGTCAAACTGCAAGGGAATGCCGAAGGCAATGGAAGCCAGAATGGTGAGCTTGTGTCCGGCATCGATGCCTTCGACATCGAAGGTGGGGTCGGCTTCGGCGTAACCCAAGGCTTGCGCTTCGGCCAATACGTCGGCAAAATCGCGGCCTTTGTCGCGCATTTCGGTCAGAATAAAATTACCGGTGCCGTTGATGATACCGGCCAGCCATTGGATTTGATTGCCGCTCAAGCCTTCGCGAATGGCTTTGATGATGGGAATGCCACCGGCTACGGCGGCTTCGAAAGCGACGATGACGCCTTTGGCGCCGGCTTTGGCGAAAATTTCATTGCCATGCAGGGCGATCAGGGCTTTATTGGCGGTGACGATGTGCTTGCCGTTTGCTATAGCTTTGAGCACCAGCTCTTTGGCAAAGTCGGTGCCGCCGATCAATTCCAGCACGATGTCAATATCGGGGTCGTCGATGATTTGCCGGGGATCGGTAGTCAAGGCAATGCCTTGGGTCGTGCAAATTCGCTTCCGGCCGAGGTCGCGCGCGGAAGCTCGGGTGATAATGATTTCGCGTCCCGCTCTGCGGGCGATTTCCGCCGCGTTGCGTTGCAAGACATTGACGGTGCCGCCGCCGACGGTACCCAAGCCTAAAACGCCTACTTTGACCGGTTTCAAATTCAACTCCTGCGTAAAATCTTTGTTTGTTTCAAACCAGCCATTATACGACTTTGTTGTGCTTGAGCATATGGCGGATGCCACGGATAGCCTGACGGGTGCGGTGTTCATTTTCAATCAGACCGAAACGGACATGGTCGTCGCCGTATTGGCCAAAACCGATGCCGGGCGATACCGCGACTTTGGCTTCGGCCAGCAGTTTTTTCGAGAATTCGAGAGAACCCATCGCTTTATAGGCTTCAGGAATGGGCGCCCAGACGAACATGGTCGCTTTGGGTTTGGGCACCGGCCAACCGGCGGCGGTCAGGCCGTCGCACAAGACATCACGTCTTTTCCGGTACATGGCGGCGATTTCCAGAAGGCAGTCTTGAGGCCCTTCCAGCGCGGAAATGGCGGCAATCTGTATGGGCGTGAAGGTGCCGTAATCCAGATAGGATTTGATGCGCGCCAGTGCGGCCACAAGTTCCTTGTTGCCGCACATAAAACCCACGCGCCAGCCGGGCATGTTATAGCTTTTGGATAATGAGAAAAATTCGACGGCAATGTCTTTGGCGCCTTCAACCTGAAGAATGGAGGGCGCCTGATAACCGTCAAAAACGATGTCGGCGTAGGCAATATCCTGCACTACCCAGATCTTGTGTTCTTTGGCCACGGCGATAATTTTTTCAAAGAAATCCAGTTCCACGCATTGGGTGGTGGGATTGCCCGGAAAATTCAGGATCAGCATTTTGGGTTTGGGCCAGGATTCGGCAATGGCTTTGTTCAGCTCCTCGAAAAAATCGACGCCGGGCACCAAAGGCACATGCCTGACATCGGCACCGGCAATGACCACGCCGTAAGGATGGATAGGGTAGGCCGGGTTAGGCACCAGTACGACATCGCCCGGCCCCAGGGTGGCCAGGGCCAGATGCGCGAGTCCTTCCTTGGAGCCGATGGTGACGATGGCTTCGGTTTCCGGGTCGAGGTCAACATTGAAACGGTTTTTGTACCAGTTGCAAATAGCGCGTCTGAGCCTGGGGATGCCTTTGGATACCGAATACCGGTGAGTATCTTCCCGCCGCGCCGATTCGATCAGTTTGTTGACAATGTGATCGGGGGTCGGCTGGTCGGGGTTACCCATGCCAAAATCGATAATGTCTTCTCCTGCGGCCCGGGCTTTGGCTTTTAGTTCATTGACGATATTGAAAACGTAAGGGGGCAGGCGACTTATTCTATGAAATTGTTCCATCAGCGGCTCAGTAAAAAGGCGTGGTTGTGAGTGAATTAAAAAACAGTCTAAATTACTGTTATTAAATAATGCTGTCAAATTATTGAGCAGGCGGGGAGCGATTAAAAGTGCGGTTTAAACTCAAGCAGCTTGACGCTGTTGATTCCAGTATTCATCCCATTTTTCATTGGCTCGAATAATCCTTAAAGCCAACATTGAATCCGCGTTATCGGGAGCTCACCATGCAATGGATAGTGTTAAGCGTTGCTGAATTACATATCGGTGCGCACTTTCTATTTCCCCGGAACCAACGGGCAAGCCCTGAGCCAACGTCGCTTTATAATTTAACCTAACTTCGTCACCAAAACCCCTCTAAGTCATTGATATTCAGTTTTTTGGTGATATTTCGCAAAAAAAGATGTTTAAAATCAATGGCTCTTT
>PGZD01000103.1 GCA_002843155.1 Gammaproteobacteria bacterium HGW-Gammaproteobacteria-3
AATGACTTCAACGATGTAACGCGCCAGATGGTCTTCCGGCAACCATTCATCCACCGACGGTGGCAGCAGGTATTGTTGATGACGGTCGTATTGAATGAATCGGGCCATGGGTTTTCCTGAAGGGGGTGTCAGCGGTGACTGCTATTTTACCAAATATCTGACTTTGCCGTTGGGAAGTCCGACAGTCTCCTAGTAATTTGTCTGGACAATGGGGGTCACTTCAGTGCGTTTCGATTCTTTGATGGGATTTCATATGAGGATAAGCCGTAAGCGAGGCAGGGTAGTGCAGCGCTTTTCTGCCCGCCGCATTGGTCGGTAAATGATGAACAAACGATAAAGCTCTTTGCCCACTCTACATCCTGAATAAAGCGGGATCATGCGATTTTATGGCGATAATCCGTTGCGCTGATTTCGTATTTTTTCAGCTTGCTGTACACCGCGCGGGTGGTGATATCCATGCTTTCGGCGACTTTCCTGATGTTGCCCTGGTGTTGTTTTAAGGCATTTTCAAGAAACGTTCTTTCGGCCCGGATCAAGGCCTGTTCCTTTATGTCTTTCCAATCGTCCAGGCCATTGGACTTAGGCGGCAGCGGCAGGTCCAGCTCGGTCATTTCTTTTCCGGTAGTAAATAAAAGACTGCGTTCAAGCATGTTTTCCAGTTCACGCACATTGCCGGGCCAGGGATAGGCGCGAATTTTCCGCATAACCTCACGGCTGACCGATTCAACCGTTTTGTTATATTTCTTGCTCAAGCGCTGCACAATCAACTGCACCAGAAAAGGCAAATCCTCCGGGCGCTCGGCCAAAGGCGGAATGCTGAGCCGAACTACATTGAGGCGGTAGTACAAATCATTGCGGAATTGTTCCTGGCTGACCAGGCTTTCCAGATTTTGATTGGTCGCCGAGATAATCCTGACATCCACGGCCAGGGTTTGTTTGCCGCCCACTCTTTCCAGTTCGCCTTCCTGAATGACGCGCAGCAACCGGGTTTGTGCGGCCGGTGACAGGGTATCGACTTCATCCAGAAACAGGGTGCCGCCCTCGGCCCTTTCAAAATAGCCCTGGTGCACCTCAATGGCGCCGGTAAAGGCACCTTTTTCATGGCCGAACAAGGCGCTTTCGATCAGACTTTCCGGAATGGCGCCGCAGTTGATCGGGATAAACGGCTTAAGGCAGCGCTCGCTCATCGCATGGATGGCCCGGGCAATCAGTTCCTTGCCGACGCCGGTTTGGCCCTGAATCAACACGGTGGCCAGGGTGGGCGCAATCACTTCGATGGCTTGCAGTATTTTCTGCATGGTCGGCGATTTGGCGATGATAGCGGGCGGCTGATGTTTTTTGGCGGGCTGTTTGCCTTGCTTGCGCCAGATCTGTTGCATGCTTTCTTCAATGCGCGAATGCAGCTCGTTAATATCCTGTTTTGCTTTAACCGGTGTGGTGTCGGTGTATTCCAGGCCCGGCCGGTCTTTGGCTGCATTGGGATTGGTGTACACGCAAACCTCGCATTTGCCGTCATTGCGGGCAATGCTTTTTTTGATTTCAACTTTGGCGTAGCCGAAATTTCTGGCGGCGATGCCGCCAAAGACGCTGGAGGTCATCCGGCATAATTCGGGAAAGTTGGTTACCCGGTCGCCAAAAGGGCAGCAGCTGTTGGTTACGGTAATGCCGTCCTGATTGCTGGAGACAAGTGAGAATTTGCCGCCGATATTGTTTTTAAGGCCGAGGATCAGTTCGGTATAGCTTTCCTTGTCGAGCAGATCGGTTTTATGGGTTTCCTCCCTATAGGTCTCTTCAAAAAAACAGCCTGCGGTCTTGGCAATGTGTTCGATCAGTTGCTCGCAGTGCTTTTGTCCTTGCTGTTCGCTGGCATGCATCAGCTCAAGAATGAAAGTTTGCAGGAAAAAAACGGGCGTTAAATCGGAAAGGGAGTTATTGTTCATGGCGTTTTGTGAAGTCTGTTTTCATTAATTGAAGCACAGCTTCTTTATTCCGGTAAAGCTAAAAATCAAGTCCTTGTTATTTAATGAAAATTATTGACCTTATTTTCTGGTACAGCATTTGCGTTAACTACATTGCAACTAACTATGAGGCGTTAATAATGAGTCAAGAGAAACCCCCTTTAGATCCGCATCCATTAAGCGAATATGTGGCCTGGGCCGGATCCCGCAATCGCGAACCCCTTTTAGGCGTATTGAAAGAAAAACTGCCGAAAGATCCGGGCAATGTTCTGGAGCTGGCCAGCGGCAGCGGTATGCATATCAATTTTTTTGCGCCGCATTTCAAACATCTGCATTTTCATCCTTCCGATAAGGACCGGGAAGTTTTTGATAACATCAAGAAGCTGTCCGTCGATCATAAGAACGACAATATTGCCGATCCCGTACACCTGGATTTAACCGATCCTGAAACCTGGTTCAATGCCGGCAAGCCTCAGTCGTTTAAGGCTATTTTCTGTATCAATATTTTTCAGGTAGCGCCTGTTTCCATTGCCGACGGCATGATGCAATGCGCTGCCAATTTACTGAATGACGACGGCTTTTTGCTGATTTACGGCCCCTTCCAGGTGGAAGGGGCGTTTACCACGGACTCCAATAAAGTGTTTCATGAGACCCTGAATTCCGCAGGTGTCTCGGAATGGGGCTTGAAAGATGTCGTCGATCTGAAAAAAGCGGCAGCCAATCACGGCCTGGAATTAAAAGAGCAAATCAATATGCCGACAAATAATTTCTCGCTGATCTTCGGCAGAAAATAATAATCATAACGAGGATATAACCATGAGTAAGATATTGAATGAAGTTTTAACCGCCAATCGCGGCTATGTGGCCGACTTTGACAAAAGCGATTTGCCGATGCCTCCAGGTCGGCATTTTGCCATTTTGACCTGCATGGACGCACGACTCGATCCCGCCAAATATGCAGGCCTTTCCGAAGGCGACGCGCATGTGATCCGCAATGCCGGGGGCAGGGCCAGCGACGACGCCATCCGTTCGCTGGTCATTTCCTACAAATTGCTCGGTACCCGGGAATGGTTTGTCATTCATCACACCGATTGCGGTATGGAGACCTTCACCGATGATATTATGCGCGATTTGCTGGCCAGCAGTTTGAAAACCGCCTCGGTCGATGCGAGCGGCTGGCATGACTGCTGCGAAGGTCCGGGTTCGGCTGAAGGCAAATATATCGACTGGCTCACCATCAAGGATCAAGCGCAGAGCGTCCTTGAGGATGTCGTGCGCATCAAGTCGCACCCCTTGGTGCCTTCGGATATTCCCGTTTACGGTTATATCTATGATGTTAAATCAGGTGCATTGATCGAGGTTCCGAAAGCCACTGAGGCCGGAAAATAGAGATGGAGGAAAAATGTTCAGCCGTTGTCGTTGGGGTCGGTCCGGAACAAGGATTGGGAGCCTCGCTCGCTATATTCTTTGCCGGAAAAGGTTTGCACGTACTCATCGCCGGAAGAAGTGAAGAAAAACTTCAGAAAGTGGCCGAGAAAATCAGACAAAACGGTGGTACCGTCACTGCCGTGATGGTCGATGCGACGGTTGAGCGCGATGTGGCGCATCTGTTCAAAATGGCGAAAGTCGATGGTTATCCTATCGAAATTGCCGCCTACAATGTAGACAGCAATATTCCATCGCCCTTGCTGGAAACGGATGCGGAAACCTTTACCTTGCTTTGGCGTCAAAATTGCCTGGGCGCCTTTTTCTTCGGCAAGGAAGCGGTTAAGGCCATGAAAGGGCGGCACAAGGGAACGCTGTTTTTTACCGGTGCGACCGCATCATTAAGAGCCAAGCCGCCGTTTACCGCCTTCGCCGCAGCGAAGGCCGGATTAAGAGCCTTGGCGCAAGGCATGGCTCGGGAATTTTCGCCGCAGGGCATCCATGTGGTGCACACGGTTATTGACGGCGTGATTGACGGTGAAAGGGCCAGAAACCAGTTCCCGGACCATATCAAAAACAAAGGCAAGGACGGTTTGTTACAACTGGACGCCATTGTCGAAACCTATTGGGCCATACACCAGCAACACCCCAGCGCATGGACGCATGAGCTGGACTTGAGGCCGTTTAAAGAACCGTTTTAGGAGACAAACATGCCGGAATCTAAAAACTGGATGGTGCAAGGCAGTTATTTTGAAACCTGTAACTGCGACACCGCCTGCCCTTGTGTTTGGCTGCAAGCGCCGACAACAGGCGATTGTAAGCTATTGGTGGCGTGGCATATTGAACAAGGTCATTTGGATGAACTGTCACTGGACGGCCTCAATGTCGCCTTGGCCTGTTATGCGCCCGGACAGATGACCGACGGCAACTGGCAAGCGGCCTTGTATTTGGACGAGCGCGCCGATGACAGCCAGCTTGATGCGGTTGGGCAAATCTTTAGCGGCCGGCAAGGCGGACATCCGGCGGTGTTAATGAGCTTTGTCGGTGAAGTCCTGGGCGTGAAAAAGGTAAAAATCGATTACCTTGAGCAGGGCAACAGCCGGTCCGTGATGATTCCCGGCATCGCCCAGGCCGAGATTGAAAGCATTCAGGGCATAAGCGGCGGGCTGGCCACCATCAACAATCCGCCCTTGTGTGTCGTCACCAGCCATCCCTCGGCAGTCGGCAAATCGAAAAACTATCAATATAAAGATTACGATAAAGACTGGACGTTTTCCGAACGTAACGCCTATTTCTCCGACTTTGTTTACCAGCCGTAATGGGAACACTTAAAACGCAGGCACCCTTTTTGGCCTTGGTGCTGACATGGATTTTTGCCGCGTGGGGCTATCTGTTTTATCAGCATCATGTGATGGCTTCGCAGCCGATGTCGAGCCTGTGGATGCCGCCCTCAGAGCCGATGGCATGGGGTTTTATCGACTTTTTTCTGGTTTATTTCATGTGGGCCGTCATGATGGCGGCGATGATGCTGCCGACGGCCATCCCGATGCTTCTGGCGTTTGCCCGCGTCTGCCGGCAACAAAGCAAAGCCTCCTTCCGTTTGACCGGAATTTTTACCTCGGCGTATTTAGCAATATGGCTGTTATTCAGCAACGTTTTAACACTGCTGCAATGGCAACTGCATGGTTTGGCCTGGTTGTCGCCGATGATGGAGAATCAAAATTCCATTTTCGCCGCCGGTATTTTTACGGTGGCCGGCTTTTATCAGTTTATGCCGATAAAAAACGCCTGTCTGTCGCATTGCCAAAGCCCGATGGGATTTTTATTAAACGAATGGCAGGACGGGCACACAGGCGCGTTTAACATGGGTCTTAAACATGGCGTAAACTGTTTAGGCTGCTGCTGGGCGCAAATGTTGATCATGTTTGCCGTGGGCGTCATGAACCTGCTGGGCATGACCTTGATCACCCTGTTGATGATATTGGAAAAATCCAGGCTACTTGGGTTCCGGTTTATTCACCAGGCGGCTGGTGTCGCTTTTCTGGGTTGGGGTGCCTTGTTGTTGATGGCTTAGGAAGGTGGCTGTTTAGTCCCGCAATTATACTCATCGTAGATCAAATTTCGGCCCCTCACCTAGCGTTAGGTGAGGGGCCGAAATTTGAAGTGCGAAAGGTATAATTGATTTGTTTAAAGCCCTTGTAGAAGCAGAGCTTCGGATAGCAATCAGAAATAGCATTAATAAAGGCTTAGCGCTTGGACTGCCGCTCGCAGGCAGGCGGCAATTCAGGATTTTGGACTCAATGAATACTATAACGCATCGGAAACCTGACGCTGATAAAACGGCCAGTTTCTGACATGCAGATATTTTCTGATAGGCGTTTTTATCACGGAAACACACAAGGCAATTGAAAATAAGCACCACACAGCTGCATATTCGTTAGGATCGTCGGTGGTAATATCGGAAATAAACGGTCCTATTAGGTAATGAAAGCCGACGAAACGCCAGGAACCATAAATGACCGGCAAATAAAACGCCACCAGAATATAGGTAAAGGCATGCAAACCCCAGTTAAATCCAAACAGCCAAGTGACAGGATCGGACATCAACCCGTTCAATGGCATTTGCCAGGCAATATGCCAGGAGCCTGAGACGGAGCAGACGGTCGGGCCGCAAAAACCTTCGGTACCGATTTTGCAAGTGCCCGCCCAGTCGAAAGGGAACATTTTGATCAACATGGCGATCGAACCGATGGCGCAGATAGTATAAACAGTCGTGCGGATTTTCAACTTGACACTTTCAGGAATGAAATACATTGCCACCATGTTGACAAAGAATGGCTGGAATGCGATATGGATATAGCCCAGAAGGGTCAGTATCTGATTATTCGGATTGTCGCAAAGATTGATATAAACATAGGTCGCCGCCTGCAACAATTCCATCAGGGCAAAATAAGCCAATGGAATCCAAAGCTCTTTCGACTCCCCCTTCCTTGCGACATAAACCGCTGTAGAAATACCCGCAGCCGCCAAAACTGTCGATGCTTCACCACTCCAACACATACTCCCCCCTTCGTTATAATTTTCAGTCGAGTGTTATTTTTCGAAAAAATAACCCCGGTTTTTTATTGTTTTTTTGGTAACCCGCAAAACATGAGTTACCCACAATCGTAGCGAGGGATTATAATATAAAAGACCACAAACCGATAAAGTCATTTGCTTCGGGAATATGATTTTCCGGGCTTTGTCTCGTTCCAAGCTCCAGTTTGGGAACGAGAAACCGGGGTCCACTTTAGTGGGCATCTAATACCCTGGATGGCAGGCTTCGAGTTATCCATTATTTGCCTGGATAATGGCCATTCTTTCAGGCGATACTTGCCCTAGGAGCCTGTCGGACAATAAAAATTGGCGGCCTAACTTTTAGTGGAGTCGCCCTTCTCGGGAAGTCGAATCCGCATTCAAAACGATTGCCGAGCG
>PGZD01000104.1 GCA_002843155.1 Gammaproteobacteria bacterium HGW-Gammaproteobacteria-3
AAAGAGCCATTGATTTTAAACATCTTTTTTTGCGAAATATCACCAAAAAACTGAATATCAATGACTTAGAGGGGTTTTGGTGACGAAGTTAGGCTAAAATCCGCATTTTACGCTTGCCATTGGAAAATACCTTCCGCATTTGTGAAAAGTTGAAATTTGATGGCTCACTGTATTTTACATAGAGCCTGCAATTCACTCACGCCAATGAGCGAAGGTAGTGTGGAGTAATCAAAAATTAAAACTTACCGCTATTTTGAATTCCCGTCCTTTTTTGAATTCCCGGGTCACAACATCGCCTTGTCGCACGATGAAAGTATCATTAAGCAAATTGCGCATACTCAGTTTGAGCGAGAATTGATCGTCGAGACTCTGGCTCACGACAAAATCGACTTGATGGAAAGGTTGCTCGAATTTATCGGGCGCACCCAGTAAACCGACGGCGATGATCCTTTCGCTTGCCACGTTATATAGTAAAGTCGCTTGGGTGCCCGAATCGGGATTGTCATAACCCAGGCGCGCATTGAAAATGTGTTTGGAGTGGCCTTGCAAGGCCCGGCTGCTGGAGGTTTGCGTCACCAGATTTTCCGGTGTTAGTACGACAGCGGATTTTGACCAGGTGTAGTTACTGCCAATATCAAAATATTCCAGCGCGGGATGAATAAAACTCAAGCCTTTCAAGAATTCGACTTCAAACCCCCAAAGTGTCGCTTCAGCGTTATTTTGAAAAGTCTGTAATGAAACGCCCGGTAAAGTGACTTTTTCAATGGGGTTGGTCAGGGTTTTATAGAAATAACCCACCGACATGTTTTCACGTTCGGAAGGGTAATATTCCCAGCGCGCATCGATGCTGGTAATGTCTGTTTGAATCAGGTCGGGATTGCCGGTAGTTTCCTGATTGCTGCTGGGATCGGTAAAAGGTGCGGGCGATAGTTCACGAAAATCCGGACGCGAAATGGTCTGGCTGAAGCCTGCCCGGAGTTGCTGGTTTTCGGTGACCGACAACGTCGCGGAAACGGCAGGCAATACATCGAGCCTATCAACTTCAGTCTCTATTGCTTGATTCTGGTTGGCAACGGATTGAAACGTTTGCACAAGTTGTTGATTGTCTTCCCAGCGCACGCCTCCTGAGATCGTTAAACGGTCGAAAAAATTCAGGTTCAGTTTGCCGTAATAGGAAAATAAATCCTGTGTGGCGCGATAGCTGTCGGTAGGGCGTGTGGAATCCCGGACTAAAAAGCCATCTGCACCGATATTTTCCGGCGACAATATCGTTTCGAGTGACGGCTGAGAGAGGATGTCCTGATCTCTGCCTCTAGGGCCTGCGGGAAAGAAAATAAAACGTTGAATGTTTGATTCCCGCTGTTTTTGCTGATCGATAAATCCGCCGATCAGGGAAAAATGAAAATCATCGGCAACTGCCACAGGCAACTCCACGTCGACGCGCCAACTTTTATCGTCATCGGTCAATTCTCCGAAGGAAGTTTGATTATTGTCCGCGCGCCGGGAAAAGAAAAATGCCCCCAAACTGTCTTCATCGAAACGAAAGTCCCTGGTTTTCGGTTCGTCCCTTTTAGCGGTGGCATTGGTAAACAACCAATCTATTTTCAGGTTATTGGCCCATTCCAGTTGATGACCGCCGCCGAATTGGTGCATGAATAATTGGTTGGAAAAATTCCAGAGCTTGGTCCGACGTAAGCGGGTTATTTCCTGGTCGATGGCGCCTTCGCTGATACGCGCTTCATCTTTGGTCTGACGCAGAAAAATCGTTTTGGCGAATAAGCGATGCTGATCTTTATATTCGATTTCGGCGGCGCCATAGCCGTTCAGTTGGACTTCACGCCATGAGCGCTGGACATCAAAATCTTCGGTAACGCGTACTGCGCCACCTGATCCTGCGGCGGCGACTTCCCGGATAATTTCATTTTGATTGCGAAATTCTTGCTTCCAACCGCCCGCTGCGGTGTATCCCAGCCGGAACCCCCCCCTATCGAAAACATCACCTATTGATGTCTGCAAGCTGGCATCGGGTGCGTTTTTTCTTTGCCGGACATCCCAGACATCCGATAGATCTTCGCCAAGCATTTCAATCTCGCTGGGTGTCAGCCCATTGGGATTGAAAGGCGTGCGTTGAGAAATCGCGCCGTTCTCGGAGGCAGCGGCAATGGATGACGGCAAGGCACGGGTGCCATCGTCAAAACCAAGAAAATCAATATCGCCACCTTTGTAAGTCAATCCTTTATTGAAAGCGCTTTGCGTATTGAAGCTGCCGCTGGCGTTGACATTGAAATAAAATTCATCGGGTATGCCGAGGGTGCGCAATTCCACTACGCCGCCCGCAAATTCTCCCGGACGATCGGGAGAATAGCCTTTTTGCACCAAGACACTGTCCAGGATACTGGTGGGGATAAGATCCATGGGCACGACCCGCCGGGTCGGGTCGGGGCTTGGAATTGCCGCGCCGTTGATTAGTGTCGATGAAAATCGTTCCCCGAGTCCTCGGATAAAAATAAATTGTCCACCGATCAGCGTTAACCCAGAAACTCTTTTTAAGGCGCTGGCAGTATCCGAATCACCGCTTTTTCTAAACTGCTCAGCGCTGAGGATGGACGAAACTTGCAGAGCATCTTTCTGTTCCTGGATCGCGGACAACAGCGAGCCGGAAAAATGAGGTTCCAAAACTACATATTCAGGCAACTCCAAGCCTGCCGGTGTCAGGCGGAATTTGACCTGAACTTTTTCATTCCGGACAATGTCAATGGCCTCTTTTGACTGTGTGCTGAAGGTGGGATGGATGACCGATACGGTATAAATACCGACCGGCACTTGGACCTCGATACTGCCGTTTTTATCGGTAATCAGTGGTTGCTCCAATCCGCTCAAAAAAACACTCGCATTTTTGATCGGTGCATTTTCAATGGATTTAATGTCAAGACGAATGATTCCTGTGCCTTGTTGATCGCTGTTCGGAGGCTTCGATTCCGATGTTGCCATCAATCCCGCATGCGAGCTGTCTATATCCAACAAAGGTTTTTTTCCGTCTTGAAAAAGAGTCATAATAAGCTGGACGTTTTCAGTTGCTTGTAAGGTTAACTGAAACTCCTGTCTTTGCTTCAAGGTTTTGATTATAAAACGATACTGGCCTGGCGGCAGTTTTCCGGCCACACTGCCATCGGCATCGGTTTTTAGATTTCCGCCAACTTTATTAAGCCATATCAGGCTTTCTGGCAAAGCACTTTTAAGTTCGCTGGAGGTGTCTTTGAATTCGCTTTCCACGCTCAACTCGGCATCGGTGACAGGCTTCCCTTCCTGAAACAAATACAAAGAAAATGTTGCTTGGGCGGGTTCGCCCCAGGCATCGGGTAGAAATAGCGACAGCATCAAAAAAACAATCGAGCTTACTTTCAGTATTTTCATGACAATCACGGTTAACGGCAGGGTGATGGGTGTTAAATTAGGAGGGCGGCTTGATTTTGGGCGCGCATCAGAAAAATCCGGAGTCAACAGGCTGTTTGAGCGTTCTGCCCTAAACCATGACGCCATTTGATAATGCTATAATCAATGCCTTTGGCGCCGGGTTGACGCGGTTTTTAAAACGGGGGCGTGTTTTAACAAAATTGTCTGGATAACCCATACAGAAAAACTGGCTATCCAGACAAGGTACAGATCAGCTCAGAAAATTAGCGCCGAATGACTGGAAAAGTCCATTCCTGTGTCCAGTCATCGTTTTCATCCCGGAAAGCGCCGGCATAATCCACCGGTTCTATGAAGGGTGTTATTACAGTCGCGGCCGCACCTGTGACACCCGCGCCGATCAGGGGGGAGCCTGCCATCGGCAGAAAACCATTTAACCCGAGATTGACTTCGGCATTATTGCCCGGTTGTGACAGAAACCATTCGGCGACAGTGAAGGTCGGACCGTCACCTTCCCTGAAGTTGACAGGGCAATTGACGAACGAGTTATTGATGGTCAGTTCACCGCTCAGACTGCCCGGTGCGCCGGCATTCAAGAAAGTGGGTTCATCGTCAACAGTGATACATACGGGGAAGCCGGTGAAAACGGAATTCCATATACGTCCGCCAGTACCTACGCGCAATAACATAGCCTGCCGGTCACGCACGCTGGCAGAACCCGTTACGGTCATGTTCGACACCGTCGGTCTGGAGCGTGGCAGGGATTCCGTTACTTTTTGATTGTCGCCTTCTACACCATTGTCGCCGAAATTGTCAGATTGCTGGACCAGAACAAACTGTGCCGCGCCTTGCCAGCCAAATTGCCAGTCCAGACTGTCGTCGTCCATATTGGTTGCCACGATATGTTTTAGGTTGACGGTACCGCCAAATGTTTCGAAACCATCGTCTGCGCCATTATGACAGTGGACGAAATCAATCAAAGTACCGGCGCCTATGCCGTTCATAGTCAGACAGTTCAACTCTTCATCGGGGCGCACGGCGAAGCCGGTATTAAGAAGTTGCACATACTTGATGACACCGCTATTGTCGAGAGGATCATTACCCCCGAAAAACTCGGTTTGTACCGCGACATTGGGCAGTTCGCACACTTCCACGCCTTCGTTACAACCGTTGACCGGCGCTCTGCCGTGAAGCTCCAGACCGCCCCATTCACCAGGGCCCTGTTGCAAGGCGCCAGCCATGACGATAGGATTGTCAGGCGTCCCTTCCGCCATGATTTTCGAGCCACGACGAATCATGAGAAAATCATTGCCTTGTTGGCCGAAAATATGGGTTCCGGGGTTGATGGTGATAACGGATTGCCTGTCGTTGTCGCCCCCGACAAAGACATTACCGTTCAGAATCCATTGGGTGTTTTTTGTAAGCGTTATGTTTCCTATGAGCTCACCACTCAGAACGCAGGTGCCTTCAGCGGGGCCTGCTGTAGCGAAATCCGGGCAGCCTTCGAAGGTGTTATTGACCAACTGTTCAAGTGTAAAACGCAGCGGGCCTTCGACGGGGACTAATCTGAGTTTGGCGTAGAATTCGCCGCCTAATGCCGAAACCGAAGAGAAATGAACTGCGCCGGTAGCGGCATCAAACACATTCCTTTCCTGTCCTTTGGCAGGCGGGATAGGGTCGGCGGAAATCAGATCAAGCAGCCCATCTGGCGCTAACCGTAATGTAGCGCGAAAAAACTGTGAAGAAGTGCCGTTTAAAACTTCGACGACCGGTATTTCCACCTGGTTGGTAGCCGGATCAAACTCAGCCGTTACCGCCTGGCTCGTGCTGGAAAAAGCCGTACCCAGGCAAATCGCTCCGATGATGGAGGCCAACTTATTTCTTTTTACTTTATTCATGATAACCCTCGTAACAATGTATTGACTAAATAACTTATCTAAACAACTAGACCATGTAGCGAGGGTGATAATAAATGACTAGCGTGTCATTTTTATGACAAACGGATATTTTATAAAAATTATAAGTAGGGTATAGGAAGTATCAACACCTTTTTTCCTCCAGCAAAGCTTTAGATGAATTCAGGCTCGGGCTACATTCAGGCATGCGTCATCCCCCAAGCGCTGCGAGCTTAGCGATAAAATCCAGAGTCTGAAAGATCACATGTGTGGCGCCGTTACGATACGGGGTTTTCAGTTCATACAGAGTCGTTCGAGCTTATCACGCTGATGCGCTTCAGCCATCACACCGGTGTAATGAAGCTATTATATCTGCTTATGCGGGCGGTGGTTATAGCTTGAAAGAGATAGGCGCTTATTTTTATTTACACTATTCAACAGTAAGTGGGATTATTAAGAGTCATAAATCAAAGACCTGACCCCTTCTGCTTTCCTACCACAATGCATCAAAAAAGATATTATAGCTGGGGATGGAAGCGCCAACTGTAAAAACGATTGGAATGATGGTAAGTTAAAAAAAGGCTTGACGCCATTGCTATTGGGTCTATTGCAAAACATTTTTGAGGAAATATCATGATCAAAATAGAAAGCGGCACTACTGAAATAAAGCAGATACAACTGAAAATGCAGGATTATTTTCAAAAGCATTGGAAATTATTTTTAACCGAGGGCATTTTGCTCATCGTCTTAGGGCTTATTGCCATATTAGTTCCTCACTTTTTTACAGTGGCCATAGTTGTTTCGTTAGGTTGGATTCTTTTGTTTGGAGGAATATTTATTATTACCAGGGCCTTGCTTTTTTTCCGTATGCCCGGTTTTGGTTTGTGGCTATTTATAGGGATTTTGCAGTTTGTCATCGGCTTTTTGTTTCTTGCACAGCCACTTAAGGGAATACTGACCCTAACAATGCTGATGGCATTGTTCTTTGCATTGGAAGGCATTGCTAAAATTTCTTTCGCATTCATAATGCGTCCCATGGCGCACTGGGGTTTTGTGCTTTTCAGTGGTTTGACGGCTTTAACTTTAGCAGGGGTCGTTTGGATGGGTTGGCCAGGAACAGCAGAGTGGGTATTAGGCCTGCTTTTTGGCATTAATATGTTTTTTGGGGGCTGGTCACTGGTTAATATCAGCCTGAAATATAAAGACAGCCATTAAATTCTCAAGCAACAAGGATAATGCTGCCGATGCTGTTGTCTCAAAAAAGCAAAGCCCTCCAGAGCAAAAGAGTTGGATGAGGGAAAATCTCTAAATTCCCTCATCCCTGCGTATTCTGATTAATTTGAACAGTGATTCTGGCCGAACTTGAACACCTAAAACCTAACGCATCGGTGGAAGTTAATTTTTACTCTAAGTGTTCAAC
>PGZD01000028.1 GCA_002843155.1 Gammaproteobacteria bacterium HGW-Gammaproteobacteria-3
TTGAAAACAAAAAATCTGTAGTGCCATTTGGGATAAAGTAAGAATTTCAACTTATTCAATTAACAGATAATTGTTAGTGGAAGTCACGAAGATGGGTTAGAAATTCGATCAGCGCGGTTTGCTCCTCGTCTTCCAGTCCGCCGCCGCACAGGCGGCTTACTTGAATCCAAGTTTGTATGCCAGTAGCGTTTAACGCTATTAATATGTGCTGAAATTGGCATGTCATTACAATTTGGCATTGTAATTGTCAAGAAGAGTCAGGTTCCACCGAAATCGTCCGGCAACTGGACATGTGCAGATCTAAGGTTTATAAGGTATTAGGCTATGAATACCAATGCACCGCGCACTGCGTTCATCATAGCCATGTGGATAAAACCTATGGGGAGCTTTTATTATGTCGAAACCGGAAAATAATGAGGGTGGCAAAACACCCAAATACATCAAACCTTTGTTGATTGTAATCGTATGCGTGGCGCTATGGTTAGCACTTCAATCGCTTACCGGCGTACCCATGAAGATGTAAATAAAATTACAGGTTTAGTCCCGCAATTAAGCGGTATATTTTATAACTATTCAGTACATTAGTCAGACCGTTCCGCATGAAGCTTTTTAAAAGCCAACAGTGTAGGGCATAAGCTTATGCCGCATCCACCTTTTAAGCTTCGTCATGCCGGGCGGCTTTGGTGGATGCGCTTTTTGCTTATCATCACCCTACAGACAAACACATCGCTCAATCAGGATGATAGGCCGAATAGTTACTATATTTTTTCATCAACTTAAAATAGAAAAACGATGGGCTAAATACTGCACAGTTGCCATGATCGCAGCGGGAAAGACCAAAGACTCAAATTGAGTCGCTCAAATTAATCTTGCTGAAGTTTCGGCAACGGGATATTGCGAGCATTTGTTAATCCTGTCGACAAAAGCCCAGCGATGGGCGAGGCACGCAAAAACTGTCATCCAGAGTAAAATCTCCGTAATCGGACAAACAACTTGCCTAAGCTTTAGTCTTTCAACTTTTACTGGGTCAAAGGCCAAATCACAGGTATCAACGTAATCGTGGTGATGGCCGTGATGATATTCATCGGTATACCGACTTTCAGAAAGTCTTTGAAATGGTAGCCGCCCGGGCCATAAACCATCAGATTGGTCTGATAACCTATCGGCGTGGCAAAACTGGCCGATGCCGCCATCATCGTGGCGAACACAAAAGGTTCCGGATTGAGTCCGAGTGATTGGGTAATCGCCAGCACGATGGGCAGCATTAACAAGGCCGCTGCGTTATTGGTGATGACTTCGGTCAGTATGGATACGGTGACATAGGTCAAGCCTAAAAGCAGCCAGGCATTGCCATTGGCAAAGGAAAGAATGCGGTGGGCGATAAATTCGGCGGCGCCACTGACTTGCAAGGCGTTGCCGAGGGCAAAACTGGCGGCGATGGTGATCAGCACCGTGAGATCGAGACTGCGTCGGGCCTCATTGATGTCGCAACAGCCGCTAATCACCATAAATCCGGCGCCCAGCAAGGCCGCATTCAACATGCTGGTAAGCCCGGAACCGGCAATGGCGATAACCATCAGGAGCAATCCCCAGGAAATTTTTGCGCGGCTGTGATTGGGCCGGGTTTCCGCCAAATCATTGATCATCAGAAAGTCGCGCTGAATGCGCTGCCGGGTAACAAAAGCCGGTCGCGCTTCCAATAACAGGACATCGCCCGGCTGTAACTCGATAGAGCCCAGGTTGCCTTGAATGGCTTCGCCATCGCGCGCCACGGCCAACACCACCGCACCATAGCGGTCACGGAACTGGCTGTCGCGAATGGTTGAACCGATACTGTCACAATGCAAAGACACCACCGCTTCGACCAGACAGCGTTCCGGCGCATCTTTTTCGATGACCGGCGTTTGGCTGTCCGACGACACCAGACCGTTGATTCGCAAAATATCAAAAATCGCGCTGGTTTCACCGACAAACACCAGCCGATCCCCGCCGCGCAATTTTTCTTCCGAGGACACGGCGGTGACGATGCTGCCGTTGCGCTCGATTTCAGCCAGATAAATACGCTGTAAATTACGCAAACCGGCGCTGCTGACGGTAACGCCTTCCAGCGGCCCGTTATGCGCCACCGCAACTTCAAAAGTAAATTTCTTGCGGTCGGCGAACTGTTCTGCCGCGCTTTGCCGGTCCGGCAACAAAACCGGCATGAACACAATCATGAATACGATACCGACCAGACACACCGGCAAACCAATCAAGGTAATGTCAAACAAGCCAAAACCGCTGTTGCCGGTCAAGGCCTGATACTGGCCATTAATTACCAGATTGGTGCTGGTGCCGATCAAAGTCAGCGTGCCGCCCAGAATAGACGCGTAACTCAACGGAATCATCAGTTTGGATGGACTGATCGCAATCCGTTTCGACCAGCGGGTGATGGCGGGAATCATGGTGGCGACCACCGGAGTATTGTTCAGAAAACCACTTAACGGTACGATCGGCAATACCAGCCTGAACAAAGCGCTGCGGCAGGATTCAGGCTGGCCGAGCAAACTGTTGACCAGCCATTCGACGCCGCCCGACGCTCTGATGCCGGCCGCGATGACAAACATCGCCGCCACGGTAATCAGCCCGGCGTTACTGAATCCTGCCAAAGCTTCCTTGGCGCTGATAACGCCACTGACGCTGAGTACCGTCAGCGCCGCCATCAGGACAATATCGGGCGTCAAGCGCGAAAAAATCAGCGTCAACAAAACGGCGCCCGTTAAAAAGATTGTCAGCCAGCCTTGCCAGTCCATTATTGCCTCTTAATGTCATCCGATGCTGTTTGCCGCAAAGCGGATGTAAATCGGCCATTATAATCAATCTTTGCAAAAAGCGGTGAATTTCACTGAAGCCTGCGTCCTTGCGGGATTAGAGCGCCACAGACAAGTTATGGCTTTACCCCAAGCTCTCGGGTGGCCGCACCAAGCCAAGTCAACACCGGCCAATGCGGCTTCATCTTTGACCGATCAATGTTGACCCGGCAACATACCCACCGAACCCGGCTTGATGCGTTTGCATTCCACCACGACATCTTCCATATGACAACGGTAGCCTTGGTCGCCGTTGGAACAGACATCGCACACCGGCTTGCCGTTATCCTTGATTTGTTCGACATGCCAGCCATAACCCTGGGTTTGACAAAACTTTCTGCCGTATCGTTTCAGGGTATAGGCTTTGGCCGCTGTTGCTGTTGCCGCCTGTTCCGATTCGCATTTTGCCGAAGGTAGGGTATTGGCCATTAAATCGCGGAAAATGTACTCCGTCGCCCATGTATTGCCTGCAAATAACATTAAAGCGGTTATAAGACTCAGTAAATTTAATTTCATCATTCTTTCCCTGCAATTGTTTCAAGTTTGGATTTTATTTTTATAATTATTGGCTCATGAACTATTTTTTCTAATTCAGTACCCGGATATTCATCTGCGCTTCTTCTTCTTGTAATTGCTGCTTGATAGGGGCAAATTTTTCGTCTTCATTCATTTTCACCAATACCAGGGTTGTCACCAACGCCAATGTTGTAAGGCCGACATACAACCAGAATTTATCTTTTTTAGCTTCTTCTTCAATCATGGCAAATCACTCCTCGGTTCTTAAAATGATAAACGCCGGGCCGCACAGGGCGGATCAGCGCACTGCTCGCTTTATGTAGCGAATCGATACTATAAAAATGAAAAAAAGAATTGTCAACTTTTATCGAATCGATACTATTTTCAAGAGTCCAATCACCCTCGCCAGGCCATGCGAACAAACATCCGTCACACCCAAAGATTCCGGCGCAATACCTTTTTCACCACGCTCTGTCGCCCGATAAATCGAACTCCTACATGGGCTTGCCGCTTGCCTGGACAAGACCATTTCCGTTCAGTTTAAGCCGCCGTATGCTCCTGGCATATTTTTTCGCTGTCTTTCTGTGTCAACGTTTCTTGGGTCAGACCACACAAAAAGCCCTGATCGGTCGTCGTAAAATATTTGCAGGTTTTACACAGACCAAAAGAATGTGATTTATGGGCTTTTTGCAAAGCCGTCAATGCCTGCATATAGACAGCCTCTTGCAATTGCGGATAATGCTGCTCAAGAATCAGCGCGGCATTTCGGAACAGCTCGGTCGGCGCCGCCCGTTCAAGTACCTCGCGTCCCGCCGCGATGAGATGCAAATGCACCATGCGCTTATCGACCTGATCGGGTAGTTTCAGGATAAAGCCTTTGCGCTCCAGAAGCAGCAAGGTCTGCGATACCGTACCTTTGGTCATGCCCAGATAGTGGGTCAACGCAGCCGGGGTATCGCTATAGCGGTTGCACCGCGACAAATAATCCAGCACCTGCAAATGCACCGCCTGAATACCCAGCTCGGTACATTTTTTACGTTCCTCGGAACGAATCAACGCTGCCATGCGCTCGATGACTTTATAAAGATCGATTGTTGCCATGAGTCTATAAGTTTTAATTCGTTAATGAGTTGACAAACGAAAAGACACTGGCCTAATATTACACCTAGTTTCGATTCGAAACTAGGTGGCTGTGCCATTCTTTTTACTCCCAGGACGGGTGATGTTATTCCTCGCAGAACAGTTCCATGCCGGTGTCTCCAGCACCGGCTTTTTTACAGGAGGCGCTTCTCATGGCTATGGCCCATGTTTACGACACTTATGCCAAAACCGCCAAAGGCAGAATCATGCACTTCGATGTCGTGCTTGATGACCAAGATCAACACCAGGCCATAACTTATGCCAGGCAATGGCTGGCCAGTATTGGCGAGGGGGATGCTGTGATTAATCAGACGCAGTGCGTATTTTGCCACAGTTGCGATGCACCGCCTGAATTGAGGCAACAAATCGATAACCAAGGCTACGCTATTTATAAATTAGAAGGCTGTCCGGTTTGAGTTTATAGTTTAAGTTATATTACTATCGCTGCAAAAACTTGACACCGAAGGATGGAAAACACGATGAAACCTACATTGACTACACCTGTTATCAAAACCGCACTGGCAGCCGCTATCGGACTGTTGCTGTCGGCAAATCCAGCGCAAGCGGCCGAAAACGATGAACATAAGGCCCATCAGCTTTTTGAAGACAATTGCGCCAGTTGCCACGGTTCCGATCATGGCGGCTATCTTGCCCCGGCACTCAACGCCGAAACGCTCAAAGGCAGAAGCCCGACCGCCTTGCGCACGCTCATCATGACCGGCAGCTTCGAAACTCTGATGCCGCCTTTCTATGGCCGTTTATCGGATGATGACATCCGTTTGCTGGTCAAACATCTGCAAAGTACGCCCAAGCTGCCCAATCCCGCCTGGACTATCTCCGACATGAAAGCTTCGCTGAAAGTCTATGTCAAGGATGAAAGCACGTTGCCGGATAAACCCGGCTTTCAAATCGATAGTATGGACAATCTGATCGGCGTTGCGGCGCGCGGCAAATACGGTCGCGGCGAAGGCTCCCGGGCGATTTTCATCAACAGCGTCACCCATCGGAAAGTAGGCGAAATTCCGACCGGCACCGCCGCCCATATTATTGAATTCAACCCCGTCAATCCGCGCTGGGCTTATGTCAAAACCGATACCGCCGAAATTTTTAAAGTAGACTTGTATTCGATGCAGGCGGTGCGCAGTATCAAAACCGGCTATAACGGCCCCGGCATCGGTATTTCCCGCGACGGCAAATACATCATGGCCGGTTCTTTTGTGCCGCACAATGCCGTGATTCTCGACGCCGATACGCTGGAACCGTTGAAAACGTTCGAGCTGGAAGGTATCGATCCGGATGGCAAGCAAGTGTCCTCCGATTCCGGCATGATCATCGGCACCCCTTTCGCCGATATTTTCGCCATTGCCCTGGAAAATGCCGGCCAGGTGTGGGTGGTGGATTTAAAAGACGATTTTCCGGTGACCAGAATCACTGATGTCGGCCGTCACCTGCACGATGCGTTTTTGACCCACGGCGGCAAAAAACTGATGGTCGCGTCCTACGACGACAGCATCGTCGCTGCAATAGACCTTGAACAACGCAAACTGATCAAAAAACTGCCCGCAGGCTGTGTGCCCCATGTCGGTGGGGGTTCGGCCGTTGTTGTCGATGGCCGCACGCTGGGCTTTGGCACCAATTTCGGTGACTGCGACAAAACCGTGGTCAGCGTCTGGGATCTGGATAAAATGGAAGTGGTCAAGCAAGTGCCGGTGTCCGGCGGCACCGAATCGCCCGCCGCTCACGCCAACGCGCCTTATGTCGCCGTGGATATTATCAGTAAGGACAGACGCGCCCGCACCATTCAACTGATTGATAAAAAATCGCTGGAAGTGGTCAAAACGCTCGATGTCGGCGGCCATGCCTATTTTCCTGAGTACAGCAGCGATGGCAAATACCTGTATGTCAGCGCGGGTTATGCCGGTGATGAAGTGGTGGTTTATGATTCCGTCACTTTGAAAAAAGTCGCATCGATACCGATGGAAAGTCCGGCTGGTATTTTCGCGCGCGGTCGGGTTAAATATATGACTCGCGGTCTTTCGCCCGACGAAATCTGAGGAGCAGATGATGAAGTTACCAGCATCCGCCTTTGCTTTGTTTTTGGCTTTGACGGCCACCTCCGTTCATGCCGCCAACCTTTATGCCGGACAGGCTAAAGCCGCCGCCGTCTGCTCGCAATGTCACGGCATTATAGCGCCTTCGGTCGGGGCGCCGTTTCCGTCCTTGGCCGGACGCGACGCCGATTATTTGCAATTGGCACTGAAACAATACCGCGATAAAACCCGCGTATCGGACATTATGAACGCCATTGCCGGATCACTGACCGATAACGACATCGCCAATGTCGCGGCTTATTATTCAAAACAACAAAGCCAATAAAGCTTCAACACTTTGCAGATCCGCCTCGACACTGATTGAATTTCCCCTTATTCAATAGGCTTGAGTCAACGGATCTGCCTTTTTATGGAAAACCATGAAAATCTTCATCCTGTCAGCCATGTTGTCCTCTGCCGTTGCCGCACCGCCGCCGGAACCTGCAAGACAACAAGCACTGCGCAACCTGCTCAAACACGATTGCGGTGCCTGTCACGGCCTGACCTTGAAAGGCGGACTGGGGCCCGGCCTGCGTCCGGCCGATTTAGCCGATAAATCGAATGAATTTTTGACGGCAACTATTTTAAGGGGCCGCCCCGGTACGGCCATGCCGCCCTGGAACCGTTTTATCGACAAGAGCGAGGCCGCCTGGCTGGTCGAAATACTCAAAAACCCGCAACCTTGACGCTTACCAGATGAAATACCGATTCCTGATCTTATTGAGCCTGTTTTTTATTGATCCGGTTGCCGCCGATGTGTGCGCTACCGGCGATTTAGGCGTGGTTATCGAGCGCGAACCCGGCAATGTGCTGATAATCAATACGACACAACACAAACAGCTCGGCAAAATTGAAAAATTAGGCGATTTATCGCACGCTTCCGTGGTATTTTCCCGCGACCAGCGCTATGCCTATGTGTTCGGACGGGACGGCGGGCTTACTAAAATCGATTTACTGACCGACAGCGTTGCCAAGCGGATTTTGCAAGCCGGTAATAGTATCGGCGGCGCCATATCGCAGGACGGTAAACTCATCGCCGTATCCAATTACACGCCCGGCGGCGTTAAAATTTTTTCCGCCGAAAGCCTAGAGCAAATCGCCGATATTCCCGCTGTTTATGACGACGGCAAACTGTCCAAAGTCATTGGCCTGGTAGATGCGCCGGGGCAGCGTTTCGTATTCAGCCTGTTCGATGCCGGTGAAATCTGGCTGCTGGACATGCGCACACCTGCCGCGCCCGCCCTTCAGAAATTCAAAAACATCGGCAAGCAACCTTATGATGCACTGATAACACCTGACGGACGTTTCTATATCGCTGGTCTGTTTGGCGAATCGGGCCTTGCCTTGCTGGATTTATGGTCGCCTGAAAGCGGCGTTAAAAAAATATTGCCCGCCTACGGCCAGCACGATGAAAAATTGCCGGTTTATAAAATGCCGCATCTGGAAGGCTGGGCCATCGCCGGTGATTACGCTTTTATTCCGGCGGTCGGCCGCCACGAAGTGCTGGTTATCACTACCGATACCTGGAAGCTGGTCAAAGCCATTCCGGTTGCGGGACAGCCGGTATTCGTAATGGCGCGTCCCGACGGCCGACAAATCTGGGTCAATTTCGCTTTTCCGGACAATCAGCAGTTACAAATCATCGACGCTAAAGACCTGACCATCGAGAACACCCTCAAACCCGGCAAGGCCGTGCTGCACATGGAATTTACGCCGCGCGGCGAGGAAGTCTGGGTATCGCTGCGCGACGACAACCAAGTGGTCATCTATGACACCGCAACGCTGGCCGAAGTCAAACGCTTGCCCGCACAGACACCCAGCGGCATTTTTTTCAGCGCCCGGGCCCATAAAATCGGTTTGTAACGCCATGCTCAGCCCTTTACACAAACATCTGCTCGATGATTACCAGCATGACTTTCCGTTGACGCTCAGACCCTATCTGACTATCGCAAAAGCGTTGGGGGTAACGGAAAACGACGTGCTGACAGCCTTCAACAGCTTGATCGACGATGACTTTATCAGCCGTATCGGCCCCATCATCCCGCCCAATCAACTGGGTAAAAGCACCTTGGTCGCTATGGCGATTCCACCCGGACGTTTAGAGGGCATTGCCGAAATCATCAGCAGTTTCAGGGAAGTCAACCACAACTATGAACGTGAACACCGCTTCAATCTATGGTTCGTACTAATTGCTTCCAGCAAACAGCATCTGCAAAACGTCATTCAAAGCATAGAGCGGCGCACCGGTTTTAAAACCCTGCAACTGCCCTTGCTCGATGAGTTTTTTATCGACCTGGGCTTTCCTTTGAAACTCGACCATGATTGATGATCGCGACCAAAAATTGCTCGAAGCGGTGCAAAAAGGACTGCCCCTTTGTTCAAGGCCCTATGCGACGCTCGGCCAGAGCATAGCAATGCCCGAAGCTGAAGTGATCAGTCGGCTGACCCGGCTCAAACAACAGGGCCTGATCAAACGGCTTGGCGTCATCGTCAAACATAAGCGCTTAGGCTATCGCGCCAACGCCATGGTGGTCTGGAATATTCCCGACACCGACGTTAAAAACCTGGGACAGCAAATCAGCCGGTTTGACTTTGTCACTTTGTGTTATCAACGCCCCCGCCATTTGCCCGAGTGGCCTTATAACCTGTTTTGCATGATTCACGGCAAAGACCGGAACATTGTTTTGGAGCAATTGAGGTTCATGACGGAAACATGCGGGCTGACGCATTACGAGCGTGACATTTTGTTCAGCCGCCGTTGTTTCAAGCAATGCGGCGCCCTTTATAAAACGCCCGCAAGCCAGGTTTTGGCCTATGGATGAACTCGACACTAAAATCATCAACACGCTGCAACTCGGCTTTCCGGTTTGCGCCTCGCCTTACCGGCAGGTGGCCGGACAACTCGGTATAACCGAAGCTAAATTGCTGGCCCGGCTTGAAAACCTGCTCGCTAACGGCACGCTCACCCGCTTCGGCCCGCTATTTCATGCCGAACAAATGGGCGGCGCATTGACTTTGGCCGCAGTCTCCGTGCCGGTTGCAGAATTTGATAAAATCGCAGGGATCATCAACGCCTTTCCCGAAGTTGCGCATAATTACGCACGCGAACACACGCTGAACATGTGGTTTGTCATCGCCACCGAAACGCCCCAACAACTGACAGCTACGCTGGCAGCAATTGCCCGGCAAACGGGCCTGACCGTTTACAATATGCCCAAAAAACGCGAATACTTCGTCAATCTGAAACTGGAAGCCTGATTCATGCTGGATGCCACCGACCGCGCCATCATCGATGCCACCCAAGCCGGTTTGCCGCTGACGCCCGAACCTTATCAGGCACTGGCCGAGGCGCTGAACTTAAGCGCCGATGAAGTGATGCAAAGAATAAAATCCATGCAGCGGCGCGGCGTCATACGTCGTATCGCCGCCGTACCCAACCATTACAAACTGGGTTATCGCTATAACGGCATGACGGTCTGGGACGTTCCCGATGAACAAATCGACGTACTGGGCGCTCGGGTCGGTCAACTGGATTTTGTCAGCCATTGCTACCACAGACCTCGGCATTTGCCGGAGTGGCCGTATAACCTGTTTGCCATGGTGCACGGCAAAACCCGTGAGCAAGCCGACCTTCAAATCGAACAGATCGCCCGATTGCTTGGCGATGCCAACCGTGGCCATTGCGTATTGTTCAGCACCCGGATCCTGAAAAAAACCGGATTCAGGCGTAGCGCTTGATTTTTGTCTTGCGGCTTGTTTTCTTACAAAAAACCGCCGGATTTAAAACCTCATAGAAAACTTCAACGCCGGTCATCCCATCGCTACAATACAAACCACGAAAGCATAATTAATCTATGTTATTTAACAAATATCAGCCAGTCATATGCTCTATTATCGTACGAATTTCTTTCATGCCTTGATTATCGGACGCTGATTTTAATTAAACTATGCTATATGACTATCTGTGCCATTGCCTCATAGCTTCATGCTTTTTTTATTGCAATGGCCTGAAAGTACCGAAATATTTTTATCCGTTACATATCATATACTTATATAATCACTCCATCGAGCAGCAGGTTGCCCCGAATACATCCGAATAACCGTCGGTATCAATAGACAGGCAGGGGGGCGACACTGAAACCGGCTGGTTTTGCTCCTGCTGCACCAAAAATGAAAACTTCTTCTGAAATAAAACAAGCCCATACCGGCCTTTTCAAAGTTTGCCAAAGACTTTAATAATTAATAAATCCAATAAGTTAAATATTAATCAAGGATGCAGTAAAGCGATGACAAGATTTTTTACAAAGAAGAAACCACAGTGCAATTAATATTGCGGTATGAATTTTGCTTTTATATTCTGCGTTATGCGAGTAATCCGCAAAACGCATCTTTAATTCAGACTCTGAACTTGCCTGGAGGCTTTCAAAATGAAAATAACAAATACTCTGTCACTAGCTGCATACAGCGGCATCGCTCTCGGTCTGCTTGCCGTCAACCCGCAAGCGGCGGCGCATACCCGACTGGAACATCCGGTCGTTAAAGAAGGCGTCAGAACCGATACTAACGTTGTCATTCCGCACGGCTGCGACGGCCAACCCGTCATCGGCAATGTTTTCTTTTTCCCCAATCAAACCGATTCCCGCGTCCAGACTTCAACGGACAGTTTCGCAACCTTTACTGATTCGCCCTTGACGGCGCTTGACTTTCTTCAGTCGCGCGTATTGATAACGCCGATCAAAAGCCGGGAGGTTTTTGATTTGGAAGAAAGGATTGCTGACACAGAGGGCAACGGCCTGGGGTTTTGGGCGGCCATCGGCGAAATCCCGGCATCGGGCTGGGTGGGCAAGCTCCCGGTGCGGATAGGCGCGGCCAACATTGCAACAGATTCGTGTGCAAAAAGCGTGACGATAGTTCCGGCCATTGCCAATGTTTGCGCACTTTCCAAAGCTTCCGCGCCAAATTTCAATGCTGAAAACAGCGGTGGTCTGGTTGATTTATGGACTGCGCCTGACAATGGCACCCCGTTTGACGCCCCGGCCTGGAATTTTCCTGCCAGCTATAAAATCGAACGCGACCTGGAAAACAATCCATTCCCGGCAAGCTGTGATCTCGATGGCGACGGCATCGACGCAGGAGAGACGTTTGATGTGCGTATTTTCCCTTCGGCGGCGCAGACGCTTAAAGACATGCCGGTCTTCTTTGACGGCGTACAAGTTTGGCCTACACCGGAGTAAGCTGAAATCGCTATCGACAAGACATATTCAAAGACGACAAAGCTAACCACGGCTTAACATGTCGGCCGCCTGATTCATCGGGCGGCTCTCCCGCTTCAGCGTATGCTGACCTACCCTTCTTTCGTGTTAACACTAACGTCTTTATTTTTCAAGGCAATCGGGGCTTGATACCGCATACGGAAGACCGAACGAAACAATCGAGTAGCAGCTTCAGCCTTAAATTCTTATTTTTTATATTTACCTAAACAAGAAAATTTGGTATAAAGTCCGATTAATTATTGATACAAGGCACAGCAAGAGGTTATTCATGTCCAGAGTCTGTCAAGTAACGGGCAAGCGCCCTGTTACCGGTAACAACGTTTCACACGCGCACAATAAAACCAGAAGACGCTTCAACCCGAACCTGCACTTCCATAGATTTTGGGTAGAAAGTGAAAATCGCTGGGTTCGCTTACGCGTTTCCGCCAAGGGTATGCGAATTATCGATAAAAAAGGCATTGACGCCGTTCTGGCCGATGTCCGCAAAAACGGCGTAAAAGCTTAGAAGAGGATTAAACAATGCGCGATAAAATCAAACTGGTGTCCAGCGAAGGCACAGGGCACTTCTACACAACCACCAAAAACAAACGCACCATGCCCGAAAAAATGGAGATCAAAAAATTTGATCCCGTGGTGCGCAAGCATGTTCTGTACAAAGAAGCTAAAATCAAGTAACGCTTAGTAATTTACTTCGCCAGTTCCAAAAGCCACGATTTAACCGTGGCTTTTTTGTGTGCAACAGCCCGAAGTTTGCTTCAGCCACCTGTATTTTTCTTTAAACTGTCCAATACCGCCGTTAATTTTTCCGTCTGCTTGCGGAGCATCCGGTATTGTTTTTCCACCGCTTCCTTCTCGCTCTCCAGTTGCCTGCATTTACGCACAAGCTGACTATTGTTTTCCAGTAATTCATTATTGTCTTTGCGCAATTGCTCAAGCTCCGCTGCCGGGTATCGTCCCCCTGCATCATCCGGCGCTTGCCCTGAAATTAGAGGCGGGGGTATTTCTTCCCGGGCGACAATACTGGTCTCTCGGCCGTCATCGATGCTGAATGAGGCCGCTGTTTTTTTGAGTTCCGGTGGAATATCAGCCATGCCGCCCGCAAGAACCGAAGCCTTGAATTTGTTTTTCAGCAGCAAAAATGCCGCAGCCATACTGGTTTTACCGTCGTCGCATACCACAATGACGGGCCTGGCCCGATTCATCGTTTTAAGCTGGATACGCAAGGTAAAAAATGGCGCGTTGATGCTGTCATTCAGATGACTCCGGCTATGGGCTTCCGACGAACGCACATCGAGCAGCAACGCACCTTCCGCCAATTGTCTGCGCATTTGCTCGAAGTTGACATATTTCAGACTGGGTTGCCGGATCAGGGTAATGAAGTCTTGTTTCGGCAAACGTAACAAAGTGACCGGGGTGAGGGCGGTGATCGTCACATTCCTGGGCTTTTCCGAAAGCAACGCATCTTCTCCGAAAGTATCGGAAGCTCTGAGTAGCGCCAACTTGATTTCTTTGGCGTTTTCAGAGGGTTTGCGCGTAACCAGACACTGCCCGGCCTTGATCAGGTAATAATAATCACCCATATCTCCTTGACGCAGTACGACCTCACCTTTATCGACACTGATTTCTTCGAGACTGATCAATATTTTCTGCAGATTCGCGGGCGGCAAACGCTGAAAAATGGGTGATTCTAATAAAGTTGTCATCCAGTCTTCAGAACTTTCTTCCGGCTCATCAATGACCATGTAACTGTTATCCTCTTCATAGACAAGCGACGACAAATAGCTGGAGGTATCTTTCGTCAATCTTAAAAAACGCACAGGGCTTCGGGCTACGCCATCTATTTTTCTCGGAATCTGATGCGCTAGAGCAAAGCGAGCGGATTCGCTGCCTGCCTTGATGGTTTCGATTTTCAAGCCTTGGGCCTGAAGCGAAACTTCGCCGCTCAACAGATACAGCAGATCGCCGTCGGCATCCCCTTGTCGAAACAACACCGCACCGACATCGGCCTGCTCGACAGAAACCGTCCGGCACAGTGTTTCAAAATGCGGCACGGGCAATGTCGCCAAGGGAATCAAACGGCGAATAGCCTGCCCATCGGAAGAATTTAAATCGACCGCCATAGCCACTTGAGATTCATTAATATCGACATTCAAAATTTTACGACCGCCGACAAAGCATCAGACACATAAAGTCCTACGCGCCGTCACAAGCAGACCGTAATGAATATCTATCGGCAATGGGAGAAAATTCCATAACCACGTTAAAGCTTATAAAAAACTCAGTATAGCTTAATTTAAAATAATCGACGCCTCCCGGTTGGCGCAGATTCGCAAAACAAAATTTTATTAAACTATGTTATATGACATATTTTTTATGTCATATGACCTTTTTTTTGAGTTTTTTCAATGATGGCTTTGCAGGTCAGTGATATAGCGTCTCTTATATTAATTAATCTATGTTATATAACATATTTGGCGCTTTAACGTTCTTGTCCTTACTGCGTATTTAATGTCCGACAGGCACAAAAGCCGTGATTCTTTGAATGATTTCTTCAATTGACTTGCAAATTGTAATCTCTTGCCTTCAAGTCAGTCGCTGAATTAAAAATAGATATAGCTGTCATATCAATAGCCTGAAATTTCTTTTTGCACATTTAAAAACTGCCCGGCGCAGAGCCGCAGAAAACAAAATGCTTCACAAAATATGGCATAAATACTGTATTACTTTTAAATTGGATAACAAAAAAATCACAGGGATGCGATAACAGTTGACTACACAGGAGAAAACCTATCATGAAACCGACATTTTTAAGCAAAACCCTTCTCTTGACCGGCCTCATCGCGCTGGCTCTGGCCGGTACAGCGCATGCCCACACCGCCATCGCACCGCTTGGCGACATTGACGATCAGGGCAGTAATACGGCGGTAGCGGATATCACCTGCTTCAACGATGGCAATGGGGAGCCCGATCACCTGCTGGCGAGCATCAAGGATCTCTCCCCACCGGTTCCAGGCTTATTGATCAATCTGCAAATGCTCAAAGGCAAAACCTTTGCGCCCGGACAGCCTATCATCGCCACCAGCACGACCGACCCTGTTTCCGGCGATACCGAGGCCAGCGATTACATTCTGCTGCATAGAGGCGGCGGCGTTTACACCATCATGCTCAATAAAACCGGTCCCGGCACCCGCGAATTTGAACTGGTATGGCACTGCAATGCGGCCGACGGCACCCATACCGGCACCGATATTGTTGTGACCCAATATCAATAACCGTGCTTATCGTAATGCCTCTCACCTGCATCGGCACAATAAAAAACTCAGCCCGGACCGCTGTTCTAGCTTATGCGTTAGCTACCGTTGCCACGGCCCATGCCGCTACAGTCGGCGAGCCGATGCCCCACTGCGAATTGGCGCCGATAGACGCCGCAGCGGTTTCCGGCCTGGAAAATTTCCGGGGCAAAGTGCTGTATGTCGATTTTTGGGCGTCCTGGTGCCCGCCCTGTGTCAAATCGTTTCCGTTCATGAACCAATTGGTGCGCGATTACAAGGCGCAGGGCCTTGAAGTGATCGGCATTAATCTGGATGAAATAAACACCGATGCCGCGCAATTTCTCGACCGGCACCCGACGCAATTCACCGTGCTGGCCGATTTGGCCAAAACCTGCGCGCGGGACTTTGAAGTCAAAGCCATGCCGTCCACCTATCTCGTCGACCGCAACGGCATCATACGCCATATTCATTTAGGTTTTCGCAGTGGCGCCGAAGCGGAATTAAAAGAAAATATCGAGCGCTTGCTGGCCGATAACGCGAACGCCGAATAACAGGAGTTAATTATGTCGCTGACCTCCCGCAAAGCAAAATTAGCCTCTCTGATGCTGCTGGCCAATCTCGGCGGTTGTGCCGAAGTCGCCCCCTGGGAGCGCGGATTTCTCGCCAAGCCGCAAATGGCTCTGCAATCCACATCCATGCAAAGCGCAATCAGGGCGCATACGTTCAGCAGCCGCGAAGCTGCGGCCAACAGCGGCTCCGCTGGCGGCGGCGGGGGCTGTGGATGTTATTGAAGCGGGCATCCGGCATAATCCAGGCGCTTGAACCGGATTGCCGGACAGCCGAACAAATCAAATCGCCCCCTGTCTGTCCCAACTGACTTTTACAATTTCAATACATGCCCGCATCAACAAAACCCTCGCAAACAGCGTCTTTCAATGGCGCTTTACAGGCTTTGACTTCCGCCGCGCTGATCCTGCCCGGACTGATGTCACAAGTCGCCGAAGCGGCCTCGGAAAATGTCGCGGAATTTGGCTACAGCCATTATCAGGAAGGCAAGCGCGACCTGTTCAACGTCCGCAACAGCATGAATCCTATCGAAGTCGATAGCGTTCACGGCAATACCTCGCTCTCCCTGACCGACCGGATCAAATTTGGCTTCAACTTTACCCAGGATACCTGGTCCGGCGCAACGCCCGTGGCGACGGGACTTTTGGCCACGCAACTGACCAACCGGCCGATCAAGGTGCCCTCTGAAAATGGTCTGGTCACCGTCGGCGCCTCGCCATTCATCAATTCCAATGTGGCATTGGACAGGAACCTGAATCCGATACAACAAACCGAATCGAAATTCGTCCATATCATGGCCGAGGCTTCGCCGGAAACACGCCAGCAAGGCGATTTCAAGCTAAGTTATGAATGGGACAATGCCGCGCTTGACGTCGGCGGCGGTCTTTCCATTGAAAACGATTACGAATCCAGTTACGGCAGCGTGGGCGGCCGTTTCGATTTCAATCAGAAACTGACCACGGTCAAATGGAGCACAAGCTTCACCGACAGCGATATTTCGGCCATCCTCGATCATGATATTTTGCCGTATTTGACGCGGACGGCTTTTGCCGACCAGATAGAATTTCGTGGCGGCTCGGAAATTCTGCACGGCAACAAGCAGGACTGGGCCGGGCAATTCGGCATCAGTCAGGTGCTCAACAAAACCGCCGTTCTTGACGCCAATATAAGCTATACCCATAGCAGCGGTTTTCTGGAAAATCCATATAAAGCGGTCACGGTGATTTTTGTCGATCCGGACCAATTGGCCAACCCTGGCAATCAGGTCATTAACGGCGATGTCCGCGCCTTGCTGGAGCAACGTCCCGGCACCCGTAATCAATGGAATTTCAGCACTAAATATGTGCAATACATCGAGCCTTTCGATGCCGCGCTGCACTTTAACTATCAGTTTTCGCACGATGACTGGGGTATCAACGCCCATGTTTTCGATGCTGACTGGGCGCAGCCTTTAGGCCATGGCTGGACGGTGACGCCCCGAATCCGCTATTATTCGCAGAGCGCCGCCAATTTTTACCGGCCCGTTGTCACGACCTTGCAAACCTTCAACAGCAATGCGACCGATGAGCAGGGGCGAACCATCCTGGTGGATGCCGATAACCCTACCAACGGCGTCGAGTTTTTCCGCGATCAAAATGATAATGTTTTCGATGCCGCCGGTAATATCGTCGATGAAAGGGATCTGAACCTGCAAAACAAGCGGGTGCCTTTCGACCCTGAAAAACTTCCGAACAATTTCTCCAGTGATACGCGGCTCTCGGGTTTCGGCACTTTGAGCGGCGGTATTACGGTAGCCAAGCAATTCGCCAAAGGCGTGAGCCTGGAAGCGGGGTTTGAATACTATACCCATCAAGGCTCGCTGAAGCTGGGCGGCGGCGGTGAAAATGATTTTGCCGATTTTGATTCTTTTGTCGCCAATGCCGCGCTCAAAGTCGATTTGTCCGCCGTGAACTTTCAAGGCGGCGGGAGCGGTACGCATGAACACGCTCATGTGCACGGCGGACATAGTGAGCCGGCTGGCGTAATCGCCGGCCACATGCTCAAACAGGCGGGTGAATTCATGGTCGGTTACCGTTTCATGTACAATCGCCAGGATGGCGATATTTTGCACGGCACGCAAGCTGTCAGCGATCAGGCCATTGTCGATAACGGTTGCAGCGATACTCTTCCATGCCGCTTTACGCCGACTTATATGAACATGAAGATGCACATGCTGAATATCATGTACGCCCCGGCCGACTGGCTAAACCTGATGCTGATGCCGACTTTCATGGATATGGAAATGAATATCCGCGAACTCGCGGGCCGCCCTCCCGCGCAACCCGGTGTTCATGAACACAGCGGCATCCAGGGCCATACTACCGGCGGCGTCGGCGACACCAAGCTATCGGCGCTGGTAGCCTTGCTCGACACGCCGGTACATCATGTCCATATGGGGCTGGGTTTAAGCGCCCCAACCGGCAATGTCGATCTCAAATTCCGGCGGACTTTTCAAATCGATGGCGGCCTGGTGCATTTTGGTATGCAATTGGGCAGCGGCACCTGGGATTTTCTGCCCAGCCTCACCTATACCGGCAATTTGGCTGACTGGTTCTGGGGCGGGCAAGTGAGCGGCATTACCCGTCTGGAAGACCGCAACGAATCCGGCTACCGGCTGGGCGATCAGGTGCAGGCGACAAGTTGGGGCGGTTATCAACTGACGCACTGGTTATCGGCGACCGTACGCGGCATCTATACCGTGCAAGGCGCCATAAAAGGGGATTTCAACAGTTTCAATGCCCGTTCCGGGCCGATGGATTTTCCCGCCAACCACGGCGGCCGTTTCTGGGATGTCGGCTTCGGTCTCAGCGCCTCGGTGCCGGGCGGCGACCTGGCGGGCAATAGCTTTAGTTTCGAGTGGCGGCAGCCGGTCAGTGATGATGTCAATGGCTTTCAGCTCGAACGCGAAGGCGCGTTGACCGCATCCTGGCACTATGCTTTTTAATGCAACTCAGCCTATTGGCTTTGCTGTTTGGATATGAAGCTTTACCAGTATCCGTTTAACGCCATGGGTACGCCCTGTGATTTGCAACTGTACGCCCGCTCAAAGGCGCAAGGACTGTGCGCGGCAAAGCGCGTAAAAGGCGACGTGCAGCGTCTGGAAGCGCGCTATTCGCGTTATCGTGAAGACAGTTTTTTAAGCGCCATGAACCGGGCTGCGCAAACCGGCGGCGCTATCACTGTCGATGAAGAAACCGCCAGCCTGCTCGATTATGCCGTCACTTGTTACCAGCAAAGCGGCGGCCTGTTCGATATTACTTCGGGCCTTTTGCGCAAAGTCTGGCGACGTGATTTAAGCCGACTGCCGGATAATAGCGAAATTGAGCCGCTGCTCGCCAGAATCGGTTGGCATCGTGTCCATTGGCAGCCGCCCGTGCTTGAGTTTACTGTTCCGGGCATGGAAATTGATTTTGGCGGCATTGTAAAAGAATACGCCGTTGATCGGGCGGCGGTATTATGCCGGGAGCAAGGCATCGAGCACGGTTTCGTCAATTTAGGCGGCGATATTAAAATCATCGGCCCTCGCGCCGACGGCAGCCCCTGGCGTATCGGCATCCGCCACCCGCGTGCAGCCCGTGTCATTCGGACTTTGTCATTGACGCAAGGCGCCCTGGCCAGTAGCGGTGATTATGAACGCTGTTTTATGATCGATGGCAACCGTTACGGCCATGTGTTGAATCCCAAAACCGGCTGGCCGGTGCGTTATCTGGCGGCGGTCAGCGTGATCAGCGATTTTTGTGTCGTTGCAGGGAGCGCCTCGACCATTGCCATGCTCAAGGAACAAGACGGCCCGGCCTGGCTGGACGACTTAGGCTTGCCTTATTTTTGGGTGGATGTAGAGGGAAATACCGGACACAAACTTGACCATAGCGACGGCGTCCCATGAATTGACGCTTCACGCCGCCTGCCTTTTCCCGTTTTTTATTCTGTAACCACGCACTCAAATATTTATGAATAATCCATTGAACAAACTGGGCCGTATCGGCCTTTACTTGACGGTATTTATGACCGGCGCGTCGGTCATGGTCATCGAGCTTTTGGGTACGCGCCTGATTGCCCCGTTTTACGGCGCCAGTTTATATGTCTGGTGCTCGCTTATTTCAGTGACCATGATAGCGTTGGCCCTGGGCTATTTCATCGGCGGGCGCTGGGCGGATTATCGTGACGGTAAAGGTTTTTCGCTCATTCTGGCGCTGGCTGCGGTGTTGACGCTGCTGATTCCCTGGATGACACGTTCGGTGTTACTGGCGACCGACCCGCTCGGACTGCGCACGGGCGCTTTTATCAGCGCGTTGGTGTTGTTTACACCGAGCCTGACCCTGCTCGGCATGGTAAGCCCTGTGGCCATTAAACTGGCGACGCGACAGTTGCAAGGCGTCGGCGCCAGTTCCGGCTCCCTTTATGCCGTCAGCACGCTGGGCAGCGTGGTCGGCACTTTATTGCTGGGGTTTTTTTTGTTCCCCGAGTTCGGTTCGCGCGAAATTCTCGCCGGACTGGGCATAGGGCTTCTGATCCTGGCATTGTTGGTCGCGCTTTATGAACAGCAACAGTTGGCTGTCGTCAAAGCGACAGGGCCGGTACTGCTGTTGATCATCGTCGGCTTCAGCCTGATTCCGCAAATCGTCGGTGCGGGCCGCGCCTTACCCGCGCAACAGCAACTTATCATCCGCTCGGAACAGGAAAGTCTCTACGGCTGGGTGCGCGTCATCGACAAACCCAAAGCCAAGCTGCGGTTTCTGACATCCGACGCCTCGGTCATCGGTGCGGCCAGCCTGATCGATGGCAGCAATCTTCTCGTTTACCAGGATATCGTCAATTTGCTGCCTGCTTTGGCGCCGGGCATGAAACGCGCCTTGATTGTCGGACAGGGCGCCGGGCACATGGCCACAGCCCTGCATGAGCGTTACGGCATTAAAGTCGATACACTGGAAATTGATCCTGCCGTGGCCCAAGCTGCCGTTGATTATTTTGGGTTTAAACCTTCCGGCCAGGCACGAGTCGGTGATGGCCGCTATGAAATCAGAAAATTGACCGGGCCTTACGATTTAATCATCCACGACTGTTTTACCGGTGGCAGCGAACCGGCGCATTTGCTGACGGTGGAAACGTTACGCCAACTGCGCGGCTTGTTATCGGAGAAGGGGCTGCTGGCTTTAAATTTTGTCGGTTTTCTGGAAAACGGGCAGAATCCGGCATTGGCTTCGGTAGCAAAAACCCTGGACGAGGTTTTTCCCCGGCGACAAGTTTTTATTTCCGAACCGGGCGATGACTTTAACGACTTTATTTTTCTGACCGGCAACGCGCCGGTTGATCTTGAAGCCCCATCGCTCAGCCTTGGGCAACAAGACTGGTTAAAGCAGCGGCAAGTGTCGGTCAATAGTGAAAAAGGCCGGATTTTGACCGATAATCTCAATGCTCTGGAGCATCTGCAACTGCGCAAAGCCGAGCATTACCGGCAGGTCCTGGTCGAATGGTTCGGCACCGAATGGTTATTGCGCTAAAGGAAAATCATGCCCAATTATACAGATTGAGGCCTGTTTCGTAGGAGCCCGGTTTATCGGGCGACGCATTTTGCCGTGTTTGGGTGTGAGAACAATCAATGGTTTTTTATGCTGTTGCCCGATTTTATAGCGCGACTTGGGTCTTGTTTTGAAATTTACGATAATTAATCGAAACCTTCAAACCGGCAAAGCGCCCTGACATTTTTATTAACTCTTGTGTCGCGGGGTCAAAGGTCAACTTGACCACACTTAATGCCCGGTCTTCATAGCCTTTTTTAATTTCCGGCGAATCCAGTAAAAAATGGTAACTATAGACCTCTTGGCCCGCGCCTGTTTTTGTGATTTCAACAGGCGCGCCCAAGGCGCTGACGACCGCTTTCTTTTCCGGTAGGTTTTCCACGATTTTATCGATATGATCGGTATTGCCCTTGAGTTGTTTTTTGCCCTCGTTAATTTCGGCGCCTGCCAGCGACCGCAAAGACACCTCCAGAAACTCAGGCGGTGCAATCTGTAAAAACAGCGGCGAAAAAGACCAGGCATCGAGCCGGTCATAACGGTTGAATTCCAGCTCGATGAAGAAGGTTATGGCGGGCACCACCGCTTCGCGCTTTTCGTTGACTTTATGAAAGTAGTAGCGCCAACGTTTTCCAGGTGGCCTTGGGCTGTCTACACTCGGGTACAAACCGGATAACGAGACAAAATCTTCGCTATACATGACAGGGTGTTTAAAGTGCAGGGTAAAATCGTCGGCAACCGCTACCGTAAAATGCTTGTCGAATTCGTCCAGTTGCTGATAAACCTGAAACGCGCGATACCAATACAAACAACCGGACAGCGACAGAACAAGGCCTGTCAACACTATCAGGCGACTTAGCTTGAGTAGGGTCACCCCTGTCATCGTCAATGTCGGGTGTCGGGAACACTGACATCCGGGTGTGTTGCAAAAAGCCGCGCCACGTCGGCTTGATCAAAACGATAGTGACGACCGCAAAATTCACAATCTACGTTGATCTCACCCTGCTCGGCAATAACGCTGTCCAGTTCAGGCCGCCCCAAAGATTCGAGTGTCGCCTCTATTTTTATTGTCGAACAAGCGCACTCGAAGGCCACCGGCTCGGTGTCAAACAATCTGACCTGATCCTGATTGAACAAGCGGTACAGCAAAGTCTCGCAATCGAGCGTGAACAATTCCTTGTCGGTCAAGGTATCGGCCAGCAGGCTGATGCGCTGCCAATCCTCTTTATCGGAATGCTTGTCGGGCAACGCCTGCACTAATAACCCGGCAGCATTTCCAGCATGGGCGCAAAGCCGGATGTGTGTGTCGATCTGTTCGGATTGATTGAAATAAGTTTCCAGAGCCTGGCCGATGCTTTGTCCCTGTAACGGCACGATACCCTGGTAAGGCTCGGCGTTTTCGGATTTGATGGTCAGCGCCAGATAGCCTTCGCCGAACAGGTCCGGAAGTGAAGCTGAAGACATATCGTTCCGGGCACGAACCAGGCCTCTGATTTTACGTTGCTCGGTAGCGCTCGCCACCAATGTTTCAAGCGCCCCGTTGCCCTGTGTCTGGAGAATGATGGCGCCTTTGGATTTTAAGGTCGAGGACAACATCGCCACAGCCGCCAAGGCTTGCCCCAATTGTTCCTGCATCGGCTCAGACCCGTACTGATGACGCTTGACTGCCTGCCAGCTTTGGTCAAGACTGACCCATACGCCACGAATACCCAAATCTTCAAATAAAAAACGCCGTAACTTATCTTGTTCTTTCATTACTTGACCAATTGCTTGAAATACTGTTTATTCAATCTATATTAACGCCCTGAGCCAAAGGTCCATGATGTTGTCAACGATTAAAACTTTACCCGGACGCGACACGCCGATGCCCGTAAGCAATCGGCATTATGTCAACGGCCATCCGATTTTACCGCCTTTTCCCGCACATTTACACGAGGCGTTGTTCGGGATCGGCTGCTTTTGGGGGGCGGAGAAGAAATTCTGGCAAATACCCGGCGTCTTCAGCACCGCAGTAGGTTTCAGCGGCGGCGATACGCCCAACCCCACTTATGATGAAGTTTGCAGCGGTCTGACCGGTCATGCCGAAGTCGTTAAAATCGTATTCGATCCCGCCATGCTGGCTTATGAAAAGCTGTTGACAGACTTCTGGCAGTCACACAATCCGACCCAGGGTATGCGGCAGGGCAATGATTGTGGCACGCAATACCGTTCTTGTATTTATTTTTATAGCCCGGAACAAGAGCAGGCGGCTTTTGCCACCCGTGACAATTATCAAAGCCGCCTGACGCAAGCAGGTTACGGGATGATCACGACGCAAATTCTGGCGGCGGATATTTTTTATTATGCCGAGGATTATCATCAACAATATTTGGCTAAAAACCCGCAAGGCTATTGCGGACTCGGCGGTTTGCCCGTGTCTTTTTAAACAGGCAAAAAAAAGCGGCTTAAAAGCCGCTTAAAAAGGATATTTAGGAAGAATATAACGCAACTTTTAGCTGTAGAAAAGTTAGGTTAATAATAGCAACAGATACTGCAAATAAAAATGTGACATATTGTCGCAGTTGAATTACGCGTCCAAATCGGCTATTAATCTTCTGCTGCGCGCGTATTCCTTTTCGGGCAGCGCCCCACCTTTTCCTATTGATAGCGGGACTGTTCAGCCTTATGTTCTCAAATGTTTTACCCAAAACCGAAATATCCTCCCGGCAAAATCTCAAATGGCTGTTCATACTCAGGAATCTGATGCTTGCCAGCGAAGCCATACTGATCATTATTTCCACTCACGGCCTCAGTATCCGCCTGCCCCAGGAACAACTGTGGCTGGTTGTGCTGTCGATCGGCTCGGTCAATCTGTATACCTGGATGCGCTTGCAAACCGAAGATCCGGTCAGCGAACTGGAAATTTTTTCACAACTGGTTATCGATGTATTGGGTATCACCGCTTTATTGTACCTGACCGGCGGCGCCTCCAATCCCATCATTTGGGTGTTTTTGTTGCCGTTGATTATAACCGCCATTATGTTGCCGCACGCATATGCCTGGTATATGGTTATTTTGACCACTTCCATGTATACGATACTGATCGGCTATAACCTGCCTCTACCTTCTATAGAACCGCATATGCCGATGATGGCGCCCGACATCGATCTTTCGGCATTGCCGGTAGCGGGCATGAGCCGTTCCAGCCTGGCTCATTACCAGATGTTGATCAAAGCCCATGAACTGGAAGACCAGCATTATTTCAACCTGCATCTTTTCGGCATGTGGTTCGGTTTTGTCTTCAGTGCCGGTCTCGTGGCTTTTTTCGTCATCGAACTGGCCAAGGTGCTCAGGGATCAGGAACGTTATCTGGCTGAAGCGCGCGAGAACGCATTGCGCGACGAACGCGTGGTGGCGTTGGGCACATTGGCCGCGAGCGCCGCGCACGACATCAGCACGCCCTTGGGCACCATTGCCATTGTCGCTCATGAACTGGAAAATGAGTACCCGATTCATCGTTTCCCGGATTTGCATGAAAAAACCTTGATCATGCAGCAGCAGATTAACCGCTGCAAGGAAACCTTGTCGGTGATGTCGGCCAGCGCCGGTGAAATGCGCGCGGAATCGGGCAAGATCATGTCAATGCTCGAATATCTCGACGAAGTCATCAGTCAGTGGCGCACCCATAAACCCGAAACCAAACTCAGTTTGTCCATTACCCCCGGCCTGCCCGAACAAGGTAAAATAATCGCCGAGCGGACCTTGACCCACGCCTTGATCAACATTCTCAATAACGCCGCCGAAGCCACCCCCGCAGAAAAGGGGCTGGAATTTCACGCTAGCTGGGATTTGACGCAAGCCACCCTGAAAATCCGCGATTTCGGCGAGGGAATGCCATCGGAAATTCTGGAGCTGGCCGGCAGCCATCCGGTTATCAGTAACAAGCTGGGACTGGGTGTCGGATTGTTTTTAACATGCAGCACTATCCGGCGCATGGGCGGCACCATAGACTTTTTTAATCTGGAATCCGGCGGCGCTTGCGTAGAAATAAAATTACCGCTACTAACTTTAAAGGAGACGCAAACGCATGAACCAGTCTATTGATAAACCCCGATTATTGCTGGTTGATGATGATGAGACTTTCTGCAAGGTATTGAAAAGCGCGCTGGAAAAGCGCGATTATGAAGTCATCGTCGCTAACGCGGTGGAAACCGGCATTGAACTGGCCGAGCAAATGGAGCCGGAATACGCCATTATCGATTTACGCATCGGTTATCAGTCCGGATTGGAGCTGGTCAAAAAACTCATTTCTCTGGACGGTAACACACAAATCGTCATGCTGACCGGTTTCGCCAGCATCGCGACGGCGGTAGAGGCCATCAAACTGGGCGCTATCCATTATCTCACCAAACCGGCCAATGCCGATGAAATAGTCAGCGCCCTGCACAAAAACGAAGGCGACCCGTCTATCGCCATCAGCGAAAATCCATTATCCATCAAACGCCTGGAGTGGGAGCATTTGCAGAAAGTGCTGATGCAGCACGACGGCAATATTTCCGCCGCCGCGCGGGCGCTGAATATGCACCGCCGCACCTTACAAAGAAAACTCGACAAACGGCCGGTGAGAGAATAATTGCAGTGCCGCTTTGTTGTTTTCAGCGTTTTTTCAGCTCGCGTTTGGCCTCATCCCACAGACCATCGAGCTCCGCCAGTTCGCAATCGCGCAAACACCGCCCGGAGGCCTGGATTTGGCGTTCGATGTATTGAAACCTTGCCGAAAATTTTTTGGTGCTCTCGCGCAGCGCTATTTCCGGGTTGACTTTTAAATGCCGCGCGAGGTTGACGACTACCAGCAATAAATCGCCGACTTCTTCCTGGATATGCGCCTGATCGCCCGACTCCCAAGCCTCCTTGACTTCGTCCAGCTCTTCCAATACTTTGTCGAAAACCGGCGCAACGTAGGGCCAGTCGAAGCCATGACTGGCCGCGCGGTTCTGGATTTTTTCACATTGCAGCAGCGCCGGAAGATTACCGGGGATGCCATCGAGCACGCTGTCGGGCAAGGCGCCCGAGCGCTTGCCCCGGCGCTCTTCCTCTTTGGCCAGCTCCCATGCCCGTTTGTGCTCGGCTTCGTCCCGGTATTTCACTTCGGAAAATATATGCGGATGCCGCCTGATCAGCTTTTCGCCAATCCCGGCGGCCACTTGCTCAAAATCAAACAAACCTTGCTCTTCGGCAATACGCGCATGAAACACCACTTGTAATAACAAATCACCCAGCTCCAGACGCAAGTCGTCCGGATCATTACGCTCGATGGCGTCGGCCACTTCATAGGCTTCTTCAATCGTATATGGAATCAGACTGTAAAAATCCTGCTTCAGATCCCAGACGCAGCCGCCATCGGGTGAGCGCAGGCGCGCCATGATCGCCAATAATTTTTCGGTATGCGCTAAAGTCAAAATGAAGAACCGAAACTGTCTTTATAGCGTTGTTTAAAAGCCGTCAGCGTAAACCCGTGATTCTGGGTGCCATGATGTTCGATTTTAATCGCACCCATCAGTGAGGCGATTCTGCCGGTCACGCTCCAGTCCAATTCATTGCTCAAGCCGTACAGCAAGCCAGCCCGATAGGCATCACCGCAACCGGTCGGGTCGAGTAGCGCAGAAGGTTTGGCGGCCGGAATATCGATACACTCGCCCTGGGTATAAATTTTTGAGCCGTTGGCGCCGAGCGTGATAATCAGTGCTTCAACATGATCCGCCAACTCTTCCAGGTTCAATCCGGTACGCTCCTGCATCAATTCGGATTCATAGTCGTTCAGCGTCACCCAGGTAGCGAGATCCAGAAACTTCAACAGCTCTTCGCCGCTGAACATCGGCATACCCTGGCCCGGATCGAAAATAAACGGAATTCCGAGTTCCGCGAATTGCGCGGCGTGCTGCTGCATTCCGTCTTTTCCATCCGGCGAAACGATGCCGAGCGTGATCGAGGTATTGGCCGGAACGGCATTCAGATGTGAAAAATTCATCGCACCGGGATGAAAAGCCGTGATTTGATTGTCTTCTTCATCCGTGGTGATATAGGCCTGACCGGTATAGTTGTCATCCAGGATACGGATATATTCGCTGGACAATCCGCACTGGCACAACCATTGGGCATAAGGCTCGAAATCATGGCCGACGGTAGCCATGATCAAAGGCTCTTCATCCAGTAATTTCAGGTTATAGGCAATATTACCGGCACAGCCGCCGTATTCCCGGCGCATGACCGGGACCAAAAAAGAGACATTCAGTATATGAACTTTTTCCGGCAGGATATGGTTTCTGAATTTATCATGAAATACCATAATGGTATCGTAAGCCATGGAACCGCATATCAACACACTCATAAACCTTTACGTCCTCTAAAAAAATAAAATCAATATCCAGGTGACGGCCGCCCAAAACAGCGCCAGCAAGACTGCCGCCGAACCAATGTCCTTGGCCCGCCCAGACAATTCATGATGTTCAAAACCGACACGGTCAACCACGGCCTCGACCGCTGAATTGAGTAATTCGACCAACAGCACCAGCACCATGCTGCCGATCAACAGCAATTTGTCGATGGCCGTCTCGCCCAGCCAAAGCGCCAGCGGCGTGGTTACCAGAAACAGGTAGACTTCTTGCCTGAAGGCTTCTTCATGTTCCCAAGTGGCTTTAAAGCCCGCGCAGGAAAAGAAAAAAGCGTTAACGATGCGTTTAAAACCTTTTGCGTTTTGATGTGCCATTATTTCACTATTAATTTGTTGACCCAACCTGAGGTTACTCAGGTTCATTGTCAATTTAATTACAACCTTCAGATTTTTATGAAAGAATTAAAAAGAATTTTACAAGTTTTTGATTTACATCGATTAAAAAACGGAGTTAATTTTATGCGATGAAACAAAAGCCAACAAAGTCAATTTATTGGAGCGTTTCTCCAATGTTTATCCCCAATGTTATCCACAGATTTTGTGGATAAATTTATCCCACAATCATTTCACCGTAAGCAAAAGCATCCATTAGAACATCCAATTCGGTCAAATCATCGGCTTTAAGACAAAACAGCCAGGCTTCATAGGCATCGTCGTTGACTTTTTCAGGCGCCTCGATGATCGCCTCATTGACAGCGACCACTTCTCCGGTAACAGGACTGAACAAGTCCGAAGCGGTTTTGACCGATTCGACCACCGCACATTGTTGGCCCACCTGTAATTGTTGCCCTACCGCAGGTAATTCGATAAAAACCAGATCCCCGAGTTCAGCTTGGGCAAAATCCGTTATGCCAACCCGAACAAGGTTGTCGTCTTCAAGTTTTGCCCATTCATGGGTTTTCGCATATTTTAAATTTTCCGGTAAACTGTCCATCTATATCCCCAATTAAGTTATACACAGCGCGGCTAATCCAAGAGCATTAAAGCATAACGTGCAAGTTTTTAAAAACAACAAAAATTCATCGCGCACACTCTTCATTACCAAGTCCGGTATCGTTCTTGGCTTGTTGACCCTGAATTTTATCACTGTCGCCGCTGACCACGACGATCGAGCCGGTCTGTATCTGGACGCCGAAAGGCAGCTTTACGCAGGCTTACAAACCACAACCTTAGCGCCTTTTCAGTATATCCCCGAATTTTCCGCTTCCGGCGTCGCTCTGACTTTACAGCCTTTGTTTGACCTCCGAAACCGCTACAACAATGCCCGGGCGCAATATCAAAGCGCCCGGGCGCACTTGCTGCTGACGCGGCAAAACAGCGACCGGGCACGGCATTTGTATCGCAGCGGCACTGTCTCGCAACGTACTGTGCAAGAACAACAAGCGCAATGGCAGCAGGACAAGGCCCAGGTACAAGCTTTGCAACTGCAAGTCGAGGCCCTTTATAACGAAGCGGTATTGAACTGGGGCCAGGTGCTGGCCCAATTGTTTTTAGCGGATGACGCGGCGCCGCTGTCGCCTTATCTGTCCGGTCAAAAAGCTTTGTTACAGATTGCATTGCCCGCAGGTGAAACACTTACCGACGGCATCGAGCACATTGCCGTCAGCGCCACGGGTAACAGACGCGAGCAGCATCCGGCCCAATTCATGGCAAAGGCGCCGCAAACCGACGCGCTAACACAAGGCGAAAGCTATTTTTTCAGTGCCGACCATGCCGCCATCAAAGCCGGTATGCGTTTAAGCGCCTGGATTCCCCGCCAACAACAGAAGACAACAGGCGTACTGATTCCAGGTTCGGCGCTGGTTTGGCATTTAGGCCAAGCCTTTGTTTATCGGCAAACCGGCGAAGACCTTTTTATCCGCCGCCCGGTCACGCATTTCATTCAAACTCACGGCGGCTATTTCATTCAGGACGGTCTCGCCCCCGGCGACAGGCTGGTCACAACCGGCGCGCAAATGTTGCTGTCGGAAGAATTTCGCGGCCAGATTCCCGATGAGGACGATGATTAAACCATGTTAGCCGCGCTGGTCCGTTTCGCTATCCGTTTTCACGGCATCGTCATCGCGCTGGCCTTGGTGCTGCTGGCTTATGGCAGTTACCGTTTCACCACGGCAGGTCTGGATATTTTCCCCGAGTTCGCGCCTAAACAGATCATTGTTCAGACCGAAGCGTCCGGTTATTCTTCCGAGCAGGTCGAAGTATTGGTCACCCGGCCCATCGAAAGCGCCATCAGTGGTCTGATCGGTCTGCGCTCGGTACGTTCGGAATCGATACAGGGTTTATCGGTCATCACCGCCCAGTTTGCTGAAGACAGCGATGTTTACCGCAACCGCCAGTTACTCGGCGAAAGGTTGACTCATCTGGTCAACGCACTCCCGCGCACTGTCGCTACGCCGGTAATGGCGCCCCTGTCTTCTTCTTCCGCAACCGTATTGACGGTCGGTTTGCATAGTGAAGACAAAGACTTAATGGCACTGCGCAACCTGGTTGACGGGACGCTCGTACCCCGATTGCTGGCCGTGCCCGGCGTGGCCGATGTCAATGTTTTCGGCGGCGGTGTGCAGCAATTACAGATACAGGTCGATCCTCTACGATTACAACGCTTTGATCTGACCTTGAACGAAGTCATACTGGCCGCTACCGAAGCCGCCAATAGTCAGGGCGGCGGCTTTATCGAAAACAGCAATCAGCGTCTCACCGTACAAATCACCGGGCATCCGATCAGGCCCGAACAATTCAATGACATCGTCATCAAACAAGTCCAGGGCCGTAAGCTCACGCTCGGCGCGGTCGCAACCATCACTTATGCGCCGGAACCTGCGATAGGCGCGGCGCAAATCATGGGTCATCCCGGCATTGTCCTGATGGTGATCGGCCAATACGGCGCCAATACTCTGGCAGTTTCGCGTCAGGTGGAAGACACATTAAAACAATTCGACACCCTGTTCAGTCAGCAAAACATCACTTTTTACCCGCATTTATTCCGTCCGGCCGACTATATCGAAACGTCTCTGGCCAATTTATCAGGACATTTGCTCATCGGCGGACTGTTTGTCGTGGTCATACTGTATGTATTCCTGCTCAACTTCCGTACCGCTTTTATCGCCGCTGTCGCCATTCCGTTGTCGCTGATCAGCGCCATCATTATTCTGCTCGAAACCGGCGTCAACCTGAACATTATGGTGTTGGGCGGCCTGGCCATTGCCTTGGGGGAAGTGGTCGATGACGCCATTATCGACACCGAAAATATTTACCGACGCTTACGCGAGAATCGTTTGATGGCCAGCCCTTTAGCCGCTGCCACCGTGGTTTACCGGGCCTCGCTGGAAGTGCGCGGCTCCGTGGTGTACGCCAGTTTCATCGTCGCGCTGGTGTTTGTACCGCTGTTGACTTTAGGCGGTGTGGCCGGACGGCTGTTTGCGCCATTGGGTTATTCTTACATACTGGCCATTTTAATGTCGCTGCTGGTGGCTCTGACGCTGACACCGGCCTTGTGCCATGTGCTACTGGGCAATAATACCCAAGCGCTCGATGATCCGCCGCTCATCCGTCACCTCAAGCCCTTGTACCGCTCGCTGCTGTTGATCAGTATCCGGCGGTTCAAACCGCTCATACTGATCAGTGTCGGATTTTTCGCGGCAGGATTGCTGGCTTTTTTCCGGCTGGACGGCCAATTTCTGCCCGACTTGCGCGAAGGCCATTACATTGTCCATACCAGCAGTATCCCCGGCACCTCGCTTAAAGAGTCGATACGCATGGGTAGTCGGCTGACCGAACAGTTTTTACAGACTCCCGGGATTGACTCGGTATCGCAGTGGGCCGGGCGCGCAGAGCGCGGGGCCGACACTTACGGCAGCCATTACAGCGAATATGAAATCCGGCTCAAGCCTTTGTCGGGTGCAGGGCAACAACAGGTTTTAACCCGCTTGCGCAAAGTTTTATCGACGTTTCCGGGAATTTTGTACGAAGCCAATACTTTTTTAACGGAACGGATCGATGAGACGCTGTCCGGCTATACTTCGCCGGTGGTCGTCAATGTGTACGGCAATGACTTGAAGCAACTGGACCAAACCGCCGACATCGTGGCAAAAATCATGCGCACATTGCCCGGAGCCAGCAGTGTGCAACTGCGTTCCCCGCCCGGCACGCCGTTAATGGAGGTACGCCTGCAACCCGAGCCCCTTAGCTTTTGGAATTTAAGACCGTCCGCCGTCATGGAGGTGCTTCAAAGCGCTTACGAAAGCCGGATTATCGGTGCTAATTTTCAAGACAACCGTAGCTATGCCATCGCAGTCACATTGCTGCCGGAATTTCGCCAGCAACCGGAAAAGCTCGCCAAACTGCCGCTACGCACACCGGACGGAATTCGGATCACCCTCGCTCAAGTCGCCGAAATCAAACACAGCGCCAGTCGTTACAATATCCTGCATCAGGACGGCAGGCGGCGGCAAACCATTACTTGCAACATTACCGGCCGGGATTACACAGCTTTCATGACGGAACTCAAACGGCGTATAGCCAACGAAATTACCTTTCCCGAAGGCAGTTACCCCGAATTTACCGGCGCCGCTATCGAACAGGCGCACGCGCGGCGGAATTTGATGTTACATTCATTGTTGGCAGGTGCCTTTGTCCTGATTTTTATTTATATCGCCATTGGCAATGTGCGCAATGTTTTGCTCACCCTGGCCAATTTACCGTTTGCACTGATCGGCGGCGTCGCGGCTGTGCTTGCCACCGGATCACTACTATCGGTCGGCTCGATCGTCGGCTTCGTCACCTTGTTCGGCATTACCGTGCGCAACAGCATCATGCTTGTATCGCATTATCAACATCTGGTCGCCATCGACGGCAAGCCCTGGAATATTGAAACCGCGCTTCAAGGCGCCCAGGAACGCCTGCCGTCAATTTTGATGACGGCGCTGGTAACCGCGCTGGCGATGTTTCCAATCGCTTTTAACAGCGACAACCCCGGCCGCGAAATCATGGGTCCGATGGCCGCCATCATCATCGGCGGCCTTTCTTCCTCGACCTTACTCAATTTATTGCTGTTGCCCGTTATTTTGTTACGCTATGGCAAGTTTGAAGCAGACTTCAAACACTCTCCGGCAAAATGAAATATTATCCGCATTTGCCCTATTTTTTGTGCGTCAAATTTCGGCCTGCCTGCCGGTAGGCGCGGCACAAGCTGATGTGATGCTGAACACCCCGACACTGAAATTGGGTTAAATCAGGTATAAAATTACACCGAAACAAGGCGCAAAAAAAACCCAAGTGAGATAACTCACTTGGGTTTTGGTTTTAAATGCCGGGCAATTCCCTACTTTCGCATGGGAAACTCCCACACTATCATCGGCGCT
>PGZD01000105.1 GCA_002843155.1 Gammaproteobacteria bacterium HGW-Gammaproteobacteria-3
ACAGCAAAAAATCTGTAGTGCCAACCGACAGTAGTTAAAATTTTTAACTGATTGAAATGGCGGGGAACTTCGTTATTAGGTGACGAAGTTGGGCTAAGGCAAAACTCATCCCATTCATGACAATAAGGCTGCTACGGTTTTAATGACAATAAAATACCCGGTTAAGTTAAGAAAAAATTTTTTAGTATCGGTGAATAAGGTTTTAGCTTCAGTTATCGGAGCTAAAACCTTATTCGCGCTTAGTCCGAAATAATTTCCGCCCAATGCAGTTACCTCAATTCTTAACGCGTCCGTCCTATACTTGTCTGTATATCACAGAAGCCAAAACTTTTCGTATTGATACCGACCGTCGAGGCATCATCAAAGGTAAATTGTCCCAGATTGATATCGGCTGCGAAAAAGCCGCCAAACTACCTGCGGCGTTAAAGCAAATCATCGCCGAATCGCCCCTTTTCGGGCGCAAGGTCTGGCTGTTGTATGTGCGCCTCGATACCTATGCGCTGAGCCTGCCATCGGTACAAGTGGCAGGGGTGAATGACGATGTACTGGAACAGGCGCTGAGTTTTGAATACGAAGCCTTGACCGGTAAAAGCATGGGCCGGAATCAGTTGGCGTATCGGTTGCTGGGCGCCGATGAGGACATGAGTCATTACTGGGTCAATCTGCTGGCGCGGGAAACCCTGGCAGAGGTCTTGGCGGTATTGAAAAAAAGCCGTTGTCGTCTGGCCGGGCTGGCGCATCCGGGCGGATTGCCCCTGCCACTGTCCAAGAGCAATGACGGCAGTTGGCTGCGACTGGAATGCTGGTCCAATACCGTATTCATGCTGGCGAAAACGCCGGAACAGGGTTTTTCTCTGCAAATTATTCACAAAGAGCAAAATCCGCAATGGCAGGAAGAGGTCAATCACTGGTTTCAGGGCATCGGCGCGGTCGATAAATCCGAAACGATTTTAAACAATCAATTGGAGCAGGTTCCGGCGACAGACGAAAGTTACTGGTTGACACAGGATGGCGCGTTGATTTTCTGGCTCGGCCTGTGGATTCAACATGCCGTTGGCAATAATGGAGCGGATATTCCGCTGCTCAATAAAAAAACCACGCTGGACAAGGAGTTGATGTATAGCGTGGGTAGCGGCGTGGGCGCATTGATTTTGTGTGCCGCTCATTTTACCTGGATGCTGTATCAGACTCATTATTATGAAGATGAATTCGAGCAACTGACCCGGACGGAAAAGGAAATAAAAGCACTTCGGGATGGCTCGACCAAAAGCCAGGTCGAATTGTCGGCGTTGCAGACAGAAATGGCCGGCCTCAGCCGCAATGCCGATTCGATTCCGAAAGCGCTGGCCGCGCTGAAAAGAAGACCGGCCGATCTGCTGCGGGTTTTGAGCCAGGGCTGTCCGAGCGATGTTGTGATAGAAAGCATTGAAAGGCGCGATGGGCATCTGGCCGTCACCGGCGTGTCTTTGCGTTCGGGGCTTCCCAATCAATTGGCCAGTATCCTCGATAAGTCGCTGGCCATAAACGGCTGGAAAGTCAATTCGCCGACCAAAAAAAACATGGAGCTGTTTGCCGAAGACGGGCCCTGGGCTTTTGAGATTGTCATTGAGGATGCAGGTCTTAAAAGCTTCATCGACACAGAGACCTCGTTATGACGCCTGAACAAAAACGCGAACAGCTACTCAAGCGTGTTTTACCCGCCATGGCGATTACCGTGATTTATTTCGTGTTTATCAGCGGCATCATGTCGGACAAAATGCAAAAGGCCGAAAAAAATTATCAGGACATGCAGCGTAAAGGCATCTCTAAAGCTTCGATGCCGGGCATCTTGTCGCAATCGACACAAGTGCAAAAGCAAATCGGGCAATTGAAGCAGCAAAAAAAGGAGTATCAGGAAAAGCTTAACGCGCTGGCCGGGTTTTTATCCAATGCCCCCTCCATCGAATCGACCGCGCGGCTGTCGAAAATTCTGGCGAATAACGGCATAAAAATAGCAGATGAAAAAACCGAAGCATACCTGCCGAAAGACCTGGGCCCATCCTTGCAGGAAATATGGGATTTGTTAAAACCCCCTGTTAAAACGGGAGTGGATGTCAAAAATGAGACGACGAAAATTTATGTTCAGCATTTATGGTTGAGAGGCGGATACCAGGCAATGTACAACGCAATGGATACCATTGCCCGTAGCGACGAGTTAAAAGCTGCGCCGATTTTATTTACTTTGAATACGCCGGTGGATGAAACCGAGTCAGTAGGCGATCTGGAATGGGAGTTGATTTTATGGATGTAGTGACGATTTCAGCATCGAAGCGATAGTTTTGATGAGTTTGACGTATTCTGCAACATAACCGGATAAACGTATGACGGAAAAACCCAGTTTTTCATTGGACCATTGGAAAAAAAAGACAATCCCTGGCGAAGAGCGAAGAGCACAGGTGCGTAATCAGGCATCAAATTCGGAAGCTGCGGTGTCTATACCGGGTTTGGCGCCATTGCCGGTAGAGGTCGAGGATACTTCTTCTGTTGGCGCGTGCCTTGTGGCGCAAGGGGTTTCGTCGGGAATCAATACCCATGCCCCACTAACCGTTAGTATACAGTCCGGTCGGCATAATACGAGCCGACAGGCGATTGTGCGTTGGGTTAAAGCGGGTATCGATGCCATGCGTTTTGGTGTCGAATACATTGCGCAGAAAAGCCTCTCGCCGGGCAATCACGAGCTTGACATCGAAAAAGTGCGAATCGATCCGGCTTGCGCCTTGCGGATTCCCGGCAATATTGCCCTGCGGCGAAAAATACTGCCTTTTGTAACAATAAACGGCACGCTGCACATTGCAACCAGTAATCCTTTAAACAACAGCCTGACGCACATGGTGGAGCGCCTGGTCAAGGGTCCCGTTATTATGTGGGAAGTTGAGCCGGAAACGTTTAATCGGGTGTTGAAACAGGTTTACGGCAATGTTTTTGCTGTTATAACGCTGCCCGGTTCCGCCAGCCGGGATACCGAGGCGGTTGATTTTGGCGATAAACTGTTATACGCAGCTTATATCCGGCAAGCTTCGGATATTCATATCGACCCCGGTTATCAAGGCGCGCGCATTCGCTTCAGAGTCGATGGCCAACTTGAAACTTATGATGTCATCAAACAGGGCGTCTATTCCGAATTGGCCAGCCGCCTGAAGGTGATGGCCAATCTGGATATCGCCGAGAAACGTTCGCCCCAGGATGGCCGTTTTGCCCATCAGTTTGTCGCCGGTGGTCGGCGTATCGATGTGCGCTTGGCGACGCTGCCGACCAAATACGGCGAACGCATCACCATGCGGCTACTGGCGCTGCAAACCGGGGCTTTGACTTTAAACCGGCTGGGTTTCAGTGAACCGCACCAGGAAATTATTGAAAATTTTTTGCGCCGTATTCAGGGCATGATGATTCTGACAGGCCCAACCGGAAGCGGCAAAACGACCACATTGTACGCAGCGGTCAGAATGCTGCTGGAAGAGCGGCAAGTCAATATCATCACGATTGAAGACCCGATTGAATACGAAATCGACGGCGTGGCTCAGGTGGAGGTCGATCCGACGGGTAATAAAATCGATTTCGCCAAAGCCTTGCGAAGCATTCTGCGACATGATCCCGATGTCATCATGGTCGGTGAAATCCGCGACAAGGATACCTCGACGATTGCCATCAAGGCGGCGCTGACCGGACATATGGTGCTGGCCACCTTGCATACCAATTCAGCGGCGGCGACGGTGACGCGCCTGGTCGATATGGGTGTCGAGCCTTATCTGGTCGCGTCGGCTTTGCGCTTGGCGGTTGCGCAACGTTTGTTGCGGCGCTTGTGCGAATATTGCAGGGTTGCGCGCGCGCTCACCGAACGGGAAGCCCTCGCGCTCAACCGTCCGAATTTGGCGGGTAGCGAAATTTACGATCCTGTCGGCTGCATTTATTGCGGCAACAAAGGTTATTCGGGGCGGATCGGTTTATATGAGTTGCTGGAACTGAACGCGGAATGGGCCAGGGATATCGCCGAACGATGCAGCGAGGCCGAGTTGGTGAAAAAAATGCGCCATTCGGGCATGAACAGCCTGCTTGACGATGCCATCGAGAAATTGATCACAGGTGATACGTCTTACAGCGAAGTCATACAAATTGTGTCGTCATGGTAGTCAACACAGCCGGTAATTGAATAATGTCATTGTTCACTTATACCGCCCGAAACCGGAGCGGCCAACAGGTTGCCGACAGTATCGAATCGGCAAGTCTCGATGAGGCCATTTTGTCTTTGCGTAGTGAAGGTTTACTGGTGCTCAAGATCGATGAGCTGAAAAAAAACAACGGCGTCAGGTCGTTCAGTTTGAATCCGCTGGATTATCGGTCGCTGCATTACGGCGATATAGAGCACAATTTTCACCAGATTGCGGTCATGCTGCGCAGTGGCATCAGTTTACTCGAAGCCCTGGATCTGACTCTGGAACATGCGCGTATCGGTACTCGCAAAATCTGGGCAACGCTGAAAGACCGGATTCAGGAGGGCAGTTCGTTTACCGAAGCGTTGGCCGAACACAAAATATTCAGTGAATTCACCGTTCAGTTGATCCGCGTCGGCGAGCAGACCGGGCATCTGGGTATCGTCATGGATCAGGCGGCAGCGGAAGTCAAATCCAGCCGCGCATTAAAAAAACAGATTATTTCAGCGTTGAAATATCCGCTTTTTACCTTGTTGTTCGCGATTGGGCTGGTGGTGTTCATGTTGGTCAAAATCGTGCCTGAAATCAAAAAACTGTTATTGATTTTTGGCAAGCCGATGCCGCCGATGACGCAAGCTTTGATTGATATTTCCGATTGGTTTGTAACTAACGGCGTTGTTCTGATGATTGCCGCCGTTACCTTGCTGGTTATTTTTATGGTTTTGTATAACTGGCCCCCCAGCCGCTGGTGGATCGACAAACTGGCGTTGAAAGTCCCTCTGTTCGGGCAGGTATTCCGATTGTCGGGAACCGTTTTATTCGCGCGCGCGATGGGGCTTCTGCTGCGGAGCGGCGTCGTCATCGTGGAGGCTCTGGAGACACTGGAAAAACTTCATGTCAATAAATACATGGCGAGCCGTATTGCCTATGCCCACGGAAAAATCTTGCTGGGCCAATCGCTAACCGAAGGGATGCGGCTTGAATGGCCTTACACGCCGTTGTTACTGCAAATGGTCAGAGTTGGTGAGAATGCAGGAACGCTCGATGAAATTTTGCAGGAAATGGCCCAATATCATGACGAATTACTGCAACAGGCCATTGCCCGATTGACCGGCATGATTGCTCCGGCCATGACGATTTTTGTCGGCGGCGTTATCGGTTTTGTTTACGCCGCTTTTCTGGTGGCCATGTTTACCGCAGCAGGCGGCAGTCCTTCATGAACTATAGAATCGTTTTGTTGGCGCTTTATGGCTTTGTGCCGCACGCTCAAGCCGAGATTGACACGCCGGTTGACAGCAGCCGCGCGCAATCGACGACCGATAATGTCAACGAGGCCGTAAGCGTTATCCGCGACCCGACCCGGATAAATCAGAATTTTCGTCAGGCCATCAAAAACATGGCGCCTTCGAGTCGAGCCGCTTCCGATAAGCCGGCGGAGGGCCGGGAGCCAGGTCTTAATGATTCTCTTGAGGTTGCGCTGGTCGGTAAAGTATTGACACCGAACAAGCCTCGCGCTGTGGTGCTGCGTATTAATGATGACGCCTATTACATTTTGGAGGGCGAAAGTGTCTCGATGTTTGAAAAGGGTGAAATGCTGACCGTCCGGGTCAATGAAATAACCCGCCAGCATGTCAAAATAACGCTGGTGGAAAGAAACAAATTATTGATTTTGCAATAAAAATGAAGTGTATTTATCAGGGGGCAAGGGTGTTGTTAAATTCCCGGTTGTGGATGATGTGGGTGTGTTTTTTTTGCCTGTCGGCGCCACCGTTTATTGTTGCTGCGGCTCCGGCACAGCAAAAAATTGCGCAGTTGGATTTCAGAAATATCAGCGTCGGTGATGCGTTGAAAGTTTTAACGCATCAATCGAATCTGAATATTATCGCGTCTCAGGAAGCGGCGAAACTGCGTATTACCTTGTTTATGCAAAATGTAACGCCGCTGGAGGTGATCGAAGCCATTACACGAACCTATAACCTCTGGTACAAGCAGGACGCGATCACCAACATTATCCGTATCTATACAGTCAGGGAATTCCGGATGGAGCAGGTGGAGTTCAAGCAGGAAGATACCGAAATCTTTACCCTGAAAAACGCCAATAATACTTTGGATTTGGCCGATACCATCCAGAATTTATACGGTTATGACCGGGTGCAATTGAGTTTTGGCGAAAATCAGTTCGAATTGATGAACGATTTATCAACTCGGTTTGCGCTGTTCGATATGGTCGATAACCGCACCACCATTCAAACCAATATATCAAGTGGTAACGACAATAGCGGTAACAGTAACAATAATAATCGCGGTGGCAACTCGACATCGAACCTTAACCTAACTTCGTCACCAAAACCCCTCTAAGTCATTGATATTCAGTTTTTTGGTGATATTTCGCAAAAAAAGATGTTTAAAATCAATGGCTCT
>PGZD01000029.1 GCA_002843155.1 Gammaproteobacteria bacterium HGW-Gammaproteobacteria-3
TGAACAGCAAAAAATCTGTAGTGCCAACCGACAGTAGTTAAAATTTTTAACTGATTGAAATGGCGGGGAACTTCGTTATTAGGTGACGAAGTTGGGGTAGGCGCTTTCGCGGAGGGGACATGAAGCTCTTTATCCTACAAGGCACAATAGCTTTGTATCATTTGCCAGCCGCAAAGCCAGCGCTATGATTGTCAGCGTTGGATTCGCCCACCCCCCGGTGGGAAACGGGGCGCTTCCTGCGACATAGAGGTTTTCAGTGCCATGAACGCGACCGGTGCCATCGGGTCACGCCTTGTTTAAGATCATCACTCATGCGCGCCGTGCCCATATGGTGATAGCCGCCGATCGCATGATTGCTGACCAGAGGATCGACTTCCCAGACCTTCTCATTGTTATTGAGCCACGCAGCCGGTTCCGCCCGGCCCAAATCAAGACGCCGGAGTTCGTGATCAAGCGCTTTGAGGGCGCCCGCCACGCTGTGTTTGTCCAGCGAACAAAACTGCCAGTTCAGTTGCAGGCGCGGTACGCCCAGCAAGTCTTTGTCGTCTGAAAGGATCAGACGACTGTCGGAGTTCGGAGCCTGTTCGGCGCGGCAGACGGCGTAAAGCCCATAGCCGGGTTTTGACAGGTTGCGCAAATTCAGGGCCGTTCCCATTTTATTCGTTACGGCGGTAGAGATGCGGCGGTTGATTTTCCAAAGCCCCCGCCCTGCCCGGGTGGGCGAAAGATCATGGCGTAACTTGTTGCTTATTTTCTTATGGGCACTCTGGTTTTCGCCGGGATGCTTGCGCACGGCGAGGGTGAAGCTGGTATTAAGAAGGGCTTCGCGCTCCTGAAACGCTTCGCCGGGGCGGAACAGCATGCCGTAGCGTTTACCGTGACGGTAGACGAAGCGCGGCAGAATACGGAACAGCTTGCGGGCATCTTTAACAATCACATGGGCGCCGCGCGCATGGGGATGTTCCATGAAAAACCGTCCGACAAGGTCGTTATTGTTACCGATGCCTTGCGGATGGGCGGCGTTATGCGAGGCCAGCAAGAGCCGCAGTATTTCAATGCCGCCTGTGGCGATGATAAAGGCTCTGGCTTTCACAAGCGCCCTACCGCCTTGCAGATTGGCGATGCGTACTGCGTCGATGGCCGATCCATTTTTTGTTGTTTGCAGTTCGGTTGCGGTGGCATGAAGAAGAATTCTTACGTTTGCCGCGTTCTTCAGATCATCACAGCTCGGAAGGGTGAAGCGGTCAAACATCTCATCAAACTGCCAGAAGGCAGGTTTCAACACATCCGGGTCCAACGGCGTAGAAAATCCAGGTAAAGCATTGTCCGCTATTTCAGGAAGCCCCAGTATTTTTTGTGCTTGCGCATAATAAGGGCGCAAAGTTTCTTTACCGAAAGGCCAGCCACTATGCGAAACCCATGTGCGTTTTTCGAAGTCAATATCATCCAGTTGTGCGGACCGCCCGCCCCAGATCGCTGCCGTGCCACCGAAAAAACGCAAGCGTGACTCTGCCAGATCGTAATAGGGGAATCCCCCTGATGTTCCGGCAGCCATATCCTGTATGTCTTGCTCAAAATCCATGCCACCGCTTTCGAGCAGGATAATATCAATACCCTTGGCAGCAAGACTGCGCGCAAGGGTGACTCCGGCAGGTCCTGCGCCGATAATGCATAGGCCGGTTTCGTATATTTTCCCTGATTCCGTAAAGGTAGCGAAATCTTCGACCATAATTTTTTCTCCGTTTTTGTCATCGCTCGATCTTTGAATGCCTGATTATATCGAATTGCTATTTGTTGCACTTGTTTTGGTTGGGGCGATAACCAGCTTGAAATTTTCCGCATTGTCACCGCAGCTACAAAGCAACAGTCTCACCCGCTTCCGATTTCCATAACCGCACGAAGTAAACAAGGTGATTGTCGGCGGTTATGAGGCTATAATTGCGCATTTGCCAGCTTGAAACCCGGACTCATCACATGAAAAATCCACCATTGGCCGCCGCGTCTCTTTACCAGGCATGCAATACCGATGAATTGAAATTTACCCATACCGACGAACTCAATGATATTGACATCATCATCGGCCAGGAGCGCGCGATAGCCTCGATACGTTTCGGCCTCAGGGTCGATAGAGACGGCTACAATATTTTTGCGCTGGCGCCCGCCGGTACCGGAAAAATGACCACGGTCAGGCAATTGGTCGAGCACGAGGCGTCCGCCAAAGTCATTCCTTGCGACTGGTGTTATGTCAATAATTTTGAACAACCGGCCAGACCCAAGGCGCTGAAAATTCCTGGCGGTAAAGGCAAAGCCTTCCGGGAGGATATGGAACAACTGATCGACGAGCTGCGCATTGCGCTGCCCGCCTCTTTTGAAGGCGACGAGTACCGCAGCCGGGTCGAAGAAATCGAGGAACAATCACGGCGCCGGGAATTGCAGGAAATCAATCAATTGCGCGAAGATGCGGCGCGCGCGCATATTATCCTGACGGAAACACCGACCGGTTACGCTTTTGCGCCGGTGGATGAAAAAGAGGTTGTCATCGATGCCGAACATTTCAATCAACTGCCTGCGCAGCAGCAGCAGAAAATTCAGGACGCCATTGTCGATTTACAGCAAAAATTACAGAAATTACTGAAAAAATTTCCCGCCTGGCGCAAGGAAACCAAACGCAAAATCAAGACACTCAACCGGGAAGTCGCCGAATTTGCCGTGGGTCATTCAATTCACGAACTAAAGGAAAGTTATCACGATCAGGCGGCGATTCTCGACTACCTCGCCGACATCGAGCACGATATTATCGAGCATGTGCGCGACTTCATCCCGCACCGGGAAAGTCTGCTGCAGGTCATGGAAGCGCCGCAGCAAAGCGACCCGTTCAAACGCTATCAGGTCAACCTGATCGTCGATCTGGCGGCCGATAAAGCCGCCCCGGTGATTTATGAAGATCACCCGAATTACGCCAACCTGATGGGCCGGGTCGATCATCAGGCCTATATGGGTTCATTGGTCACCGACTTTACCATGATCAAACCGGGCGCCCTGCACCAAGCCAATGGCGGCTATTTGCTGCTCGATGCCAGAAAACTGCTGATGCAGCCCTACGCCTGGGAAAGCCTGAAAAGGACTTTGCAGGCCGGTGAAATCAAAATTGAATCGTTGGAACACAGCCTGAGCCTCATCAGTACCTCGGCGCTGGAACCCGAGCCCATCCCTCTTGAACTCAAACTCATTCTGATCGGCGATCGCCTGCTTTATTATTTGCTCAATTACTACGATCCCGAATTTCAGGACTTGTTTAAAGTCGCCGCCGACTTCGATGATTCGGTTGACCGCGCCGGAATCGCACTGGAGTATGCCAAGGTGCTGGCGACCATCGCGCGTCAGGAAAAATTGAAACCTCTGACCCGGCTGGCGGTCGGACGGGTGATAGAGCACAGCGCCAGAATGGCCGGTGATGCCGAAAAGCTAAGCACGCATCTGCGCAGCATCAAGGATTTGCTGATTGAAGCGGATTATTGGGCCAAAGACAACGGCCATGAGCAAATCGGTGTCAGCGACGTCCAACAAGCCATCGACCACAAAATTCACCGTTCCGACCGGATCCGGCAGAAATTTTATGAAAATATTCATCGCGGTACTGTCCTGATCGATACCGAAGGCAAAGTCGCGGGACAAATCAATGCCTTGTCGGTCTTGCAACTGGGTGAATTCACTTTTGGCCAGCCGACAAAAATCACCGCCACCACCCGTCTCGGGAACGGCAAATTACTCGATATCGAGCGCGAAACCGAACTGGGAGGCGCCCTGCATTCCAAAGGCGTGCTGATCATGACCAGCTTTATCGCCTCGCGTTATGCCCGCAACCAGCCTTTTTCGATGTCGGCCAGCCTGGTTTTCGAGCAATCTTACGGCGGCGTCGATGGCGACAGCGCTTCGCTGGCCGAATTGTGCGTCATTTTATCGGCGTTGACGCAAATTCCTCTGCGCCAGGATTTGGCGATAACCGGCTCGGTCAACCAATTGGGGCAAGTACAACCCATTGGTGGCGTCAACGAAAAAATCGAAGGTTTCTTCGATATTTGCAACAAAAAAGGTTTGACCGGACAGCAAGGCGTGATTATCCCCGCCACCAACATCAAACATCTAATGTTGCGCTGGGATGTCGTCAATGCCGCACGTTCCGGGCAATTTTGCATTTATGCCGTGGCAACGGTCGATCAGGCGCTGGAATTGCTTACCGGCCTGGAAGCCGGAAACGCAGACGAACAGGGCGTGTTTGAACCCGACACCATCAACGGCCGGGTCGCAGCGCAATTAGCGCAATTCACTACGCTCAGCCAGCACTATTCGGCTAAAAACAATACCGATGATTAATCGAACCTCGTTCCGGCCGATATTGAAGATGACGGCGCTCCCTGCCCGGTTTTGCTTTGAGGAAGCAGGGAAGCATTGACCAGACTTCCATGATAAAATTTCAGCCTGAACTTAACGATTGGGACTGCGGGCTTCGCTCAAGGCCCAGATCTCAAGCAACAGACAGAAGGAAAGAACCATGCATCCTGTATTAGAAACCGTCACCCGCGAAGTCATCGAGCGCAGCCGCGAAAGCCGGTCGCTTTATCTGGCCCGGATAAACGCCGCAACGAAACAAGGCCCTCGTCGATCCGGACTCGGTTGCGGTAATCTGGCGCATGCTTTCGCCGCCTGCCCTGCCGGTGAAAAAGCCGATTTAGCGGGTGATCGAAAAGCCAATGTCGGGATCATTTCCTCCTACAACGATATGCTGTCCGCGCATGAACCTTACAAAGACGCCCCCGCCCTCATCAAGGCTGCGGTCAAGGAAGCAGGCGGCGTCGCCCAGTTCGCAGGCGGCGTCCCGGCCATGTGCGACGGCGTCACACAAGGTCAGCCGGGCATGGAATTATCGTTGTTCAGCCGTGATGTCATCGCCATGGCGACGGCCATCGGCTTGAGCCATAATGTATTCGACGCCGCCCTTTACTTGGGTGTCTGCGACAAAATCGTACCGGGATTACTGATCGGCGCACTCAGTTTCGGCCATTTACCCGCCGTATTCGTACCGGCAGGACCCATGACCAGCGGCATCACCAACAAGGAAAAAGCCCGCGCCCGTCAGCAATATGCCGAGGGCAAGATTGGCCGCGAGGAACTGCTCGAATCCGAATCAAAATCCTACCACAGCCCCGGCACCTGTACTTTTTACGGCACGGCCAACAGCAATCAAATGATGGTCGAAATCATGGGACTGCATTTGCCGGGCAGTTCCTTCATCAACCCGAATACGCCGCTCCGCGATGCACTGACCCAAGCGGCCGCCCGGCAAGTGCTGAAATTTACCGCATGGGGCGACGATTTTCGCCCCATCGGCCATGTCATCAACGAAAAAGCGATCATAAACGCCATAATCGGCCTTCTCGCTACCGGCGGCTCGACCAACCATACCATGCACCTGGTCGCCATAGCCCGCGCCGCAGGCATCATTATCAACTGGGACGACTTTGACAAGCTCTCGCGCGTAGTGCCGCTGCTCACCCGTATCTATCCCAACGGCCCGGCTGACGTGAATCATTTTCAGGCCGCAGGCGGCATGGGTGTATTGATTGCACAATTATTGAATGCCGGATTGTTACATGAAGATATTTTGACCGTAGCCGATAAGCGCGGCATGAAAAATTATACCCGGGAGCCCAAGCTGAAAAACGGTCAATTGATCTGGGAAGCTTGCCCTGAAGCCTTGCTCGACACCGAAGTCATCCGCAGTGCTGACCATCCGTTTGCCGCAGGCGGCGGCCTGCATTTGATGCACGGCAATCTCGGACGCGGTATCTCCAAAGTTTCGGCCGTATCCGAAGATCATCAGGTGGTTGAGGCGCCGGCAGTAGTTTTCGACGACCAGGATGATATGATGGCGGCGTTCAAGCGCGGCGAACTGGAAAAAGACTTTATCGCCGTCATCCGCTTCCAGGGTCCCAAATCCAATGGTATGCCGGAGTTGCATAAACTGACGCCGCTTTTGGGTTTATTGCAGGATAAAGGTTTCAAGGTCGCCCTGATTACCGATGGCCGTATGTCCGGCGCTTCCGGCAAGGTGCCGTCGGCCATTCACATGTGCCCCGAGTGCGCCGATGGCGGGCCGCTGGCAAAAGTGCGCAATGGCGACATCATTCATCTCAATACCCAAACCGGCGTCGTCAATGTCTTGCTCGATAACGCCGAACTCAATGCCAGACGCCCTGCCGTCAACAGCGCCAAAGACCATCATCATGGCATGGGACGGGAATTGTTTGCCGGTTTCCGTTTAAATGCCTCCTCCGCCGAAATGGGCGCGACCAATATATTCGTTAACGATTAACACCGCTGATTGCCGCAATCTCTTTACAAGGAATAAAAAAATGACCCGAAATAACTGGAAAATCTCCCCTTCGGCGGTATTGAACGCAGGCCCTGTCATGCCCGTCATGGTAATCAAAAACCTTGAAGACGCCGTGCCTTTGGCCCAGGCACTGGTATCGGGCGGCATTAAAGTATTGGAAATCACTCTGCGCACACCGGTCGCGCTGGCGGCTATCGAGTTGATCAGCAAAGAGGTCAAAGGCGCGATTGTCGGCGCCGGAACCATTACTACGCCTGAACAGCTAAAAGCTGCAAAAGACGCCGGAGCGGTATTCGCGATCAGTCCCGGACTCACGCCCAAACTGCTCAAAGCCGCCAGGCGCGGCAAGATTGCTCTGATACCGGGTATTTCAACGCTGTCGGAATTGATGCTGGGCATGGAATACGGCCTGGATCACTTTAAATTCTTTCCGGCGGCGGCGGCCGGGGGTATCAACATGCTCAAAGGCATCGCGGGGCCGATTCCTTCAGCGACTTTTTGCCCGACCGGAGGTATTACGGCGGACAATTACCGGAACTATCTGCATTTGCCTAATGTCGCCTGTGTCGGCGGCTCATGGCTGGCGCCGGAAGACGCCATAACAACCCGAAACTGGAAAAAAATAACCGAACTGGCGCAAACAGCTATAGCCAATGCCCGGTAAAATTGGATTTTCACAGCAGTCGCTACCGAACACAACCTTTGTATCGGCGAAGACAAAAATACATAAGCGCTTACGGAATAAACGTTTTTTGCTTAAGATATGCTCATCCCAACCTTTGCTAAAACAACTTTAAAGGCAACGCCATGACTGACAAAGACACTGTACACTTACAGAATCAGAGCGCTGAAATTTCCTGCGACCTGCCCCTGCTGTCCGGCACCATTGGCCCTGATGTCGTCGATATACGCTCGTTTTATCAGAACACCGGCCTGTTTACCTACGACCCGGGTTTTACCTCGACCGCCAGTTGCAGCTCCAAAATAACCTATATCGATGGCGACCGGGGCATTTTGCTGTATCGGGGCTATCCGATCGAGCAACTGGCCGAAAAATGTGACTTCATGGAAGTCTGTTATCTGCTTTTGAATAGTGAATTGCCCGACGGCAAACAAATGCAGCAATTTGTCAATGAAGTTACCTATCACACCATGGTGCATGATCAGCTCACCAATTTTTACAAAGGTTTCCGCCGCGATGCCCATCCGATGGCGACCATTGTCGCAGTGGTGGGCGCATTGTCGGCGTTTTATCATCATGAACTGGATATCCGTTGTCCGATCGACCGTAATCTGTCGGCTATCCGCCTGGTCGCCAAAATGCCCACCATCGTCGCGATGAGCCATAAATACAGCACCGGTATGCCGTTTATGTACCCGCAGAATAAACTGGGCTACGTCGAGAATTTTTTGTATATGATGCACGCGACACCGTGCGAAGATTATGTGCAAAATCCGGTACTGGTACGGGCGATGGACAGAATTCTGATTCTGCATGCCGATCACGAACAAAACGCCTCCACCTCCACCGTGCGTCTGGCCGGTTCCAGCGGCGCCAATCCCTACGCCTGCATCACCTCCGGCATTGCCTGCCTGTGGGGCGCGGCGCATGGCGGCGCCAACGAAGCCGTGCTGCGTATGCTGGAAGAAATTGGCGATGTTTCCAATATTGACCAATACATCAAAAAAGCCAAGGACAAAGACGATCCATTCAGATTGATGGGCTTTGGCCACAGGGTTTATAAAAATTACGACCCCCGCGCCAAACTGATGCGCGCCACCTGCCATGAAGTGCTGACCGAACTGGGCCTGCATGATGACGTTTTGTTCAAACTGGCGCTGGAACTGGAACGAATCGCACTGGAAGACGATTATTTCATCGAGAAGAAACTCTATCCCAATGTCGATTTTTATTCCGGCATCGTGATGCGCGCTTTAGGCATCCCCACCGAAATGTTTACCGCTATTTTCGCCATGGCGCGCTCGATCGGCTGGATTGCCCACTGGGATGAAATGATTTCGGACAAGGAACAAAAAATCGGCCGCCCGCGCCAACTTTACAAAGGCGCTACGCAACGCGATGTGATATCGATATCGGACCGTTAAAAGCTATTATTCAATCGAAAAAGACCGGCAAACCTGGTCAGATGAACGGAGTTATAAATGAAAAATGTTACAAGCCCTGCGGTTATCGAAATGGAAGATGTCGATCCCGGCGAAACCCGGGAATGGATTGACGCACTGGAAGCGGTTATACAAAACGAAGGGCAGGAACGCGCTCATTTTCTGATAGAAAAACTCGTCGCTGTAGCCAGGCAACTGGGTTCCGATATTCCCTTCAGCGCCAATACCGCCTATATCAACACCCTTTCCCTGGCGCAACAAATCCGGTTTCCGGGTGACACCACGATAGAACGCAAGATCCGCTCTTATGTGCGCTGGAATGCGATGATGATGGTGCTTCGGGCCAACAAACACACCAATGTCGGCGGCCATATCGCCAGTTTCGCCTCGGCCGCCACACTCTACGACATCGGTCATAATCATTTCTGGCACGCCCCCTCCGACTCTCACGGCGGCGACCTGGTTTTCATCCAGGGCCATTCCGCGCCGGGCGACTATGCCCGGGCTTTTTTGCACGGTCGCCTGACCGAACAACAACTCGATAATTTCCGTCAGGAAGTCGGCGGCAACGGTTTGTCATCCTACCCCCACCCCTGGCTGATGCCTGATTTCTGGCAATTTCCCACGGTCTCGATGGGATTGGGACCGATCATGGCCATTTATCAGGCCCGCTTCATGCGCTATCTTGAAAGTCGCGGTCTGGCCGATACGCAAAATCGCAAAGTCTGGGGATTTCTCGGCGACGGTGAAACCGACGAGCCCGAATCACTGGGTGAAATCGGTATGGCCGGTCGTGAGAAACTGGACAATCTCATTTTTGTCGTCAACTGCAACCTGCAACGTCTCGACGGCCCCGTGCGCGGTAACGGAAAAATCATTCAGGAACTGGAAAGCACTTTCCGGGGTGCGGGCTGGAATGTCATCAAGTTGATCTGGGGGCGTCACTGGGATCCATTACTGGCGCGTGACAAAGACGGATTACTGGTCAAACGCATGATGGAATGCGTGGATGGCGATTATCAGACTTTCAAAGCCAAAGACGGCGCCTATGTCCGCGAACATTTCTTCAATACGCCCGAATTGAAAGCCCTGGTCGCTGATTTGTCGGATGATGATATCTGGCGCCTGAACCGTGGCGGCCACGATCCGGCCAAAATTTATGCGGCCTTCCACGCGGCGGTCAACCATGAAGGTCAACCGACCGTGATTCTGGCCAAAACCATCAAAGGTTACTCCATGGGCGAATCCGGCGAAGGCCAGAATATTTCGCATCAGCAGAAAAAAATGAGCACCGGTTCCCTGAAACGTTTTAAAGACCGTTATGAATTGCCGATCAACGACGAGCAACTGGAAAGCCTGCCCTATCTGACTTTTGCCGAAGATTCAAAGGAGCTGGCTTACATGCGCGGGCGCCGCGCTGAACTGGGCGGTCATTTGCCTTCCAGAAGAGCCAAATCCGATGCCCTCGATGTCCCTGCGCTGAGCGATTTCAAATCATTACTGGAAGGCTCCGGCGAAGGCCGTGAAATCTCGACCACCATGGCCTTCGTCAGACTGCTCAACATCCTGGTCAAAGACAAAAATATCGGCAAACGCATCGTGCCCATCATACCCGACGAATCCCGCACTTTCGGCATGGAAGGCATGTTCCGCCAACTCGGCATCTGGTCGCAAGTCGGCCAGCTCTATACGCCGCAGGACGCCGATCAACTGATGTTCTACAAGGAAGACAAGCACGGACAGGTATTGCAGGAAGGCATCAACGAAGCCGGCGGCATGTGCGACTGGATAGCGGCCGGTACCGCCTATTCGACCCATAACGTGCCGATGGTGCCGTTTTTTATTTTCTACTCCATGTTCGGCTTCCAGCGTGTCGGTGATTTGATTTGGGCTGCGGCCGACCAGCGCACCCGGGGTTTTCTGCTGGGCGGCACCGCCGGCAGAACCACCCTGAACGGCGAAGGCTTGCAACATGAAGACGGCCACAGCCATATATTCGCGAGCACCGTGCCCAACTGCGTGTCCTACGATCCGACTTTTTCCTATGAGTTGGCCGTTATCATTCAGGACGGTCTGCGCCGTATGTATGCCGAACAGGAAGATGTGTTTTATTACATCACCGTGATGAACGAGAATTATGAACACCCCGCCATGCCTGAAGGCATCGAGGACGCTATTCTCAAAGGCATGTATCTGTTTCAGAAAGGTGAAGACCGCGTCAAGGCGCGGGTCCAGCTATTGGGTTCCGGCAGTATTCTGCGCGAAGTGATCGCAGCAGCACAGTTACTGAAAACCGACTGGGCTATCGCCGCCGACATCTGGAGTTGTCCGGGTTTTACCGAACTGGCGCGCGACGGCCAGGCCTGTGAACGCTGGAACCGATTACATCCTACACAGCCTGCGCAAAAAAGCCATGTCAGCCGTTGTCTGGAAAATGCCCAAGGCCCCGTTATCGCCGCAACCGATTATGTCAAATTATTTGCCGAACAAATCCGTCCTTTTATCAGTGCGCCTTACACGGTACTGGGCACTGACGGTTTCGGCCGCTCCGATACCCGCGACGATTTACGCCGTTTTTTTGAAGTCAACCGTTTCCATATTACCGTTGCGGCACTCAAAAGTCTGGCGGATGCGAAAGAATTGGAACCCGCCAAAGTCGAACAAGCCATCGTCAAGTATGGTATTTCAGCGGACAGCGCAAACCCTTGGCAGCGTTAAGTAAAAAGGAATCTGTATCATGAGTGAGTTAATTGAAATAAAAGTCCCGGACCTTGGCGGCTCGACCGAAGTCGATGTTATCGAAGTGTTGGTCAAGCCGGGCGATGTGGTTGCACAGGAGCAAACACTGGCGGTCATGGAAAGTGACAAGGCGACCATGGATATGCCGACCACTGTCGCAGGTACGGTGCAGGACGTCAAAGTCAAAGTCGGTGACAAGATTTCTCAAGGCGTTGTCATCGCAGTCATCAGCGCAGCGGCGGCCAAGGCTCAAACCACAGCCGAACCTGAACCGGCAGCCGCCGCAGATAGCGAACCCGCAGCAACAGCGCCCGAGCCCGAAGCTGCGCCTCCGGCTCAGGCAACACCCGCCCAGGCACCGGAACCTGCGCCCACAAAGCCACTCGCCAGCGCCCCGGCAAAGGCAGACGAACCCAAGCCACATGCGACACCTGCGGTACGCCTGTTTGCCCGGGAACTCGGCGTCGATTTGAACAACATCAGTTATGGCAGTGGCCGTAAAGGCCGCATTCTGAAACAGGATGTCACGGCTTTTGTAAAACAGACACTCAACACCCGCGTGCAACCCGGCAGCTTGAGTATTGCACCCATTCCGGAGATCGATTTTTCACAATTCGGTGAAATCGAACAGCAGCCCTTGAGCAAAATCAAAAAACTGACCGGTCAGAACCTGACCCGGGTCTGGCTCAACCTGCCGATGGTCACGCACCACGATGAAGCCGATATTACCGAACTGGAAGCTTTTCGGGGTCAAATCAATACCGAAGGTAAAAACGGTAAAATTACCGGTCTGATTTTCATCATTAAAGCATTGGCGGCGGCAATGAAATTGTTTCCGCAATTCAACGCTTCATTATCGTCCGATGGCGAAAACCTCATCCTCAAAAAATACTGCCATATCGGCATTGCCGTCGATACGCCCAATGGCCTGGTGGTGCCGGTTTTGCGTGATGTCGATCAAAAAAACATCCAGCAACTCTCAAGCGAATTAGCCGACCTGAGCGAAAAAGCGCGTAACGGCAAACTCCAGCCCAAAGACATGCAAGGGGGCTGCATGACCATTTCCAGTCTGGGCGGTATCGGCGGCACCGCTTTCACACCTATCGTCAATGCCCCGGAAGTGGCGATTCTAGGCATCACCCGCTCCAAACTGCAACCGGTCTGGGATGGCAGTCAATTTCAACCGAGACTGATGCTGCCGCTGGACTTAAGCTATGACCATCGTGTGATCGATGGCGCCGAAGCCGCCCGCTTCATGGTGACGCTGGCGCAATTTTTAAGTGATTTCCGGCGCGTTCTGCTCTGATGCACGCCCGCGCGCACCCACAACTCCATACGATTTTTCAAGGAACACAGCGATGACTGATAAAGCAGCCTCAACAAGCGATTTAACAACCGAAGTGCTGGTGCTGGGCGGCGGCCCCGGCGGCTATACCGCCGCTTTTCGTGCCGCCGACTTGGGACGGCAAGTGCTGCTGGTTGAACGTTACCCGGTTTTGGGCGGCGTTTGTCTCAATGTCGGTTGCATACCCTCCAAAGCCCTGCTGCACATGGCGCAAATCATTCATGAAACGCAAGAAATTTCCCGGCACGGCGTCGAATTCGAGCCGCCCAAAATCGATACCGACAAAATCAGAAGCTGGAAAGAGACCATAACCAAAAACCTGAACACCGGTCTGGACAGCCTGGCCGGACAACGCAAAGTTACCCGCATCCAGGGCGTCGGTACCTTTATCTCCGATCATGAGCTGCAAGTGACCGGCCCGGATGGTAACAAGATTGTCCGTTTTGACCATGCCATTATCGCCGCCGGTTCACAGCCGACCCAAATTCCGGCTTTCCCGCATGACGACCCGCGTTTATGGGATTCGACCGATGCGCTCGAAATCAAAACAATCCCTGAAAAACTGCTCATTGTCGGCGGCGGCATCATCGGTCTGGAAATGGCGACCGTCTACCATGCCCTGGGCTCTCAGATCAGTGTGGTCGAATTGCTCGATCAAATCATCCCCGGCTGCGATAAAGACCTGATCCGGCCTTTGCACAACCAGATAAAAAAACAATACCGAGACATCTGGCTGGAAACCCGCGTCACCGCGATAGAGCCGCAACAAGACGGTCTGAAAGTCTCGTTCGAAGGCGCCAAGGCGCCCGAATCGGCCGTTTTCGATGCGGTGCTGGTCGCGGTCGGACGCCGCCCCAACGGTAAGCTGATCGGCGCCGACAAGGCCGGAATCACAGTAAATGAGCAAGGCTTCATTACGGTCGATAACCAGCAACGCACTAATATCGAGAATATTTATGCGATTGGCGATATCGTCGGCAATCCGATGCTGGCGCATAAAGCCGCCTATGAAGGCAAGATTGCCGCTGAAGTCATAGCAGGCCACAAATCCGCTTTCGATGCCCTGACCATTCCGTCCGTAGCCTACACCGACCCTGAAATCGCCTGGATGGGCCTGACCGAAACCCAGGCCAAAGAACAAGGCATAGCTTACAACAAAGGTGCATTTCCCTGGGCGGCCAGCGGCCGTTCGCTCAGCATGGGGCGCAATGAAGGCATGACCAAAGTGTTGTGCGACAAGGAAACCGGACGCATCCTCGGCGCCGGCATGGTCGGTCCGCACGCGGGCGATTTGATTTCTGAGGCGGTACTGGCGCTGGAAATGGGCGCGGAAGCCGAAGATGTCGGTTTGACCATTCATCCCCATCCAACGCTGTCGGAAACTTTTGCGTTTGCCTCAGAAGTCGTTACCGGGACTATTACCGACCTTTATCTCGGCAAAAAGCGTTGACACCCATCGGGGCAACAACCGTTTGCCCCATCATCCACCTATCTTGGTAACCCAGCTTTCTATGAAATTAAGCTTTCTCGCCTCGCACGGCGGCAGCTCTGCCCGGAAAATTATCGAAGCCATTGAACAGGGGCAAATGCCAGGCGTTGAAATCGGCATCCTGATTACCAACAACAAAGACTCGGCTATTTATCAGTGGTGCCTCGATAAGCGTATCGAAGTTTTTCATATCAGCGCCAAAACCCATCCGGGTCATGAAGACGAAGCGATAAAAAACTGTTTACTGGCCGCTGATACCGAATTAATTGTCCTTTCAGGCTACATGAAAAAAATCGGCCCGAAAACCTTGGCGCAATTTTCCGGCAAAATTCTCAATGTCCACCCCTCTCTCCTCCCCAAACATGGCGGCCGGGGCAAATACGGCGACTTTGTTCACGCGGCAGTGCTGGCGGCGGGCGACAGCGTCTCCGGCGCATCCATTCATTGGGTCAATGACGCTTACGATGAAGGGCCGGTTATCCTGCAAAAACAGGTACCGGTATTACCCGGCGATACGGTCGCATCGTTAGGACAACGGGTCAGAGCCATAGAGAGCGATTTGTATATCGAGGCGTTGAAAAAAATCATCAGCATCTGATGGAGCGTATGCTTGAGAAAGACCGTTATGCCACGCGACTCTGCGTATCCTGATAAGCTAAAAAGCGGTCACATTTTGTAAAATTCCAGTTTGTGTAACGACCCGCGCGTAACCGTACAATGCCATTATTCCGGTCAGAACTCCGGATTCATGATCTGATCGAAGTCCCACGGGCAAGATTCAGGAAATACGTTCAATATCCCGGTTTCGTTCTCTGCAATACGTGCAGCATCGGCCCATGACTCCGACCAAAAATCAGGATCTTCAAGGTCGGGTTTTAAACTCGGTCGATGGCAAGAGCAAAAGTTAACGGTATTACCCATCGCGCCTTATTCACCGGAGCTGAACCCCATGTCAAAGAGTATTACCGGCATTTGATTGAAAACAATGGCCTCAAAAAGCTACAAGCCCTTTGCTTTGTGCCGTGATGCGTAAATTAATAGCGCTTGTGTTTTAAGAGAGTATCTACGAACTACGAACTATTGCCCGATAGGCACACAAGGCTGCCCGGCACATTGATTGACTTCGACGGTAATGTGATCGAGCTGATGAAAATCGGTCAGCAGTTTTTTGTAATATTCGGGCGTTTTGGGAAACTGCGTCACCAGCGCCAGGATCACGGCATAATGCCCGGGTCCCACGCGCCAGATATGCAGATCGGTTACCCGGTTATCGGCATTTTTTTCTATTGTCTGCCTGATAGCGTTTCGGTAAGTTTCATCGATACTTTCATCCAGCAGCACAGGGCCGGTCTCCTTGATCAAGGAATAAGACCAGATCAAAATAACGCCGGCCCCCACCAGACCCATGATGGGATCGAGCCAGACCCAGCCGTAAAATTTTCCGGTGCTCAAGGCAATCAAGGCCAGTACCGAAGTCAGGGCATCGGCCAGCACATGCAGATACGCCGCCTTGAGGTTGTGGTCATGATGATGCCCGTGTTCATGCGCATCGCCATGATGATGATCTTGCAGCAATAAGGCGCTGATCAGATTGATCAATAAGCCAAACGCGGCTACCAGGATGGCTTCGTCGAACTGGATCGGTTGCGGCTCCAGAATGCGTTGCACGGATTCTATCAACATAATCAAAGCCACCACGGCGAGCGCGACGGAACTGGCAAAACCGCCGAGGACGCCGACTTTGCCGGGACTGAAGGCAAAAGTTTGGTCATGGGCATGAACGCGGCAATAACGGTAAGCAAAAACCGCGATCATAAAAGCGGCGACATGGGTGCCCATGTGCCAGCCATCGGCCAGCAAAGCCATCGTATGAAACCTAATACCGGCGACTATTTCGATGACCATGGTGATCAATGTCAGCAGCAATACGATTTTGGTGCGCTTTTCACCTTTGCGGTTGATGCGGGAAAAATCGTGGCTATGCTGCCAATGGCGTAAATTATGTTTGTGCATGGGTTGTCAGTCATATTTGATATATTTGAAGCGCGGATCGTCCGGTGTGCCGGTCAATGCCGAGCCTTGTTCCAGGCCGGGCTGCCACATAATGACCTGTTCGATTTTATGCGCCAGCTCGAAATCCTTGTTGGTGATGCCTTTGGCCGCATGATTCATCAGTTTGACAATGACAAAAGCATAGGACACCGTCAAATCGGGATGATGAAACGCCGCTTCCGCCAGATGTCCGACCGTGTTGACCACCATCAGCGTACTTTTCCAGCCGCTGGTTTTGTATTTGCGCCGTATCCAGCCGTTTTCCAGATACCACTGCGGCAATTCCTGCTTTAATCGGGCTTCAGCTTCCGCATTGGTATAAGTTTCGTCCTGTGTGCGTTGTCTCCAGTTCATGGCAACCCCCTGAATCTATTTTTAATGGAATGGCAACACTAGCAGACCTTATATAATCATACAACAACCCTATCAACCGGCTATAGCGATAGTCAGTGTTGCAATAATACTGTAACATTTCCCATCTGCGTTCTGCTCTAAAATAACCGGGTATCCGAACCGGCAAAAACTTAAAAACCATGGCCAAATCCATCGAGCATTTGTTACCCGAGCTGTATCAAATCAAAAAACTGATCGATCAAGGCCACCCCGCACTCAAGTCCCAGGTGCTGTGTGAAATACCGGTCGGCACCGCCACCGTCCCCATCCATGCGTTGACGCTCGGCACTGTAGCAGACGACAGTCCCTGTATCGTTTTTACCGGAGGCATTCACGGCCTCGAACGTATCGGCACGCAAGTGGTGCTGGCATTTCTGGAAACCTTGCTGGCGCGTTTGCACTGGGATATCAGCCTCATCAACACATTGCAGCAGCTTCGCATCGTGTTCATACCTTTACTCAACCCGGCCGGTATGGCGGCGAACACGCGCGCCAATGGACAGGGCGTCGACCTGATGCGCAACGCGCCAATCGACAGCCCGGAACCAGTCGTCTGGCTGGCCGGCGGACATAGAATCTCACCGTTACTACCCTGGTACCGGGGGCCTGAAGACAGCGCTATGGAGTTGGAAGCACAGACCTTGTGCGATTTCATCATCGACACTGTATTTCCGGCGCCTTTCAGCATGGTGCTGGATTGTCATTCCGGCTTTGGCCATCATGACCGGCTGTGGTTTCCCTACGCCAAAAGCCGACTTGAACCCATCAAACATATCGGTGAGATTTATTATTTACGCGAACTTTTTTTTCAAACCTACCCTTATCAGAATTACTGGTTCGAGCCCCAATCCCAACATTATCTTACCCACGGGGATTTGTGGGATTACATTTATGATATCGCTTTAAAGCAAAACCGCACCTTTTTGCCATTGACGCTGGAAATGGGTTCCTGGCGCTGGATCAGAAAAAATCCCCGGCAACTTTTCAATTTGCTGGGCATGTTTCATCCGATCAAGCCACACCGCATCAATCGGGTGCTCAGAGGCCATCTGGTACTGATGGAATTTCTGTTGCATGCCACCCTGTCCTATAAAAACTGGCTGGGTGACGGCCAAAATCCTGACATGGCCGAACGCGCCAAAGCACGTTGGTATCATGGCGAGTAAGACGATTGTTTTGTTGCGCGGATTGTTGCGCGAGAGGCGTCATTGGGGTGATTTTTTAGCCTGCTTACAACAGAAACTACCGGAATCTCGACTGGTCACGCTGGATATTCCCGGCAACGGCGCACTTTGTCACGCCCTGAGCCCTTCCGCCATTAGCGGCATCACGGACACTCTGCGCACGCGCGTTGAAACCAAACCATTGACACTGGTCACCCTTTCCATGGGCGGCATGATTGCGCTGGATTGGATGCACCGCTATCCGGCAGACATTAACCGCGCCATTCTGATCAACACCAGTGCGCGCCCCCATGCGCCTTTTTATTGGCGCTTACGCTGGCGCAACTATGCGGTTTTGCTGTCATTGCTCTGGCAGGCTCCGGCGGCACGGGAAAAACTGATTTTATCGCTTACGTCAAACCGGCATCAGCACGATGCAAAATTACTGGCGCGGTGGCAAAACTGGCAACGGCAAAACCCGGTCACGACACAAAATGCGCTACGCCAAATTCTGGCAGCTGCGACATTTAAAGCCCGCCAAAAACCGCAAGCGCCCCTGTTGTTGATTGCATCGCGCCATGACCGCCTGGTCGATTACCGTTGCAGCCGCAAACTGGCCACGGCATGGGACGCCTGCTATCAGGAACACTCCTGGGGCGGACATGATTTGCCGCTCGACGACCCCAACTGGCTGGCCGAGACTATCGCTTCGTGGCTGCTTCAGCCTTAGCTAAATGGTCGGCCATTGTTCGCCCATTCCGTTCGGCAAAGTAATGGCTTCGCAATGGCAGACGAGCAACATTCTGGATTCACAACTAAAACCAAGCATTAAAAAACGGTATTCCTCTTCCGAATGCCCTTCATCATAAAACTACACTGCAAATTCGTCATAGAAAACAGACTGGGCTTCTTCGAAAGAAGTACCCTATTTTTCCGGTTAACCGCCGCTTTTGTTGTATCCCATTCTTTAAAGCGTAAATATGTGGAAGGAGAAACCATTAGCGAATCCGGGCAACTCAATTCCTGGTTCGAACGCGTCTTTGCCGATCCCGGTGCTACATTGCGTAAAAGGCCTAATGAAAACAGCCGCTATGTGTTGCATAGCGAAACTTTGCAATTAACCGCTATAATGGATAAAAACGGTCAGCGCGTGACTGTTTTTAATGATGATGGTAATAAACTGGAGCCTGTATGGCTGAGCTTGGACGAGTTGATAAAACAGATCCGTTAATCTGGTATAAAGAATTGGTGCGTTATGCGCTTGACAGCGGCTCAGCGCCGGGCTTTTCCGGCCGCCGTGATGACCTTGCGCAAGCGGTTCTTACAAAAACTCAAATTCAAAAACTAGCTGCGCTTGACGAAGAGGCGCTTATCTATGTGTTAGACTTGGACTGGCTTGACCCTGAACTTACACAAGACGATGACAGCCAACCTATTCAAAAATGGTGGTGGCACCTTGGGAAAATCCGCGCAAAAATTTATCCCGCAGAAGTGTTACCTGAGCATTTGAGAGCGGTTTATCTGGAGGCAGAAAAAACCTGATTTCTCCAAAATAACCTGTTTCATTTATTTGCACATAGTGAAACAAATTTTTATTTTGTCGTTTCGTTTTATCCCTTTTTATTCCGTTTTATTTCATTTATCTAGCTTTTCCTGTTTCAAATATCTAATCTCTAAACACCATTCAAACTTAATTATGATTGCATTGTATGTATAAAAACTGCTGCACCTCAATGAGGCCAGGACAAAACTCTTTCAATCAATCGATTAACAAATCCCAACAAAGCGTCGCCTGAGAAATGACTCACAAACAGCCCGCGCTCAGGCTCATGTCTGGATTGGAAAAACACAAAAATAACCTAAAGGTTTAAGAATATTCAATGTTAAAAGCTTTAGAACCCAATTGCGACACGGCTTACCCCAGTAAATTTCAGGCCCACAGGTTTTGCGTAGCTCCAATGCTGGACTGGACCGACCGGCATTGCCGTTATTTTTACAGACTGCTTTCCAAGCAGGCTTTTTTATATACGGAAATGGTGACTACCGGGGCTTTGCTGCATGGCGATAAACATCGCTTCCTTAACTTCGATGCCAGCGAACATCCGGTTGCTTTCCAATTGGGCGGGAGTGTTCCGGGCGAGTTGGCTGTGTGTGCCAAAATGGTTGAAGATTACGGTTACGATGAGGTCAATCTGAATGTTGGCTGCCCCAGTGATCGGGTACAAAATGGTCGCTTTGGCGCCTGTCTGATGGCGACACCCGGGCTTGTGGCTGAATGCGTCGCGGCCATGAAGCAAGCGGTCTCGATACCCGTTACGGTTAAATCCAGAATTGGTATTGATGAGCAGGATTCTTATGAAGAGCTGGCTTATTTTGTCGAAACGGTGGCCGCCGCAGGTTGCCGGACGTTTATTGTCCATGCCCGCAAAGCTTGGCTGAAAGGGCTTTCGCCCAAGCAAAACCGGGAAATTCCACCGTTACGGTACGAAACCGTTTATCGTCTCAAAAGCGATTTTCCAGAGCTGGAAATCATCCTGAATGGTGGTGTCAGTTCCCTGGAGCAAGCCTGCGACATCAATCGGCGTGTCGATGGCGTCATGGTAGGGCGGGAAGTCTATCATAATCCCTATCTGCTGACTGAAGTGGACGCGCGTTTTTACGCCAAAAGACATCATTATCAAAGCCGGGAGCAAGTCATCGAGTCATTATTGCCTTATGCTAAAGAGCAGCGGGCGCAAGATGTGCGTTTGCATAGCATAACACGCCATATTCTGGGGCTTTTTCACGGTGTTGCCGGTGCCAGGGCGTGGCGGAGCTACCTTAGCGACAATGTGCATCATGCCGATGCCGATGAGGCTGTCATTATCAAGGCATTAGATTTAACGCGCCGATAAGGTATACTACTCAGCCACTTTTATTATTGAGATATAAACAATGGAAGAGTATTTTTCCAAAATTATTGAAGCGGTTGGCGAGGATTTAGGGCGTGAAGGTTTGATCGATACACCTAAACGGGCTTCCCAGGCGTTTAAATTTTTAAACAACGGTTATGGCAAAAAACTGGAAGATGTGCTGAATGGCGCTATATTTGAAGCCGACACCGAAGATATGGTGATTTGTAAAGATATTGAGCTTTATTCTTTATGCGAACATCATTTATTGCCTTTTATCGGAAAATGCCATATCGCTTATTTACCCAGAGGCAAAGTGCTGGGTCTGTCAAAATTGGCGCGCGTGGTCGATATGTATGCAAGGCGCTTGCAGATTCAGGAAAAACTGACTAAACAAATCGCCGACGCCATTGAAACGGCGGTTGATGCCAAAGGTGTGGCTGTCGTTATCGAAGCCAAGCATTTGTGCATGATGATGCGCGGCGTGGAAAAACAGAATTCGGTGATGATCACTTCAGTGATGACCGGCATTTTTCGTAAAGACATCAGTACCCGTTCGGAATTTCTTAATTTGATTAACCGCTGAAACCGCTGTGTTTACCCTCTACCTGTTTCCGCGAATTATCTTGGCTCGAAATCATACGCAGGCTTGGCCACGTCGGGTTTAACACTGTAAAAGGCGGCCAGTTGTTCATAAGCGCCGTGGACACCCAGCAATAACGCTTCATATCTGGAGTTGCAAGGCCCCGTCCATTGCTGTATATCCTGGTCGAAATAAAGCGTCCATTGCGATTGCCAGCACCACTGCCGATTTACCAGGCGCCCCACCAGAATGGCAGGCGCGCCATAGCGGCTCGACAATTTCAGCAATGGAACGGAGTCTTGCGTCAATACCTGATCAATAGAAATACGTTTGAGTTCTTGTTTGTCCAGACGCGGAAAAAGCAACGGCAAGCCTTGTCGCCGAGCGGCTTTTTGCACTAAATGATCCAATCCCGGCATGGCTTTGGGTTTGAAAAAACGTCGGTCGCCGAAAGATTCGACAACCAGCCAGACCAGCGTGTTGGGCCTGATTTCATTCCAGAGGGGCAGTCGGCTGTGTTGCAATAAATCCAGCAAGGCGGCATCGTCAAAAACAACCCGAAGATTGCGCGCCAGGGTGTTGGTATCGTATTTATTTTCGACCCTTGAATACTGCTCATGCCTGACCAGGCTTGCCGCATACGCCAAGGCCTTTTGCACCGCAGGGTCTTGTTCAATGTTGTCGCCCACCAGTATCCTGTTCAAAACAATCATCAAAGCATCATGAATGGCGGCCCTGTGGTCTTCCGGCTGTTGGCTGAAGCTGATGACTTCAGCTTCGAACAGGCCGTGTACATCAACCGCAAAGCCCGGTGGCCCAAACAACAAGGCGGCACAGATCAGTAATCGTTTTAACAACATGCTTTTAAATCCTTGACGAAAAAATCAATGGGACTCCTTTAAAGTCGGCTATTTCGTCAAAAACTTTAGGTCGAGCAGCCCGGTTTCTTTCGACAAAAATAACATCGTACTTACCATGCTTTTCTGAAGCGCCTTGCCGTATGCGGCTCTTCATTAAGAACCCTTGAATTCATATAATATCGGATCGTCGCTACGCTTGGTTTGAAAGATTTGAAGGTTTTTGTCTTACGAAAGTTATCCAATCCATTTTCTTTGCACATTCCTTAACCCGTCCTCGACACTATCAAAGCCGCCCTTAACTGACTGCGGCCAAATCGGGCCATGCTTACAAATTCGGATTTTGGTATCGGCACATAGATACTGTCGGCGTCGCTGGCATGGTGCTCGGTATCGACTTCGGGATCGTGCATGTAGATAAAATGCGGATCGTGGGCCGTCAATAAAACCCAATGCGGCGCTTTATTGCGGTTGATGCGATAGGTGCTGATCAAAATCATCGGAATGCGTCCGTTATCCAGATGTTCTATCAATTCCGGCAGAGTCACATTATGATAATGTATCGCCACGGGGGTCTGTGCAAGCTGGCGCATGAAATCCTGTTGCACTAGGCTGATCACTTCACGTTTTTCAGGATTACGCACGCCGTCGATAAACAATACATCTTTGTGGCTCAGGTACATTTCGACATTGAAACCACGCCGCCAGGCAGCCAGTGCCAAACCGTGCGGGCCGCAGCCGCCATGCCCGGAAGTCATGAAAATGGTGGTGGATTCGCGCCAGATTTGTAATTCATGGGCTTGCGTCAACTCGCTATCAGCCTTCAACGCCGCCATTGCCATCATCAATGAAGCAGGGCCGCAACTGAAATCAGTGGTCTGCCGGTAATACGGAACGCTGAGCCGGAATACCGGATGCGGATAAATGATGCGTTTTTCAAAACACAAAGCTTCACTGTGATCTTCGTAATAATCCTGCTTGCTGTTGAATTGCCGATAACCCAGGCGTTTGTACAAGGCGATGGCGCCGACGTTATCGGGACGCACTTCCAGACGCAGATAAACACAATCATACGCCTTGACGCGCTGCTCGGCGTTTTTCAGCAAGGCCGCGCCAATACCCAGACCCTGATATTCCGGCAAGACCGCGAGCGAATACACGCGCGCCAAGGAAGTGCCCCGGCGGTATAAAATCAGCACATAACCGGCCATGATGGCGTTTTGCTCGGCCAGGATAATATCGGCATGGCCTTTTTCCAGCATCCAGTGAAAATTTCGGGCGCTCAAGCGATCCTGGTTGAAACAACGGTTTTCAAGCGCCACCAGGGCTTTGACATCTTTTTTGTCGGCACTGCGAAAGTCAAGGGCGGCAGGATCGGGCGCAGGCGTTCGCTCGGATAATGTTATCATCGCATATCGTGAGCACTCGGTTTTGACTTCAATCCGGCCAGCGCCTGCCGCATCACTTGACAGCTTCGAAACAGCACCATTTCTTTCCAGTCTTCTTTATCGGGAAAAAAATAATCCCGTAGCCGTTGCCGCGCGTTTTGTAAAGACTCGGAGGCGATACCCTCCCTAAAAAATTGTTGCCGGAAATAATTTTCTTCGCGCAGCACCCGGAACATTTCATCAACCGCGTAAGTGCCGAATTCAAGTGTCAGGCAACAACCCCGGTCGCCCAAGGCATCATGCCAGGCATAATCGAGCAAACCTTGTTTCAGAACCGATGTCGAAGTACCCAGGGCCGGTTCCGTAACGCTGTCGCCAAACCAGCGTCTGGCCCGCAGTGCGGCGGGCGATAGCGGCGGATGATCGGAAATCAGCTCGCCGTAACCGTAAGGGCCAAGCCCCGAATGAATGTCGATGACCACGACAGCCCCGCGCTTGCTTAAATGATAATCCTGAATAAGGGTTTCGATGTTACGCCGGGACCAGGAAGGTTTTGAACCGCCATAAAACAAGCCGTCGGCGTATTGATACTGGCCGCCACTGACGGCTTCTTCGGTTTGGCGTCTGCCGTGTTGCTCCGCATAGTTGGCAAGTGTCATCAGCGCTTCCCGGTTGCAGGACTCGGTCCATTGCGGCGGCAATAAAACAGAAGCCAACTGCCGATAGCCTTCGTTAACCGGCACTTTGGTAAAATCGATGAAGTTCCGGTTAAGATCGATATTGTCCTCGTTGACCCGGCGCAAATGGGCAAAGCCGTAAGGATTGAGGGCATGAATAAACAATAGCGCGATATCGTTATCCGGTACGGTCTGCTGCCTGAGCCAATTAATCTGAGCCGCAGAACCGCAAAAACCTTCGACACCGTGTGTGCCGCTGATCACTATCAGCACTTTTTCGGCCTGCTCCGATCCCAGCCGGAACACATCGGTAAACAACGGGCGGTTTTCATAATGGGCGACAGGCTGTCGCAACGACTTCAGTTGTCCGGGCAAAGGCGCACAGGCCGCCAGAAATTTGTCCCGGGCGTCAAAATAATTTTCGGCGAAGCAATCGATGGCGTATTGAGTCGGCATATCGGTATCTATAAAAAGGTTCTGTGCTTGCGTTCGAGACGACGGATAAATTCTTCCATAATGATGCGGTACAGGTCATCACCCAGATAAAGGTCTTCGACGCCGCTGTCGATGCTGGGGTTGTCATTGATTTCGATGATCACGTTGCGGCCATCGACCTGTTTGAGATCGACGCCATAGAGTCCATCACCGATCAGTTTAACCGCTTTGCTGGCCGTTTTGATGACATCTTTGGGCACTTCATGAATGGCCAGCGTTTCAAAGCCGCCGCTTTTACCCTGTGTTTTGTTGCCGCTGTAGTTATAGATTTGCCAGTGACCGCGCACCATATAATATTTACAGGCGTAGATAGGCCGGTTATTCAAAAAACCGATACGCCAGTCGAAATCGGTCAATACATATTCCTGCAACAGTAAAATAGCCGATTCATTGAATAATTCGCGGCAATGCCGCTCAAGATCGGCCCGGTCATGGGCTTTGACCACACCACGCGAAAACGAGCCGTGCGGAATTTTAAGCACCACAGGATATTGGAACAGTTGCTCCAGTTCGGCAAAATCCAAAGCTTTATCACGCATTAACAATTGCGTCCTGGGCGTGTCGATGGCGTGCATCGACAGCAAATCGGCCAGAAATACTTTGTTGGTGCATTTCAATATTGAATCCGGATCATCCAACACCACCAGGCCCTCGCTTTCGGCGCGCTTGGCGAACCGGTAAGTATGATGGTCAATGGCCGTGGTTTCCCGGATAAACAGTGCGTCATACTCCAGCAGCCGGGCATAATCATTTTTGTCGATGACATCGACATCAACGCCCAGTTCGTTACCGATGCGGATAAAGTTTTTAATGGCTTTGCTGTCGCTGGGCGGCATGTGTTCTTCGGCATTGCATAAAATCGCCATATCGAAGCGAAATTGCTTGCGCGCCCTGGGTTTGCGCCAGATTTTCCGGCTATAGGCATTGATGGCTGTGGCAAACTGGGTTTGCTCTTCTTCGTTCAGATCGGCCAGATTCCCCGGCGTCATGTTGGTGATTTCCCAACGCTGCCCGCGTTTAAAAGCAACCGTCAAAATCGGACAAGGGTAAAGCTCGAACAAGCGCCGGGCTATTTTTTCCAATGGCGTATACGAAACCTTACCAAAAAATATCTTGATGGTTAACGTATCGGCTCCGGCCTGCCCGCATTTTTCCAGATGTTTGTCCAGGTATTTATCCAGATCGTCATCATACAGGCGGTAATAATGATGATTGGCCAGATCGTTGATACTTCGAATCGAGGGTATCACCCGCTGTCCCCGTGCTTCGGCCAGCAATGAACAATAATAACCGGTGCCCAGATAGTCATAATCCCGGCACAGGTTGATGACCTGAATCTTGTCGTGGGTGTTTTTTTGCAGCGTGAGATAGTCTTCGACACCGATCAGATCAGGCGTCGGATAATAAGGCGCCCAGTCTTCCTGATGGTCAACAACGATATATAATGAGTGCATGGCGATATGAGTTAAAGGATCGGGGTTCCGACCATGCACCGGAAACGCAAAAAAAGCCGGGCGTGGCGTTTCAACAAGGGTGGGCTAGCATTGCCGATAAATTTGCTTCGCCAGAACCACGCGCTCAACCAGTGATGCGGGGATCGTCTTGATTTTTTCAACAGCCTGCAAGCGCGGTAGCAAACCTTTTTTATTGGCCAGTTGTATGCTCAGGCCGGGACGGGCGTTGATTTCCAGCATCAGCGGCCCCAGCCTGGAATCAAGCACGATATCGACGCCAATATAACCCAGCGACACCAGCTCCCGGCATCCGGCCGACAGTTGCATAATATTTTCCCATCCGGGAATAGCCAGACCATTGATGCTGTAACCCGAATCGGGATGGGCTTCAATCAAATCCTCATGCCATACGCCGCAAGTAGTCAGGCCGTTGACCAGATCGATGCCGACCCCGATAGCGCCCTGATGTAAATTGGCTTTTCCGTCGGATTGGCGCGTCGGCAGCCGTAGCATCGACATTACCGGAATACCCCGAAACACTATCGTGCGTATGTCCGGCACACCTTGATAACTGACCTGATCGAATACCGGATCAAAATCAACCCGGTATTCGATCAGGGCGACATCCGGTTGCCCACCGAGGCTGTACATGCCGCTGAGAATATTGGAAATATGGTAACCCACTTCCGCACAGGACAACAAAGTTCCATTGAGCTTGCGAAAACAGCCATTACGTCGGCCTTTGATAATTAAAATTCCTTCACCGCCGCTGCCATGCGCGGGCTTTACGACAAAGTCGTCATAGGCCTCCAGCAGTGCCGGTAATTTTGCGATTTGATATTCGGCCTCGATCACGGCATAAAGTTCAGGAACGGCTATTCCGACCGACTGCGCCAGTTTTTTAGTGCGTAATTTGTCATCGACCAGAGGATAGAATTTACGCGGGTTATAACGCAGGACATAATCACCGTTACGTTGATTCATGCCCAGCAAACCCAACTTGCGCAAATTGCGGGATGGTTGCAGAAAACTATTCCAGGCCATGAAATTACCCTTTCAGGATGACGGAGCGGAAACGCCAAAGTTCGCTCAGCCGGTAGCCGGTATAACGGCCCAACAGCATCGTGCAGGCCAGCAACATGAACAGCAATTCAGGAAAAACAAACATCAGGTGTTCAAGCAATGCGTTGGTCATTATCAGAAAGCTGAAAGAGGCCACCAGTAAGCTCCCGGCGCACTGCTGCAAAGCTTCGGACGGTCCGTGTTCTTCCCATACCAGAGACATGCGTTCGATGGTCATGGCGATGATGACCATCGGGAACAGTGCGATGGAAAGGCCGCGATCGATGCCCAGTTTATGGGTCAAAAGGCTCAGCAAGGTCATCAGGATGATGACGATAATCAAGACCGCAGCCAGGCGCGGCACCAGTAATAAACGTAAATATTCAAGATAAAAACGTATCATCAAGCCTAAGGCTATGAGTACACTGAATAAAAATAAGCCCCACAGCAGCTCGGTTTCACGGAAGGCCATGCCGATCAGAATCGGCATGAAAGTGCCGAATGTTTTAAGTCCGACTATATTACGCAAAACCACGATCAACAAAGCACCCAGCGGCACCATCACTAAAATTCTGTAAACATTTTGGGTTTGTACCGGCAAATTAAAAAGTGAAAACCCCATGATTTTTGGGTTGATTTTACCGGCCCGTTGCTGCGTCAAAGCCGCCATGCCTTGCGATTGTTTATACACGGAAAAATCAACTTTCTCACTTTTGCCGCCGATCACGCTTAATAGGGGCGCATCGCCGTAATACCAGATAATAGCGTTGGCGGGAAACCCGGATTCGGCGGTTTTGGGGTTAAACGCCAGCCAGCGCTGACCATTGTGGACCTGTAACCAAGGCACCAGTTTGCTGTGCCGGGCGCCGTCCGTCAGCACCAGAAGATTGACTTGGCGCGAAGGGATATTGGCGCCTTGCAAAATACTGATTTCGCGTTGCACCCAGGCCCGTGGCGTCGTTGCCTCCGTTCTGAGCAATTTGATATTGTCGTCGGCGTTCGGCTCATTCAACCGTATCAACAGTTCATGCGCAAAAGTTTTAATATCGGCGGATTTACTGCGCACCTCCTCCAACAACACCGTTACCGCAGTACGCATGATTTCAGGGTATTCCACCGGCTGCGGATAGGTAGGCGTTTTATCTTTAAACTTTTCCTTCTCGCCGGGAATCAGTTGCATCCGATAATACAACGTTTGCTCCCCTTTGGAGCGGCGCACAGCCCATTGCCCGATGCGATTGAGGTCATTGTCCTCCAAAGTCAGGCCATAACGGCCGGAGACGAAATTTTCGTCCAGCAAAATAAAACCCGGCACCTGCTTGGGCAATAACAAAGTCACTTTGGAAGGGCCGGGCGAAGCTTTGTAAGTCACTTTTGCTTCCACTGTCCAAAGGTCAGCTTCTTCGACCGGCATCAGCGGTAATTTCAATTCCGTCACTTTATAAAAAGTGATGGTGGCGCTTAATACAATCAGGATTAAAGCCAGTAGCTTGACATGTAAATTTTTCAAATTTATCACTGTGCTTGAGTTGAGTCGTCGTTGGTCGGATTCCGGTTACAGCTTATCATTGCGCAAAGCAAGCGTATTTAATTTTCGCCCTGATCAGTAGCCAATTCAGGCGTACAATCCAGACGTTTAATCAATTTGGATTTTTTATGCGTGGTGCCGGCATCGACCACGATATTGTCGGCCAGAAAGCTTCTGCCCAATAACACCGGGTAAATATAGTTACTGCGGTCGGCCAGAGTGAACTCGGCTTCATAAAAATGCGCGTTGATGCAAAAAGCCAATTGCACCACAGGCCGCCGCATCGATTCCAATTTATGCCTTTTGATCAACACAGTGCGTACCACCGGCGTCTCTATGGTATGGCGTTGTTTGGCGTTTTTTAAAAAACTCAGCGGCAGGGAAAAACGCACCCAGGGTTCGCCATCGACATCATAATGTTCGATGTTCTCGGCGTGAATCGATGATGTTTTGGCGCCGGTGTCGAGTTTAGCCCGAAGTTTGACCTGCCCCGTGGCCAGAATAATATTTTCCACCCAACCGGCGGTTATTTTTTGGCCGTCATGATCGGCGGCAGCCACACCTTGAAAAATTAAAGCCGCCCACACCATATAAAAAAAAGACACACTATTTTGTTTCATTATTGCAAGTATTTGTTTTAGGTAACCAATATTAAATGTAGATTATCTTTGTTCGTTGCCGCTTATAATGTCGATAGGCAAACGGCGCATTTTACCCCAACAAAAATTTATCCACTTAAATTTTATACTCTGCAAAAACCGTTGGCCTGCTATCGACCCCAACAACGTGGATTGCGAATTACTCGATACCTTCACCCCATTGCCCCGCATAAAAGCGCTCATCCAGCGCAGCCCGGGAACGCGCGGCCAATTCACTGTCCTTGAAGTCATCATCGAGCACATCCGCTTCCGCCTGAAAGCCGACCGCCATCATAGCCATCGGCACACAATCGTCCGGCAACTTGAAAACCTGCCGCGACTTGTCGGCATCGAAGCCGCCCATTTGATGCACGATCAAGCCCAGCGCGGTGGCCTGCAAGCACAAGCTGACGCTGGCGGCGCCGGTGTCATATTGGGCCCAGCGATTGGGCTGGCCGTTATGATTAAAATTATTCATGGCAACGGCCAAAATCAGTACCGGAGCATTTTTGGCCCAGAGCTGGTTTTTTTCAGCCAAAGTTGCCAGCGCTTGTTGCCAGGCGCTTTCATCGGAGAACTTGTCGCACACGATATAACGCCACGGCTGGTCATTGAAGCAGGACGGCGCCCAATGAGCGGCCTCCAGCAGCGCCAGCAAATCATCGCGGCTGACGGGCCGGTCTGAAACAAACGCTCTGGGACTCCAGCGTGTCTGTATGAGCGGGTTGATTTTTACACGCGTTGTTGCCGGTTTTTGCTGCATGTTGCTCTCCTTCTTCTGTTTGGATAAAAAACAATACTGTGAAAGGCTCAGGATTTTGAGCGATGGATTGAGTCGGGTCGGCTCATCCTGGTCAACTATATCAAAGCTTCCGGGCTGCAAAAAGAATTTGAAAAGCTTGCGCTTGAGCTTTCGGGTCGCGGTCGAAAACGCCGCCGACGACGGCCAGAAGATTAGCGCCCGCCGCCAGTAACGGCTCTGCGTTTTCCGGCGTAATGCCGCCGATGGCGACAATCGGCACAGCGATTTTTTCCCGAGCTTGTCGCAGCGTTTCGATGTGGGCCGGTGCTGCCAACGGCTTGGTTCCCGAAGCGTAAAAACGTCCGAAAGCGACATAATCGGCGCCCTGACGCTGCGCTTTTTCAGCCCGCTCCAGCGAATCGTAACAGGACACGCCGATAATGGCCTCGGCGCCCAATAGCTGTCTCGCCCGTTTGATTTCGCCATCGTCCTTGCCCAGATGAACGCCGTCGGCGCCAAGGCTTGCGGCCAGGTCAACCGCATCGTTAATAATCAACGGTACACCGTGTCCATGACAGGTTTGCAACAAAGCTTTGCCCAGCGCCTTGGCGTCGGCTGGATTTTTATCCCGGTACTGCACGACGGCGGCGCCGCCACGCAAAACCTCGGTTACTTCCCGAACGATGGTGTCGAGCGATTTATGTTCGGTCTGAGTAATGGCGTAAAGCCCGCTTGCAGGCATTTTCACAAATCGGACGCCATCCAGAACAGTCGATCGGGATGATATTGACCGCTACCCGGCCGGTAGCCGTGCTGCAAAGCATTCCAGGTATATTCCTGGGCTTCCAGCACGGCGTTGAAAGGCGCCAGCCCCTGCGCGCTCAAACCGGCAATGGCGGCGGCCAGGGTACAACCGGAGCCGTGATAACTGTGCGGCAACCGGTCCCAGTTAAACGCTTCGAGCAGTCGGCCATCGGCAAATAATTGGTTGCAAACGGTATCGGTCTGTTCATGACTGCCGGTGACCAATACATAACGCGCGCCCCGCTCCAGTAATTTCAGCGCCGCCGCCGGTAAATCGTCAAGTCCCGTGAGTTTACGCGCTTCGACACTGTTCGGCGTCAACACGGTGGCGCAAGGCACCAACAGTTCGTTGATGGCCCCAAGCAAGTTTTCGTCGGCCAGTGGCGCGCCGCCGCCGGCCGCCAGCACGGTATCCAGAATCACCGGAATATCCGAATATTGCTGCAAAATGGCATGAATCGCCCGAGCGCTGTCGGCATGTCCGATCAAGCCGATTTTAAAAGCTTTAATGGGTAAATCGGCCAATAGCGTTTGCGCCTGACTGAAAATAGCGTCAGGCGTTTGCGGCAGGATTTTTTTGACATTATGACTGTCCTGCTCGGTTAAGGCGGTTATGACACTGGCCGCATGGCAGCCGTGACTGACTAGGGTTTCTATGTCAGCCTGGATTCCGGCGCCGCCGCAAGGGTCGTGACCGGAAAAACACAGAACTGCGGGACGCTGTGCCCTCTTGTTCAAAACGGTTTGACCACGGCAAGGATAACGATGCCGACCAGAAATAAAACCGGCACTTCATTCATCCACCGGTAATAAACATGTGAATGCCGGTTGCGATCCTGTTTGAAATCGAATAACCAGACACCGCAGAAAACATGATAAACCAGCATCAGGGCCAATAAAACCAATTTGACATGCAGCCAGCCCGCGCCTGAATACAAAACCCAGGCATAATCAGCCAGCATCCAGATACCGAAAATGAACGTGGCTATCATGCCCGGCGTCATGATGCCGAAAAATAATTTTCGTTCCATGACCTTGAAACGCTCGTTGCTGATGGCGTCGGAACTCATGGCATGATAGACGTACAGTCGCGGCAGATAAAACAGACCGGCGAACCAGGTCACCATGAATATTAAATGTAGGGCTTTTAGCCAGAGCATGATTTTTCCTGATGATTGAATATAAAAAAGATCGGCGCCGCTACCGGGCCAAACAGTTAGCTTACCAGAAAATAGAGCCGTGCAAAGCCACTCATGCGCGGTGTTTCCCTTCCTTCAACACTAACTTTATGCCAAACCTTAATATTTGCGCTCAATTTAAATCGTGGCCCGCCAGAGATCACTCACACCAAGGCCGAAACCTGCAAACCGCTCTCGACTCGAGGTTTGAGATAGAGTTACCTCAAATTACGCAAAGCTACCTATCTGATGCGTAAATCTGCATAATTACCTGGGAACTTGTCCTGGAATTAACGTTTAACTCATTCCACATCAATATATAGTATCTATTAACAATGCCTAAACATTATATCTTGTGCTTAGGAAATTGAGACAGCTATTCTCCGACAAGCTCCCAGGCAAACTCCTTTTTTCATGGGGTTAGGGTTGTTTGTGTCCAAGTTTTTAAACTTGACTCATTTTTAAAGATATTTGCCACTTAAAGAAATTCCTGATTACCCATAAGTCTCAGCAACTTTTGACCCTTCGGTTAGTCGAACCTGAGCCCTACCCTGACTGGAGATCGTGCCATGAAAAAGAACCCTAT